>CANQDA010000004.1 GCA_947591155.1 uncultured Lachnospiraceae bacterium
TTTCCATTTTTTGAAATAAAAAGGGAGCCATTGCTCCATAGATGAATTACTCATCTATTTTGCAACAGCCCCTTTCTGTTGGATAGAGTTGTCTGAACACTGAAGACTGCAATTGGAGACACCCTCGTTAAGTGTTTGAATAAATCCTTTAAAATGGGGATCTCGTTGTGGATTAGATAGGTGTGTACCCTGAAAATATATGATTAGCTTCAGCCTTGAAGTGAGCAATTTTTAATCAAAAGTTTATGACCGATTTTGACGGATTTGTGATATAATATTTATTTGGGGTATTGTACTCTGAATAGGAGTAGATTCCACATTATTTTACAAAGCGGAGGCGTGGGTTACTTATGGAGGATAAGACAGTTTATACTACCCAGAAAGACTTTCCTTTATCTACAATAAGGGAAATGTTTGATGATGGGGATATTGTAACCGATCCTGATTATCAGAGGGATTTTGTATATACACAGAAACAGTCATCAAAATTGATAGAGTCAATGCTTATAGGGATTCCTATTCCTACAGTATATTTGTGTCAGGAAAATGATGAGACTTGGAGTGTAATTGACGGACAGCAAAGAATCACTTCTTTTGTTTTTTATCTTGAGAACAAGTTCCCACTTACTGGATTAAGCGAGTTGAAGGAACTGAATGGTCTGTACTTTAAGGATATGGACAAGGCTTTACAGAAGAAACTGAAATCTTCCTCCTTGAATGCTATATGTATCCTTAAGGAATCACAGGAACTCAAGTACGAGATATTTGCCCGCCTGAATCAAGGGGCTGTCTCGTTAAAACCACAGGAACTTCGTAACTGCATTTATCGTGGTAGTTATAACAGAATGCTTGAGGATTTGGCAGGGAACAAGTATCTTCCTATACTTTTTCATGACGAAAACAAGAGAAAACAGTATCAGGAGAGAATTCTTCGTTTCTTCGCTCTTCGGAATTTTACAGATTATAAGTCTTCTATCATGAAGACAATGAATGATTATATGTTTAATCATCAGAATGCAGATGATTCAGAGATTGCCGATTGTAAAGCTTTATTCAATAAAACGATTGATATCATTAAGCAGATACTTGGTGATACTGCCTTTTTTGCCGTTAATCGTGAGAACGGAAAGGTAATAGGAAAGTTTAGTGGCTCCGTGTATGATTCCATCATTATACCGTTTTCCTTCTTTAATAATCATGACCTTATGGCTCATGCAGATGCAATCAGAAAATCAATCGAGGATTTGAAATTAAATAATGACCAGTATCGAGAGGATACATATGTAGCAACAGGTTCCAGAAAGAGGGTGCTTGGCAGAATCATCACTGTTTACAACCTTCTGACAAAGATAACAGGGAGTTATGGAAGTGATGATAGCAGCAGAGCTTTTTCGGATAGCGTGAAGAAGGAACTGTTCCACCCGGGTTATATTTGCTCGTGGTGCAAAAATGAAATTCTCGATATAGATGATGCAGAGGTTGACCATATTGTTCCGTTCTCGCAGGGTGGCAAGACCGACATATCAAATGCTCAATTACTCCACAGGCATTGCAACAGGGAGAAGAGCGATGCAATGGATGATGAAGACTACGAGAACGAAGAAGATGAATAGGGAGGCGTTGTTATGGCTAAATTATTGTCAGAAGAAAAGGTTTTAAAAAAATTAGGAATAGAAGATTTTAGACATCTTACCAAGGCAAAGGTTATAAATCTCGCATCCATGCTTGATAAAATGGATCCTGAGGTTGCAAAGAAAGCACTTGAACAGTTCCCAGAGTTTGCGAAGACCTCAAAGGAGATGCTTGTTGATTACAAGGAAACCTTGAATAAAGGGATAGAATCAAATGATAAGAGTGTACAATCGGTATATGATACTTATAGCGCCATCATAGATTCATTGCAGAAAGAACTTGAAAAGGATGATTTATCATTTGAAGAAAAAAAGTATATCATCGAACAGATGAAAGATGTGGCAGATAAGGTTGATAAGAAAGACTCGGAAAACAAAAAATGGATTGCCGGAATGGCTGCGATGGCAGGAATGGTTGTTGTTGGAGTTGTTGCAAGCTTAGCATCGGCATTAGGCGGAAATACTCACGTGGAATCGATTGATTCAGGTGATGACAATATAGTATAGAACACCCCTTAGTTAAAAGGTGAACACCTCTATGGGAAAAGTGAACACCCCAACCATAAAAGGGTGTTCAAATGAACCCCCCCTGTCGGCAGTAGTTTCACATCGTACTACTGACTACGATTTGACTACTACAGACGGAAGTAAAATGCTAAATCTTGCCGTGATTTGCCGATTATGTACTTTTGGAGTGAAAAATATGAATGCCTGGAAAACCTCGTAAAACCTTGCAAACTTGGGCATATCTTGGCAATTTAGGAGGAAGAAAAATAGTGATTAGAGTTCTTTTCGTATGCCACGGCAACATCTGTCGTTCGCCGATGGCGGAATTCATTATGAAAGATCTGGTGTGGCAGCAGGGCATGGAGGATCGGTTTTACATCGCGTCCGCGGCGACGAGCCTGGAGGAGATCGGGAATCCGGTATACCCGCCTGCCAGACGGAAGCTGGCGGAACACGGTTTATCCTGTACGGGGAAGACGGCCCGCAGGATGGAACGCAGGGACTATCAGGAATACGATTATCTGATCGGGATGGAGCAGTTCAACCTCCGCAATATGATGCGAATTCTCGGGGACGATCCGGAGAAGAAGGTGAGCCGGCTGCTCGACTTCGCAGACAGGCCGCGGGACATTGATGATCCCTGGTACACGGGGGATTTCGAGACGGCGTATCGGGAGATTCTCGAGGGCTGTGAGGCACTTTTGAAACATATCATGCGAAATCACAAAGGCAGTCCATGAACTTAAGCAAACAGCCAGCCGGTTAGAAGCTAACATCCGTGTCAGGGGAACAGACTTTTGATGAAGCATCCACTTTGGGATCAACAGGAGGTCGTAGAACTGATACCTGATTGACACTATGGAACAATTATACCATGGGCTTTACTAAGCCGATTGAGCAAAGTTATCAAGGTACATGTTTATGTATCTGGAAAATATTATACGAGGAGGTCAAAACCATGTCAGATAAACGCAGGGATTACATTTCGTGGGATGAATATTTTATGAGCGTCGCGAAGCTCGCCGGGATGCGGTCGAAGGATCCGAATTCGCAGGTGGGTGCGTGTATCGTGAGCAGCGACAACAAGATCCTGTCGATGGGTTATAACGGATTCCCGTCGGGTTGTTCGGACGACGAGTTTCCGTGGGCGCGTGAGGGCGACGAGCTGAACTGCAAGTACCCGTACGTGGTGCACAGCGAACTGAACGCGATCCTGAATTATTGCGGCGGTAGTCTGGAGGGCGCGAAGCTCTATGTGTCTCTGTTCCCGTGCAACGAGTGCGCAAAGGCGATCATTCAGGCTGGGATTAAGACGATCGTGTACGACGACGACAAGTATCACGACGGACCGGCGGCAACTGCGTCAAGGCGTATGCTGGACGCGGCGGGGGTACGTTATTATCGCTATCAGCATACAGGGAGGAAGATCGAACTTTCAGTTTAATTCATAGTTTAGTTCACTATGGCTGTCCGAACGCCCTCACAGGAATTGGTCAATACCACGGCGAAACCCGCTTCCGCTCGTTACGGTCACGCAACGATACTAAGCTCATGCTACGCATTCGCTAAGTGCCGGCGGACCTTTACGGTTTGCCTTAGGTATTGCCAATTCACTGTACGGACTGTGCAGTTTCCGCCTGAGAAGCTCCACCCGGCAGAGGACTGGGATTATCACAGCCGACGCCGTCGCGATACATTTGGCGGGCATCTGGCTTGTGAATTAAACAGGAATTCAATGTAGACATCCGAACCGAAATTTGGTAAAATAACCCGGGATTCCGGGAAAGACTGCGCGGGATCAAAATAACGGAAAAGGGAGTCATGTGAAAATGTCTCAATACAGAACACATACTTGTGGAGAACTCAGGAAGGAGAACGCCGGACAGATGGTGACGATCGCCGGTTGGATGGAGAATGTGAGAGAGGTCGGGGGTAGTCTTGCTTTCGTCGTTCTTCGCGATTTTTACGGAATCACGCAGGTCGTCGTCGAGACCGAGGAGATGATGGCGGCGGTCAAGGCGCTGAACAAGGAGTCGACGATCTCGGTGACCGGCGTCGTGCGGGAGAGGAGCAATGTGAACAGCAAGATCCCCACCGGCGAGATCGAAGTGGTGCCGGAGGAGATTAACGTGCTGGGGCGCTGCAGACATCAGGAGCTGCCGTTCGAGATCAACCACTCGCGGAACGCAGACGAGGCCCTGCGGTTGAAATACCGCTATCTGGATCTGAGAAATCCGGCTGTGAAGGACAACATCATCCTGCGTTGCAACGTGGTGTCCGCGCTGAGGAACGCGATGGCGGAGCAGGGTTTCCTCGAAATCACGACGCCGATCCTGACGGCTTCCTCGCCGGAGGGCGCCAGAGATTATCTGGTACCGGCCAGAAAGCACCCGGGAAAGTTTTACGCGCTTCCTCAGGCGCCGCAGCAGTTCAAGCAGATCCTGATGGCGTCCGGTATCGACCGCTATTTCCAGATCGCCCCATGCTTCCGCGACGAGGACGCGCGCGGTGACCGTTCGCCGGGAGAGTTCTATCAGCTGGATATGGAGATGGCGTTCGCGGCGAAAGAGGATGTGTTCGCGGTGATCGAGACGGTTCTGCCGCCGGTATTTGCGAAATACGGCGCATATGATAAAACTTCTCAGACGCCGTTTGTGCGCATCCCATACGCGCAGGCGATGGAGGAGTACGGAAGCGACAAGCCGGATCTGCGGATCGACCTGCGGGTGACGGACGTGACGGAGCTTCTGGGTGACATCGGCTTCGGCCCGTTCGACGGCAACGTGATCAAGGCCGTTCCGGTCTCCGACTGCAAGCTCACGCGAAAGGCGATCGACCAGATCTGCGCGGATATCGAGGTGCAGGCGGGCAGCAAGGTATACTGGTTCAAGACGGACGAGAATGGTGCGATCGCAGGCGGCATCGCGAAGTTCATCAATGCGGATGAGGGTAAAGTCTCTGTGGTGAAGGACAAGCTCGCTTTGAAGCCAAACACGCTGGTCATTCTGTCTGCGGGCAAGCTTGGCATAGCGCAGAAAGCCGCCGGCGTGGCGGTCAGGAAGCTTGGCGAGGCCTGCGAAGGACATATGGATAAAGAACGATATGAATTCTGCTGGGTCGTGGATTTCCCGATGTATGAGATCGGGGAGGAGTCCGGAGAGCTGGAGTTCTGCCACAATCCGTTTTCAATGCCGGCCGGCGGACTGGACGTGCTTCTGAAAGCGGAGCGCGGCGAGATCGATCCGCTCGACATTCTCGCGGATCAGTATGATCTCGTCTGCAACGGCGTTGAGCTCTCGTCCGGCGCGGTTCGTAACCATGATCCGGAAATCATGATCAAGGCGTTTGAACTCGTGGGCCTTGGTGAGGACGAGGTGAAAGCCAAATTCCCGGCCATGTACACGGCGTTTACCTACGGAGCGCCGCCGCACGCGGGCATCGCGCCGGGCGTCGACCGTATGGTGATGCTGCTCTCCGGCGAGGAGTCGATCCGCGAGGTCATCGCCTTCCCGATGAACAAGAACGCGCAGGACATCATGATGGGCGCTCCGTCGGAGGTGGAGCAGAAGCAGCTCGACGAGCTGAATATCTGCCTGAAGCCGGTCGGGAAATAAGCGATATCCCATTTTGCACAGATTAGCTTCGATCGGAAAACCATCAAACTCGAAAAGCAAGCGGTATTCGGCCGTGCAAAATGATTTTGTCCGAAAAGCTGTCCGGGAAAGTCAGCACGGAAATTCATGCGAAGGCCGGAAAAATCAGGCAAAAAATGATTGACACGCTCGGTGTGGTGTACTATAATATTTGCCGTGTCGCTAGTTATTTTAGGATAACTGCGCTTTTCCTTGCGTATAAATGTTCGAACCATAGCCCCGGTCGGACATTTTACCATAATAACAATATAAGGCGAAACGCTCGGAATGGTCAGCAAACATATTTCCGAGGCTTCGCCGAAAAAGGATCTTCCGCGAGGAGGATCGCCGGGAGGACGGAATTAAACCTCTGCCAGTCCGGAGCATGTGAACGATTACAAGGAGGAAGACCAATGAAAACATTTATGGCAAGTCCGGCGACGATTGAGAGAAAATGGTACGTAGTGGACGCAGCTGATATGACGCTTGGCCGCCTGGCAGCAGGCGTCGCGAGCGTTCTGAGAGGAAAGAACAAGCCGACCTTTACCCCTCATATCGATACAGGTGATTATGTGATCATCGTGAACGCAGACAAGGTCAAAGTGACCGGTAAGAAGCTGGATCAGAAGATCTACTATCATCATTCAGAGTATGTAGGCGGTATGAAAGAGACCACACTGCGTGAGATGTTGGCGAAGAAACCGGAGAGGGTTGTTGAGCACGCTGTGAAGGGCATGCTCCCGAAGGGACCGCTCGGCAGAGAGATGTACAAAAAGCTCTTTGTATATGCCGGACCGGATCACAAGCAGCAGGCGCAGAAGCCGGAAACGCTGACATTTTAAAAGGAGGTAAATGACATTGGCTAACGGAAGATTTTATGGAACAGGAAGAAGAAAAAAATCAATTGCCAGAGTATATCTGATGCCGGGAACAGGCAAGATCACGATCAATAAAAGAGACATCGACGATTATTTCGGACTGGACACGCTGAAGCTGATCGTGCGCCAGCCGCTTGCAGCGACGGAGACCACCGATAAGTTTGACGTTCTCGTAAACGTACACGGTGGCGGGACGACCGGTCAGGCAGGTGCAATCCGCCACGGCATCGCGAGAGCGCTGCTCCAGGCGGACAACGATTACAGACCGACGCTCAAGTCCGCAGGGTACCTCACCCGTGACCCGAGAATGAAAGAGCGTAAGAAATACGGTCTCAAGGCAGCCCGCAGAGCGCCACAGTTTTCGAAGAGATAATTCCGAACAGAATACGAATTTTAGAAGAACCCTTGAAAATCCAGTATTTTCAGGGGTTTTCTTTATGCCCAGATTTTTTTAAGTTGGCATAAATTGTTGAAAATTTTGAGAGATAGCACACACATAGCACACACATAGCACACAAATCAAGAATGAAAACAGTTGTGTCTTGCGCAAGACTTTTATATAATCGTTACAAAGAAAGGGGGTGAGCAGATGCGATACCGGATTGAGTACGCAGGCGGCAGGCACTGCAGCTTTGCCAGTGGACGCGCGGATTTATTAGAACTGTTGAAGCAGTTAAAAGATGAAACCGTAACGGACATACGTGCGCTGTATAAAAGCGGTGTCTCTGATTCTGTGATGGATAAGTACAAACAGTATGTCAGCCAGAGCATTAAAATGCCCTTGTAAAGCCGCGGAGCGAAACAAGGGCAGTGTAACCAGTCAACTATCACGAACCCCGGTTACAGCTATATTATAACCTGTCTCCGGGAATTTGGAAAGGGGCATCTTTTACATGAGAGTAAAGAATACAATGCAGCTTGTGAGAGTTGCAAACAATTATATTAATATTTACTACGACATAGAGGCGGAACACGTTATCGACATTAAAAACGCGAACACTGATCCATGTGCGATGATTATTGACGGCTTCAAGTTTGGCTATATGCAGGGCTTGAAGGCCGCCAGAGCAGAACAGAACGCGGCGAAGAAAATTCCTTCTGTCCGTGAGTATCAGAGCCTTGAAAGATGATTGAAAGGAGGCGAGTTCATGAAAGACATTTTAAATATCATAGGAAAAATCAAGTGTCCGAATGATGAGCATATTGCTGTACTTGAGGACATAAGAGACAGATACAAAAGTCCTGTGTTAATAACGATAAGTGCGTTTAATTACGGGATAATGATAGGAAAACGCGAGGAGCGTGCAAGAAGAAAGCGAGGGTAGAGCATGAGCGAAAATAAGAATACTTGCTTAGCTGTGGAGATCGTTTGTGATCTGTTAATGGAGCTGAAGGCGCACAAAGACGCATTGACTGAACTTCAGAAAATGGCAGACAATCTCTCCAGCAGGATCAAGGCAGAGCGCGAGAATATGGAAAGCTGCCTGAACAGATTAAGTGAGAGGCGGTGATGTATATGGACTATGAAAAGGAAATCTATAAATTGCTTGAAAATATAAACGATGCGTGATATTGAGACAGATTTACATTTTCATCGTGAACATAACAAAAAAGGACGAATAATGAATAGAACCGCATACAAAAACCAATACACAAAGGAGCATTATGACAGAATCAATCTGGCGATTCCAAAAGGGCAAAAGGAGCGCATAAAACACGCCTGTTACTGTAACGGTGTTTCCGTGAATGACTATTTATTCCGTTTGATCTCTGTTGATCTAAGCGGAGAAAGCCGGGTACTAAAACAGCAAGGCTTTACTGATGAGCAAATAAGGCTGCTGGACAAGTGGCAAGTTGCGCAGAAGTACCGGGAGATGATCGAAAGCATGGACGTGGAAGAGATCAACGGTATGAATAAACACTACACGATCATCTTAAAGCAGGAGTATGTAAACGACGTTACAGGAACCCGTATCATTCATTGCGACAAGACGGCAGAGCTGCGGAGATTGATCGTAAAGACGCGCAAGAAATAAGGTGTTGCATTGAAATGTGATCTGTAATATAATCTAAGTGCAGTACAACAGATACACGGCTATATCGCAGTACAGTACACTAGACGATAGAACAAGACAGGGCAAGGCATGACGCGGTGCGGTAAGGTACGGCACAAAAACTACCACCAAAAATTTTATATTTTATGGAGGAAGATGCGTTATGTTAGATGAAAAGACTTTACGGAAAAGAGCAAAGGAAGCAGGTTACAAAATCCACAAGGGTTTTCAGCATTACACCGTCGGCGGCGGAATATGGACGTATGCGGACGGAGAACGCGAGACAGGGTATCTTGTGACTGATCTCGCAACAGATACTTGCGTCTGGGGAAGCTACAACGATATTGTAGATCATGCTTGGACGTTGCAGGACGTAGAGGATTTTCTAAAAAACGTCTATGAATCTAACGGCTTAGAATGGTAAGCTGATTAGAAGTGACAAAGCCGTGTAAAAGAAGTTGTAAGAAAAGAGCCAGTGACGCTTGGTAGTTTTGCGGCTGGCTCTTTTGCTGTAACGATTATATTTTGTTTATGGCTTCCAGAAGTGCGGCGATTTCAAAATGAGTGTACACTATTTCAGTCACGCCTTGTCCTTTATGTCCGACGATTTTTTTAATCATACGGTCATCAACGCCAGCTTCGGAGAGCAGAGAGACGCAAGTGTGGCGGCAATCATGTGGCCGGTGTTTCATGTTCACCTGATCCATTAACGGTTTCCAGTAAGAGTCATAATAATTCCGATATCCGAAGTGTTTGCCGTCCGGCGTACTGATTAGATATTCGCAATCATTGAGATTGTACCAGTATTCAAAGAATGGTAGTATTTTGTCTGCAATCGGTACTTTACGGATGCCGGATTGAGTCTTAGAAGCAGTCACGTCAAACCAGTGTTCCGACAGGTTCACATTTTCTTTCTTCAGATCGAGCAGTTCGCTGATTCTCAGGCCGGTATAGATCAAGATAAGAATGACGTTAAAATAAACATTCGTATCGAGCCACGCCCAGAGCCTTTCTATTTCGCTTGTGCTGAATGGCTGCCGGTTGTATGCGTTTGGATTTCCGGCTCGACTAATGTCGATATATTTTGTCTTATTTGCCGATTCAGGCACGACATCATGGATCACAGCCCACTTGTACATCATACCAATTAAAACCTTGTATTTGCGAAGCGTGGGCGTATTCTTGCCGGAGTGATCCGCAATATGCTGTAGTTCATCAAGTCGTACATCAACGAAACGTTTGTTGGCGATAGGCTGGCAGAGCAGATATGCGGCCTTATAACCTGTTACGTTTGAATCCGAGACTGTGGGGAAGTGCTCATCACTCCAGCGTTCATACACTTCCTCAAAAGTTAGGGTTGTTGTATCGAGATTAAAAGGATTCTGGTTATACATTGCCAGAGCCTGCAAAGCATCGCTGCGCGTTTCATAATAGCCGACCGTTTTCCTGACTTGCTTGACTTTGCCGGTATCATTGTCATATATCCATGATACGGTTATCGCGGCTCTGAACGGCTTGCGGCGGTGGCCGGGCAGCTTGTAGACGGTTCCGAAACCATTAGGATTTTTCATTTTTGAGCACCTTCTTTCGGGTTGTAATTCTTTTTCCATTCAGAAATAATGTTTAATAATTGCAATAGGGCATGAGATTCTAGGATATTCGTTGATACACCCCTTGCCTCCCATCCTAGTGTTCCTTTATTGTCGATTACTTCTTGCTTTCCAAATAAGATGCCATCGCCAGTTGCTGTATGAAAAGAACAGTCTACAAGCTGTCCTGTTTGTGGATCATGGAAAAGAGGTGTGGTATATTCGTTATGCATATATAAAGATAGATTGTTTATAAAGTCGATAAATGCATTGGTGTTTTGCAGTATATAGTTAACAACATTTATCAAATTTTCATCCCAGTATTTACAAATGGCTTTCAGAGTGCCTATAGAAGATTCGTTTAAACCTGTCGACTTGCTTATCATGGCAAGGTTTTCATCGATAGACTTTGTTTTCCTTATTCCAAGCAAATAATCAGATGTGGTATTAAAATAATCGCAATATGCTTTTAGCTCATCACTTGTCGGTATAACTTTTGGACTCTTTTCAAGTTGTTGAATCCTATTTCTAGTAATCCCTAGTTTCTCTGAAAGTTCATCTTGAGTCATTAGCTTTCTTCCAAGAGAATCTACACGCATCTCATAAAAATGATATTCGTTCATACAATACCTCCTAAATGTTGTTTTGAACACATTTAAACAAAAAAGTTTTTAAATGCATAAAATTTGTGAAAAGTTTGAATTTCCAACAACAACACTGTATTATGTTATTAAAGAAACAAAAAGTAAAAATGTTTCTGCAACAACAATAACACTTTAACTGTAGCATGTCAAGGGGAAGGGGATGGAAAATTTGTTGTGCAATATGGATTTGAGGGAATATGCGAAAATTCGGGGAGTGTGTCTGTGGGAAATAGCCAGAGAGTTGGGGGTCAATGATGGGAACTTCAGCAGAAAACTACGCTCCGAATTTACGGATGAGCAGAAAACAGAGATCAGGGAAATCATCGATCGACTGTCAGCGAGGTGAGCGGATTGATGAACATAATTTTCAACCGAGCAAATTTGACTGTCAAAGAGGTTGCGCAGGCGCTCGGACTAGATGTACAGACGGTTCGGGTCTTGCTTCAGACGGGAGCCGTATCTTGGGGTCAGGCCATTCGCAAGCCGGGCAGTTCACGTCATACATACTTGATCTCGCCGTTGCGATTTTATCAAGAAACTGGAGTGCTGATCGGCGCAGAAATGCCGGACGAGTACGCAATCTGGGAACAGCAGATTCGGGAGCATGCGGACGACGAAGCGTTTGTTCGGTATTGCCAGACTCGAATGGACAGATCGGACGAGGCGCAGGACATAGAGCGGAGGAAAGGGACGAGATGACTTTCAATGAGGTTTTGAAGAATTTTCAAGTAAAATCCCGTTACCAAAACCGTGCACAATGTGTATGCCCGTCACACGATGACAAGCAAGCCTCATTGACGATCACAGCCGGACAAAAAGGAATCTTGCTACACTGTCACGCCGGATGTACGCTTGAGTCCGTCCTAGAGGCGGCGCACTTGAAAAAGTCTGATCTGTTTTATGACGAGCAGAAGCCGCGCTCTAGTTGGAGATCATACATTGAACAGCGTGAAGGGCGTGCAATCGAGGCAGTTTATCAATATTCTTATTGTAGCGGTGATTCTGCTTTTTGTAAAGTACGACTTGCGGGCAAAAAATTCGTCTATGGCGCATTGCAAGATAGCAGATTCCGGTACGGCTTGCCGAAACCACGACGCGAACTTCCTGCTGCTGTCTATGGTGATTTAAAAGCATTAAAGCAGGCGATTTCAGAGGACAGGCCGGTGTTTTATGTTGAAGGTGAACGAGATGTTCAGACGATGACGAAACAGGGCTATGCGGCGATTACAGCCGGTTCAGTGAACGATTGGCGATCAGATGTTGCACAACTTTTCAAAGGTGCTAATGTAGTTGTTTTGGCTGATAATGACGCACCGGGGCAGAATCTTGCGAGGCGAGTGCAAGCCGATCTGCAGGGCATAGCGAAGAGTGTGGGGATCATCACGCCGATGCCTGACACGCCGCACGCAGATGTTTCAGACTATTTTGCAGCAGGACACAGCCGGGAAGATTTTGAAGGGCTGATTGCAGGAACAGCCATTACAAAAAAACCGTGTACAGGACTACCAATAGAAAGCGTCCGTCAGATGCTTGCATATAAAATCGAGCATGACCGGGACGGAAACGAGAAGTCGCGAAAGATCATGCAGACGATCCGAAACCATGAGATTGCTTTGAAGAATGACGCGCGCTTTGCAGGAAGGATATGTTTCAATGAGTTTTCTCAACAAGCGTTTCTGATGGGAGATATGCCGTGGGAAACCGGGAGCAACTACCGGGCATGGACATCTTACGATGACTCTGCACTATTCTCAATTCTGCAATCTGACTATGGGTTGACGAATAGGAACGATTACTTTGACGCAATTAAAAATGTTGCTATGCAAAACAAGTTTCATCCCGTGCGTGATCTGCTGGGTTCTCTGAAATGGGATAACGCGGAACACATAAGAAACCTGTTGCCGGAATATCTGGGGGCAACGGATTCAGAATACAACTATCAAGTGATGCGCTTATGGATGGTGGGAGCGGTGGCGCGTATTTGTCAGCCGGGTTGCAAGTTTGATTATACAATCATTCTGCAAGGGCGGCAGGGCATCGGAAAGAGCACATTTCTGCAATTATTGGCACTAAACGATCAATGGTTTTCTGATTCGCTCGATTCTTTGGACGGGGACAAGGCGGCGCAATCGCTTATTGGGACATGGATTGTCGAGCTTGCAGAGCTGAAGTCATTGGCGCGGACAGCCGGAGGCGTTGAGAGCGTGAAAAGGTTTCTTTCGGCCACGCAGGACAAGTACAGAGTACCGTATGAGCGCCGGGCGGACGTTTTCTTGCGACAGTGTGTGTTTGCCGGGACTACAAATCGATCTGATTTTTTGCAGGACGAAACAGGCAACCGGCGATTCCTGATTGTCCAGACGGGAGCAACCGAACCGAGCAAGAGTTTGTTTGAGCCGTCCGCGATGGACGATATACAGCAAGCATGGGCGCAAGCATTCCACATTTGGAAAGCGGAGCATCCGAAGTTAGTGCTTTCAGAATCGTGCAGCGAAGAGGCGCAACAGCTCCAGCAGGAGTATTTGGCAGATGACGGGAAAGCCGGATTGATCGCAGAATATCTTGCGGACAAACAGCGAGTCTGCGTGCTTGAGATATGGCAGAAAGCGTTACAAGAAAACGGCAGGCCGCAGAAGTGGCAGTCAGCGGAGATCAGCGGCATTGTTTTGGGTATGGCTGGATGGGGGAAAATGAAGAGTCCGGCGCGGTTCGGGGAGTACGGAATGCAGCGCGGATTTCAGAAGAAATGTCAACAGACAGGAGCTTGTAGACAAGATTTTTTGCAAGTTTCAGACGAGGAGCTGAGCGAGTTGCCGTTTGAGTGAGTTTGTAGACATGGTTTGTAGACAGGTTGTAGACAGCGGAAATGCCCTATTTTCCTATATTTCTACAATGTCTACTAAGACTACAAAGAATCAAAAGAGTTATATAAAAAGAAAAAATATAGGAATTATATAGAAAAGTGTTTTGAGCGTTGTAGACAGTAGTTTGTAGACAGTACGTTTTTCTGTAACGGAATGAGGTGGTTTTTTGCAGACAGAGGAATACAAAAAATATATTCGATCGCCGGAGTGGGCGGCAAAGAAACAGGAGCGGATAGAGTTGGACAACGGCAGGTGCGTGATGTGCCATCGGCCAGCGGACAGGTGCAGGAATGGTTTGCAAGTACATCATATTTCATACAAGAATTTGACGCATGAAGATGTTTTTCAAGATTTGGTCACTTTGTGTCCGAGGTGCCATTTGCTGATTCATCGCTATTATGACAGGAGGCGGCAAGCATGAACTTAAAAGGGACTGTTTACTGGGATGTATTCACAGACATTTGGGGACTATTCAAAAAGTATGCAGGAGGCCAGAGGTCAGCTGAATATTGGCAGAATGTGACTGATGACGCGAGGACGCTAGGAAAAAAATATGCAGACACGCCACAGTATCAATTTGCTAAGAGTTTGGTTTTTTCAATTTTGGATGAATTGGAGAGGCTAGATGTCCGAAAAACGGACAATAGCAACCGTAGGCAAACCTACAGAGAGGAGGCAGGGCATGAACACAGTCAAAACGGCGAGCGGCGCTGAGGTTTATACAAACCAAATCTTTGCACTATGCGACGAATACATTGCCACATTGGAATCGGACGAGCCAGAGAAGCTAATGACAAGGCCTCCGGCGTTTCGGGGGATGCTGAAGTATATCTATCTCAATTTGTTCAAACCGGCGGACAAGCGAGGCTATAACAACCGTCAGTGCAATGATCTGGACTATTCGGATATTCAGCTACTTGACGATCTGTGGAACACTTACTCGCAGTTGTGCAGCAAATATCTTCAGAATCCTACGTTGCTCAACTTCAGCTTGATGACGGGCATCAGTATGGACACATTCGATTCTTGGCGGAGAGAGGGAAGAGGTGGCTCGTGTGAACATTCCCGAACGCTAAAAAGATGGTATGCCGAGTGCGAAAGCGCGGCACTTGATTCTGCCGTTCATGGCAACCCGGGCGGGATGTTCGTTTTAAAGGCTTGCTTTGGTTACTCGGAACAGCCCCAGAGAATCGAACTGGTGGAGGGCAGCGGAACGCCTCAAGTCAGCATGCAGGAGCTGGACGAGCTGAGAAAACAGCATCTGATTGCGCCGGAGAAGCCGGAAATATAGCCGGAGAATTGAGCGAAACAGGGAAACAATTCGCTTACAGATTGCCCCATATATGGCAGATTGTTGTGTACACAATTCGGTATATCAAGAATGCCGTAAATACTGGGGTTTCGGGACTTCGAAAAGGTTAATCTATACGCGAAACGCGAGTTTATCAAATACATCTCGCATATTGAGCGAAACTGTGTAAAAATTAGTTGTATTGACAGACAATAACAGTATGGAGCGAAACACAGAACGAGCGGAGGCAGGCGCGCCGCAGACCGAACCCGGGCGGGGGTCTATGCAGGCAAGCAGGGGCGGCCGAGGTCGGCTGCGAGATGTGCGAAAAAAATAAAAAAATTAAAAAGGCAATTACTCAAAAATGAGTAAATGAAAGGAGAATGATAATTATGGCAAAATTTGATTGTTTCAGAATGCTTCTGCAAAGTTTTCGTGATGAGCTGGAACCGCTGGCATCAGAAAAGGCGCGAAAAGCAGATGAGATCAAGCGGACATTTCTGCCTGCGATCCAATCTGAAAAGCTGACTGCGCTGGATCAGACGTATTCAGCGCGTGGGAAGGAAATCCGGGGCGAGTTTTTACATCTGCTGAAGACACAGGTTGATACAATGCAGGAGAGTGAACAGGGAAAGATCACGTCAAAGATTGATTTCGAGTTGCTCAATGAACTGAACATTTTAGCATCTGCCGGAATCCCATTGACGCGAGATGAAATTTCAAGCTATGCAGAAAAGGCTATGCTGTCCGGTAGTTCTATCTGTTGCAGGAAAATTCAGAAGATGGCAACAGATTCAGGTTATAGCCTCCGCATTCCGGACGAGCAGGCAGCAACTTCTGTTTTAAATGAAACGGCTGAACGGTTGAATATGTTTATCCGATCGTTTGACGGCTCTGCGAGCGTGGACAATTGGACAACAACAGACCAGCGCCAAATCAAAATGATGGCATCCGGCGCGTTTCTGGACGGGCTAGAGGCTGCATTTGAGAACTGTACTGTATCTGATCTGGTTCTGGATATACAGAAGGGCGAGGAACAACAGGAACCGCCAATACTAAATTATGAGATTTCAGAAGAGCCGGCCGGCGAGAGCGAAGCTGCGAAGTTCGCAAAAGATTACTCAAGATCACAGCAGGTATAACAAAAACGGGGAGCTACCATGCAGCGGTTCGGCTCCCCATTTCCGAACATCCTGTCTATATTTTATCAGAAAGGCAGGATTTTGCAATGTCAAACGAAGAGATTGTCAGACTGATTCAAAGCGGTGTTTCTGTAACGGATAATATGCAGATTTTGTATGAGACGAACTTGCCATTGATAAAACAGTTTATAAAGCCATATTTACATCTGGTAGAGGAAGAGGATTTATTGCAAGAGTGCTATTTTGCCCTGCAGGATGCCGTAGAACACTATGAAACAGATCAAAATGTGAAATTTATGACTTATGCTGAATTTTGGGTAAAGCATCAGATTCAGAGGTATCTTGAAGATTGTGCTTCGATTATTCGTCTTCCGTCGCATCTCAGGGAACAAATAGGCCGTTACAAGAAAAACGTGAGTCAGCTTCAGCAGGAACTTGGACGCGATCCGACAGATGAAGAGATTGCGGAATACATGAGAATTTCGCTAGATCGAGTGCGGAAACTTCAGCTCTGTATGTATGATGTGGCAAGCCTTGACGCGCCGCTTTCCACAGATTCGTCAGACGATCTCACGCTTGCGGACGTGATACAAGCCGATTCTAGCCTAGAAGAAAGAATAACGGATAAAATATATGCGGAATATCAAAAAAGTGAATTGTGGGCTATTCTGGGGCGCTATACGGATGCGGAACAGCAGGACTTATTAAGACGTTATGCAGAAGTGGGGAATATTGCAGAGATCGCGCGGCAGACGGGCGAGAGTTACCAGTCTGTGCGGAGAAGATTCAATGATATTTTGAGAAGGCTGAAAATAGGCAAACCGGGACGGGAACTTCGGGAACGTCTGGAGACGATAGGTTCAAGGTTGTACAGCAATTCTTTGAAGCGGTTCAAAGAGCGCGGTTACAGCGCCATTGAAGATATTGCAATAGAACTCATGGAAATGGATAAAAACTAAACACGATTTAAGGGGCTGAAAATGGTTATTCATAGAGTTTCGTAACACACCGATAGCACACAAATTACATGAAAATTCCTTATTTTACGGGGTTTTAAGTTCACGAAGAGATAAGGATTACTGCGAATCGAGACACACATACAAAGCCCCGAATGCTTGCATTCATGGGGCTTTTGTTGTGTGGCTCGATTCATTGGAATGCAAGAGACGACCGAGAAGGAGCGAAGCGGATTCGAGGTTTGCTCTTGCATTCGCAGTAATCCGCAAAAAAAGAGCATCTGCAAGTTTACTTGCAAGATGCTCTTTTTGCATATCCGTGTCATCATTGGATGACTGAGATGAACGAGGAAATCCGTAGGATTTTCGAGGCTTATCTCAGGTCATCGCAGATATGTATCAGAAATTTGTGATTCTAATTGGAATCTCTTTAATAGTTCACCTTCGAGTCATAAATATTGAACCCGTCCCTGCCGCCTTTCTTGGTCTTATAAAGGGCAAGGTCGGCCGTGTGGTACAGCTCGTCGAAGGAATTCCCGTGCATCGGCGCGTAGGAGACGCCGATACTGCAGGTGACGCGGTCGTCATCGCCGATATCCTTGAATTTGTGGGTGCGGATGCTCTGATGCAGCATCTTCACCTTCGCGGTCGCGTTTGTGTCGGAGACGATGTTCTTCATCAGGATACAGAATTCGTCGCCGCCGAGACGCCCGATGACGTCGCCCTCGCGGAATTCCTGCCGGATGATGTCGCTGACTTCCTTCAAGATCTCATCGCCGACCGCATGTCCGTAGGTATCGTTGACCTCCTTGAAATGGTCGATGTCAATCATCACGAAGGCCTGGAGGCCGATCCGCTGTTCGCTGTCAAGCCATTGCTGGATCATCTCCTCCGTACTCTTCTTGTTGAGCATACCGGTCAGCAGGTCGCTCTGGCCCATTTCCAAAAGCTCTGTCTGCGTGCGGTTCGTCGAGAGCAGGACCGTCAGCAACAGAGCGGACATGCCCAGAATCAGAGCCGCACACAGTACGAAGCCATATCGGAGAATAAACTGATAAGAGCTGCGGGCGACGGATCTCGGCACCATATAACAGAGCATCCAGTCTTCGAGCTCAAGCGGCTGATATGCCATGTAGTATTGATTCTTCCGATAGGTAAACTGAAACAGGTCGTTGTCCTGCTCCGTGAAATCCTTCATCACCTGATTGCGCGATTTTTCCTTCGGAAGCTTGACGTTGTACAGCTGATTGAAGAAATTCGTGTCGTAGGTGATGAGCTCGGACATCTTCTCGTCGACGTTGTACGTGATCACTTCTCCGGCGGAGTTGGCGATCAGGACGCAGCCGGAACCGGAATAGTTGTCCTCCAGAAGCATGTCCCCGAGCGTGGAGAGATTGCAGGACGCGCCGAGCACGCCGACGATCTCGCCATTGTGGTAGATCGGCGCGGCGAGCACCATACACTGTTTGCCGTCTATATTGCTCTCGAACGGCCCGCCGAGCGACAGCTCACCCGTCAGCGCCTTGTGGAAAAATTCGTAATCACCGACATACTGCTGGTCGCCGGACGGATAATAGCCGGTCCCGTCCGGGTCTATGATGAGCATACGGCTCATACTGCTGTTTTCCGCCATGGCAGTCAGAAGACTGAGGTTGCGCTCGTCGGTCAGGTCGTCCTGTACCCCCATGTACTGGGCGATCGCCTCCACATACTGAAAGTGCTGGTCGAAGATGTTCTGGAAATTCTGCGCCTGGTGTCCAATATTGCTGACGACAGTCTTCTGCGCGTTCTTCTCTATGTCCCGAAACACGCAGATAAAGAAAACCAACGTGATACTGAGGACGAAAACCAGAAAAATTCCCATCGGCAAAAAATAAGATTTGGAATTGGAATTTTTGTTTGAATTTTGCATTTGTAACTCCTGTGTTTGTGAAGCAGTGAAACAAACCGGGTTCGACAGTAAAAACAGGCATGTTTGTCTATTTATTCATATGTAAATTTATTGTACCACAACTATCCAAAATATTCAAAAGAATTATTTAATATTTGTAAAAAATATTGACGAAGTCCGTTGAGACAGCGTCAAATGCCCATATAAAGGCGGTTTTGTGATTCACCAGCGCGCGATGAGACATAGACAAACAGGCGGAAATTATGTAAAATATAAATCCAAAGAAGACAATTTTTTGAAAAGGTGCAAGACGATATGGATGCTCGATCGGGATATACGGCAGGGAAACCTGCGACAGGAAAACGGATCTGCCTCGGCATTCTCGCCCATGTGGACGCGGGAAAGACGACGCTTTCGGAAGGGATTTTGTATCTGGCCGGGAGTATTCGGACGCTTGGCAGAGTAGACCATCAGGACGCGTTTCTGGACAATTTTGAGCTGGAGCGCGCGCGGGGAATCACGATCTTCTCGAAACAGGCGGAGCTGACGCTGGGAGACACAGCGATTACGCTGCTGGATACGCCGGGACACGTGGATTTTTCCGCGGAGATGGAGCGCACGCTGCAGGTTCTGGACTACGCGGTGCTCGTGATCAGCGGGTCCGACGGGGTGCAGGGACATACGGAGACGCTCTGGAGACTGTTGGAGCGATACGGGATACCGACGTTTCTGTTTGTCAACAAGATGGACCAGAAGGGGACGGAACGCGCGGCGCTGATGGAGGAGCTTACGAAACGTCTGGACGGACGCTGCGTCGATTTCGGTCCGCTGGACACGGAGACGCTCTCTGAGGAATCCTGGGAGACGCTCGCGATGTGCGACGAGACCCTGCTGGACTCTTATATGGAAAACGGGACGCTGAGCGTGCGTGAGATCGCGGATGCGGTCGCCATGCGCAAAGTGTTTCCCTGTTATTTTGGCTCGGCGCTGAAGCTGCAAGGCGTACAGGAGCTGCTGGAGGGGATACGGACATTCAGCGAGCAGCCTGAGTACTCGGCGGATTTTGGCGCGCGCGTGTTCAAGATCACGCGGGACGCGCAGGGGAACCGTCTCACGCATATGAAGATTACAGGCGGGACTCTGCGCGTCAAGGCGCCGCTTGCCGGACGGCTCAGGGATTCCGGGGAGAGCTGGGAACAGAAGGTTGATCAAATCCGCGTTTATTCCGGCAGCAGCTATCAGGCGGTGCCGGAGGTCGAAGCGGGAATGGTCTGCGCGGTCACGGGACTGGAACACAGTTACGCGGGGGAAGGTCTCGGCATCGAAAAGGAGGCGGAGCTTCCATTGTTGGAGCCGGTGCTGTCCTACCGGATCAAGCTGCCGCCGGAGAGCGACGTCCACCATACATTTCTGAAGCTGCGCGAACTCGAGGAGGAAGAGCCGCAGCTCCATCTGGTGTGGAACGAACAGCTGGGCGAGATCCACGCGCATCTGATGGGCGAGGTGCAGACGGAGGTGCTGAAAAGCCTGATCCTCGAGCGTTTCGGGATCCGGGTGGAGTTAGGACAGGGCAACATCGTATACAAAGAGACGATCCGCCACGCGGTGGAGGGCATGGGGCATTACGAACCCCTGCGCCATTACGCGGAAGTGCATCTTCTGCTCGAGCCGGGTGAGCGCGGGAGCGGACTGCAGTTCGAGAGCCGCTGCAGTGAGGACGTGCTCGACCGCAACTGGCAACGCCTGATCCTGACGCATCTGGAGGAGAAACAGCACCGCGGGGTGCTCACGGGCTCTGAGATCACGGATATGCGGATCACACTGCTCACTGGCAGGGCGCATCTGAAACACACCGAGGGCGGGGATTTTCGCCAGGCGACCTACCGTGCGGTGCGTCACGGGCTGAAATGCGCCGAGAGCGTTCTGCTCGAGCCGATCTATGCGTTTCGGCTCGAAGTGCCTTCTGAGTCGGTCGGCCGCGCGATGGCTGATGTCCAGAGGATGAACGGAAGCTTTGCCCCGCCGGAGACGGACGGGGAGACGGCAGTGCTTGTCGGACAGGCTCCGGTGTCCGCGATGTGGGGCTATCAGACCGAGGTCCTGACCTACACGAAAGGGCGCGGGCGATTGTCCTGCTCGCTGAAGGGATACGAAGAATGTCACAACGCGCAGGAGGTCATCGACGCGATCGCATACGATTCTGAAGCGGATCTGGACAATCCGACCGGCTCGGTCTTCTGCGCGCACGGGGCGGGCTTTGTCGTGAGCTGGGAGCAGGTGCAGGATTATATGCATGTGGACAGCGGATGGAGGGACAGCTCCCGCGGGACGGATTTGGCGCAGACAGGATCGGCTTCGCGTTCCGGCGGCGCAAGCCGCGCTGACGGCACCGGAGAAACGACCCGTTCTGGGAACACAGCCGGAAGCCTCGCGGACGACAAGGAGCTGGAGGCGATCTTCGCGCGCACTTACGGGGCGGCGTCACAGGAGCGCAGGCATTACGCGAAGAGCCGGAGGATAGAGGCGCCGGGGAGCGCAAAGTCTTCGAAGCAGGAAACACAGGAGGAATATCTGCTTGTGGACGGTTACAACATCATCTTCGCCTGGGACGAGTTGAAGGAGCTCGCGCGGGAGACGATCGAGGGCGCGAGAGGCAGACTGGCGGATATCCTGAGCAACTATCAGGGCTGCCGTGGCATGCACATCATCCTCGTCTTCGACGCGTACAAGGTCGAGGGCGGACGCGGTGAGGTGCAGAAGTACCATAACATCCACATCGTCTACACGAAGGAGGCCGAGACGGCCGATCAGTATATTGAGAAGACGACCCGCGTAATCGGAAAGAAGTACCACGTGACGGTGGCGACCTCCGACGCGTTGGAGCAGATCATCATTCTCGGCGCGGGCGCGTCGCGGATGTCCGCGAACGGCCTACACGAGGAGGTGGAGCACGCGGAACGGGAGATCCGAAAGGATTACCTGCAAAAGCCTTCCGGTACGAAGCACCTTCTGTTCGACGAACTGGACGGGACGCTACGGGATTTTCTCGAGGAGTTGCGCCTGGGGCGGAGAACGCTGGGGCGTCCCGACAGAACAGAGTGAATGAATGCCCGACCGAAATGAATCCGTATCGGCAGGCGTTTTGATGTGATACGACCAACGAAATAAATCGTAACTTTTCAGTAAAGAAACAGTAGCGCGGAAGTTCCGATAATGATATAATTATATCCAAATCAAGGCCGCAGACGGACGGTGAACCTGTGAGCTTTTTTGCGTGCGGAAGGTCTGCGACTTGAAAGAATGAACATATTAAGAAACGGGAGGGTTAAAACGATGGGCGTAAATGTGAACAAGGCAAAAAGCGTGATCGCAGGCGGCAAGGCAGTGCTCGGCATTGAGTTCGGTTCGACGAGGATTAAAGCGGTGCTGATCGACGAGAGCAATGCCCCGATTGCTTCGGGCAGCCATGAGTGGGAGAATCAGCTGGTGAACGGGATCTGGACCTACAGCCTCGATGCGATATGGAAAGGATTGCAGGACTGCTATGCGGACATGCTCGCGGACGTGAAGAAGCAGTACGGCGTCGATGTGGAGAGTCTGGCAGGGATCGGCTTCAGCGCGATGATGCATGGCTACATGGCGTTTGACAAAAACGATCAGCTTTTGGTGCCGTTCCGCACCTGGAGAAACACGATCACAGGACAGGCTTCCGCAGAGCTGTTCGATCTGTTCAACTACAACATTCCGCAGAGGTGGAGTATCGCGCATCTGTATCAGGCGATCTTAAACGGCGAGGAGCATGTGAAGGACGTCACATTCTTCACGACGCTTGCCGGCTACATCCACTGGCAGATGACGGGACAGAAGGTGATCGGCGTGGGCGACGCGGCCGGCATGTTCCCGATTGACATCGAGACGAGGGATTTCAACAAAGACATGATCGCGAAGTTTGACAAGCTTGTGGCTCCGAAGGGCTATCCGTGGAAGCTTGAGGAGATCCTGCCGAAGGTGCTGCTGGCGGGACAGGACGCAGGCACGTTGACGGAAGAGGGCGCGAAGAAGCTCGATGTGTCCGGCAAGCTGAAGGCCGGCATCCCGATCTGTCCGCCGGAGGGCGATGCAGGCACCGGCATGGCGGCGACGAACAGCGTGGCGGTGCGCACGGGCAACGTCTCCGCGGGCACCTCCGTGTTCGCGATGATCGTGCTGGAGAAGGATCTGTCCAAGGCTTATCCGGAGATCGACATGGTGACGACACCGAGCGGCGATCTTGTGGCGATGGTACACTGCAACAACTGTACCTCCGACCTGAACGCGTGGGTCGGCCTGTTCAAAGAGTTCTCCGAGGAGTTCGGCATCGAGGTTGACATGAACAAGCTCTTCGGCACGCTTTACAACAAAGCTCTTGAGGGCGACAAGGACTGCGGCGGCCTGCTTGCGTACAATTATTTCTCGGGCGAGCCGATCACGGATCTCGAGGAGGGACGTCCCCTGTTCGTGCGCAAGCCGGACAGCAAATTCAACCTCGCGAACTTTATGCGCACGAATCTGTACGCGTCGCTGGCTACGCTGAAGATCGGCCTCGACATCCTGCTCAAGGCCGAGGATATGAAGATCGACAAGATCATGGGCCACGGCGGTCTGTTCAAGACAAAGGGCGTTGGTCAGAGCATACTCGCGGCGGCGATGAACTCTCCGGTTTCCGTGATGGAGACCGCGGGCGAAGGCGGAGCGTGGGGCATCGCGCTGCTCGCCTCCTACCTCGTGAACAAGGGTGCGGATGAGACGCTCGAGAATTTCCTGAATGAGAAGGTCTTCGCGGGCGATACAGGCGTGGAGATGAAGCCGGATCCGGCGGACGTGGCGGGCTTCGACGCTTACATCGAGGCGTACAAAGCGGTGCTTCCGGCGGAGCGCGCGGCGGTGGAGACGATGAAATGATCGAATAGAGCATTGAAACAGCGAGAATAAGACAAATCAGGGGACTCCTCTCAGCCGACATGGCAGTGGGGAGTTTTCCTTTGTCTTCAGGAGCTTTTGCGGCATCTTTTTTCTTGCAGATTCCAGTGATTTATACTATAGTATAAGGAAATTGCGCAAATTGATCTTGTCAAATAAATGGAATGGAGATATCACAATATGGAATTCAGAAAAGCGACGTTGAACGATCTTGAGGAGATTATGAAGATATACGCTCACGCCCGCGCGTTCATGGCGCAGACCGGCAACCCGCACCAGTGGGGCGACGACGGTTATCCCTCAGAGGAACTGATCCGGGAGGACATCCGGCAGGGCGTCAGCTACGTCGCGGAGGAGAATGGACAGATCGAGTCGGTCTTCATGTTCCGTGTCGGAGACGATCCGACTTACCATGTGATCGAGGGCGGAGATTGGCCGAACAATGCGCCCTACGGCGTCGTGCACCGGATCGCCTCGGCGGGCCGCGTGAAGGGTTCGGGCGCACAGTGCCTGCAGTGGGCGTTCGCGCAGTGCGGCAACCTGCGCATCGACACGCATGACGACAACCTTGTCATGCAGCATGTGCTTGAGAAGAACGGATTTGTGAGGTGCGGGCGCATCTATCTGGAGAACGGGGACCCGCGCGTCGCGTTCCAGAAGGTCCGCGCTTAGCAACGAGCCAGGACGAAGGCTTTTCGAGTGTGCAGGGTTCGCTGAAATGATAGTTCACGAAACACGGAAATGAATGAAAATTGAAATGGGGTGACTCATAGATGGAAGAAAAGGGGATTATGGAGCTTCAGGTGGGCAATTACGCGGACATCGACCTGAATCGAAGCGCCCGTCAGGGTATGCCTGAGGTGATCTACGGGGCGGGAAAGACCGCGGAGCAGATCGTCGGCATCGCGTCGGCGATGAAGGGGCGCGGCATCGCGAATATCCTGATCACGCGGCTCGATCCGAAGAAAGCCAAGCAGGTCAGACAGGGACTTGCGGCGGAGAGGAAAACGCAAGGCGGGCAGAAGCATGCTCAGGGCAAAGCAGGGCAGGTTCGGCCAGAGAAAGAGACGGAAAAAGCCTCAGAGGATACGGACTTCACATATGACGCAGTAGCGCGGATCGGGATCGTGAACCGACAGGAGACGAAAAAGCAGGGCAAGATCGTTGTGGTGGCGGCCGGGACGAGCGACCTTCCGGTCGCGGAGGAAGCCGCAGTCACGGCGGAGCTCTTCGGGAACTATGTGGAGCGCATCTTCGACGTCGGCGTGGCGGGTATTCACCGCCTGTTGAATCGGCTCCCGGCGTTCGAGAACGCCAACGCGGTGATCGCTGTGGCGGGCATGGAGGGGGCGCTGGTGAGCGTGATTGGCGGTCTGGTCGCGTGCCCGGTCGTCGGGGTGCCGACGAGCGTGGGCTACGGGGCCAGTTTCGGCGGTCTGGCGGCGCTGCTCGCGATGCTGAATTCCTGTGCGAGCGGCGTCAGTATCGTGAACATCGACAACGGTTTCGGGGCCGGCGTGCTGGCGTCGAAGATCAACCGGCAGTCATTGCATGGCGAAACAGAAAAGCGATCCGAAGGCCGGGCGGATGTCCGGCTTCAGAACAGAGCGGACATCGCAACAATGTAAATATAAAAAATGGCGGAGTTATCCGCGAAAGGAAGATGTAAGGTATGATTGAGTTGTGGAATTTATACGCGGCGTTTTTCCGCATCGGCATTCTGACCTTCGGAGGCGGTTTGACGATGCTTCCGATGCTCAAATATGAGCTCGTGGAGAAGCGGGGCTGGATCACGGAGGACGTGCTCCTCGACTGCTACGCGATCGGGCAGTGCACGCCGGGCATTATCGCGGTGAATACGGCGACCTTTGTCGGATATAAGAAGAAAGGTGTGCTCGGCGGCATCGTCGCGACGCTCGGAATGGCCTCCCCCTCGATCCTGATCATCACGGTGGTCGCGCTGTTTCTCGAGGCGATGATGAGCTACGCCGTCGTGCAGCACGCGCTCATGGGGATCCGCGGCGGCGTCTGCGCCCTGATGCTCAACACTGTGTATACGCTTGCGAAGAAGAGCCTCACAAGAGAGGATCAGGAGAATAAGCTTCATCTGGATAAGATTTGCGTGGCGATCTGCGCTGCGGCTTTTGTGCTCGCATTTTTCACGCCGCTTCCGACTGTGCTGATCATCGTGTTCGCGGCGGTGGCAGGCGTGATCATCGACAGAGTGGCGGGGGGTGCTTCGATATGAGTCAGGCGTTCCTGCTGATCTTTGAATTCTTCAAGACCGGGCTGTTCGCGATCGGCGGAGGCCCTGCGACGATCCCGTTCCTGATGGACATGGCGGAGAAGTATCCGTGGTTCACGATGCACGAGCTCTCGAGCATGATCGCGATCAGCGAGAGCACGCCAGGACCGATCGGGCTGAACATGGCGACCTACGCCGGATTCCGCACGCTGGGAACGTTCGGCGGTATCGTGTCCACGCTGGCGCTCGTGTTGCCGAGCATCATCGTGATCATCATCATCGCGAAATTCCTGGATGGCTTTCAGGAGAACCGTATCGTGCAGGCGGTGTTTAAGGGGATCCGCCCGGCGGTGACGGCGCTGATCGCGGCTGCGGTCATCGACATGATACGCGTGACGCTCTTTACGGAAGAGGCAGGCAAGCTGATTCCGCAGTACAAGGGCTGCGTCCTGTGCGTTGTGATCTTTGTACTGCTTCAGTGGAAAAAACTGCAAAAGCTTCACCCGGCGGTCTGGTTTCTCGTCGCGGCGGCGGTGGGAGTGGTATTCCAATTTTGATTGACAAAAGAAACGTAGCGTTATACAGATGAAAAATAGCCCGGACGGATTTTCGGTGTGTTTCCGAGGAAAAGATAGGAGTTATTTCCGAGGGAAATACTCGAAAAAATATCGGCCGGGCGTCAGGAGGAGATACGGAAATGTACGATTACGTCTTATTTGACCTCGACGGCACTCTGACGGATTCCGCGGAGGGCGTCATCAATTCTGTGCTCTATGCATTGAAGAAAAAGGGCATCGAGGAGCGGGACAGGGATAAGCTTTACGCGTTTGTCGGTCCGCCTCTCGCGGATTCCTTTATGAAGCACTACGGCATGTCGGAGGAAGAAGCGCGGGAGATGATCTATGTGTACCGCGAGTATTACGAGCCGAAGGGTTGGGCGGAAAACAGCGTCTATGAAGGGATGCAGGAGGTCCTCTCCGAGCTTTGTGCGCGGGGAAAGCACCTGCTTGTGGCGACCTCGAAGCCGGAGAATTTTGCGAAGAAGATTCTGGAACATTTCGATCTGGCGCAGTATTTCGAGCTGATCTGCGGCGCTTCGATGGACGAGAAGATCAGCCGCAAGGATCAGGTAATCGCCTGCGTGATCGAGAAGATCGGTGAGGAGCATCTAAAAGAGATGGTCATGGTCGGCGACCGGAAATACGACGTGATCGGAGCTCGGCAAAACGGGCTTCCCTGCATCGGCGTCCTGTACGGCTACGGAGACCATGAGGAGCTGGAGGCGGCCGGCGCCGCGGCCATCTGCCCGACGGTGCGGGAGCTGCCGGAGTATCTTTAAAGGAGCGGCGTTTGTGCCGACATGGTGGAGCTGGCTGTGAAGACAGCAGAGTTTTTGAATGTCATGAATTAATTCATTTTTCGCAAAATATAGATTGACAAAATAAGCGCCATCATATATAATTAAAGACATATAAAACATAATAAAAGATAAGCAGCAGAACTTCATAGGTTTTTTAGTTGACATGGTGATAGGTGGGTTATATAATAAAAAAGACAAGAGACTGTCCGGTGAGTCCTACCGATAAGTGGAAGCGATAAGAGAGTATTTTGCTGCGGCGGATACTACCGAAAGACCATGCTTAGCATGGTCTTTTGCGTATTCGGATAGGTGTTGATGTGAGCAAAAGGCTGAAACTATATTACATTGATATGAAATATATTCGAAACTTATATAAGATAGACGAACATGTTTTTTCGGTCTCTCCGCAGATTGGAAAACAGAACAGGCCATTCCTTGGCGTTATTGTTATGGTGAATGGGGAGAAGTATTGCATTCCATTGACCTCAAATTCTCCAGGCAAGAGTAAGAATTTTGCGGATATGCGGGAAAATATCACGTTTCGGAAGGTACGGGATAAAAAGGGAAATGTTTTAGCGGCATTAAACCTGAACAATATGATACCTGTCAGGGAAGAATATATAGCTGAAATAAATCTCAGAATTTTCGAATACGACACTGAAGCTGTAAAAAAATGGAAAAAGCTTTGTGCCAAAGAATTGGATTGGTGTCAGGCAAACCAGAACGAGATAGAATATCTTGCAAATGAATTATACAGAAAATATTGTGCGGTAGAACAGTTTCAAAAAAGAAAACTTTGTCTGAATTTTCCTTTACTGGAAAAAGAGTGCAAAAAGTTTTCCTTTTCATATAAGGGATAGTTAAAAAACGTTGAGTTTATAGTTGGAAAATCAGTAAGGGGCCTGAGTGGCCTCTTTTATGCGCCTTATTCATTTGTAAAGTTTAAAGAGTAAAACCGATTGGTTTCAATGCTTGAAAACGCAAATTGATTTTGCTATACTCAGAAAATTAAAGGCAAATGTATGGATTCAAGACAGGAGCAGGGGCATGCAAAAGCCTGCCATTGATGAGAAGGCGGTAGAAAAGTGATCAGGATCGCAGTAGTTGACGACGAAAAAGAATGTCTGGAGCGGATGGGCGGATATCTCGATCGGATGAGCGGGTATCAGATCGAGCGCTTCCTCACCACGAGCGCGGAGGAATTACTGGAAAGATCAAAGGAAGAAGCGGGTTTTGATATTGTCTTCCTCGACATCGAGATGGGGAGCATGACCGGGATCGAGGCGGCGGAGCGGATCAGCGAGGACGGCAGAGGCCCGCTGATCATTTTCACGACCGCTCATAACCAGTACGTAAAAGAGGCGTTTTACGTAAACGCGTTCCAGTATATGTTCAAGCCGGTAAAATTCGAGGACTTTCGCTACGAGTTCGAACGGGCCGCGAGGGCGGTGCAGCGCAGAAATCGTACTTTTGAGATTAATCACGGTCACGAGAAGGTCCTGTTGAAATGCTCTGACATTTTTTACATTGAGACAAGGGACAGGCATCTTGTGGTGAAGACGGCGGATAGAGAGTACCTGTACAACGGAGCCCTCAAAGAGGCGGAGCGGCAGCTTTCAGGATACGGTTTCTCGAAGGCGGAACAGGGGATCCTTGTGAACCTCTGTCATGTTCGAAAGCTGGAGCCGACGAGGGTGGAGCTGGACAACGGCGAGACCAAATTTGTGAGCCGCCGTATGTACAAATCGTTTCTGGCGGATCTGAACGTATACGTTTCGCGAAATGAATGAGTTATGGAGAATCTGTCATGAATCTTATGCGAACCATAGCGAACCTGCTCGGCTGTATGATGAGCGTCTATATTGCGTATGTCTACTGCGAGGCGTTTCTTCCGGGGAGACACAGCGGCGCCCGGGTGTGGGCGATCCGCAGCGCGGCGTATGCGATCTGTCTTGCGGACACGCTCTTCGTGGAGTCGCTCCCGCTGCGGATGCTGCTCGCGGCGTGCTGGATCGTCCTGCTGACGTACTGCTATGAATGTTCTTTCCTGAAGCGCGTCTACTCGGCGCTGACCGTCTGCGTGGTCGTAAATATTGCAGAGGTGCTGACGGGAGTCACGACGGTTACGCTTCTGGGAATTGATATCAATGCGGTTCGCGGTTCGGACTTCCTTTACAGCGTGAACGTCTTCGCGAGCAAGCTCATCGGACTTCTGCTCGTGAGGGTTATTTTGATCTGTACAAAAAAAGACCGGGAGAGAAAAGATAACGGCTACTCGGCAGCGTTGCTGGTGGTCGCCTTATTTATCCTGTTCCACATGGCTTTTTTCCTTCAGGCGACGCTCGAAGTCTATTCGGTCGGGAGAAATATTCTGGCGGTGGTTTCCATGCTGCTGATGATCGGCGCTATGGTCGCCGTGTTCGTTCTCAACAATCGCCAGACGAGGTTTCGGGAGTATCGAAGTCGGTTGAACGAGATGGAGAGCCGTTACAGTCTGCAGGTCAGAAATTACGAAAATTTGCGGGACAACGCGCGTGCGGCGGGCAGAAATGTCCACGACGTGAAAAGTTTCGTGCTTGCGGTCAGTTCCGACCTGGAGCAGGGACGGGTCGACGAGGCGAAAAAGCGCTTGGACGAGTATAGTGAGAATCTTGCTCGGACGTCCGGCAGCTCGTCGGGTTCGCTGACGGTGGACGCGCTGCTTGACGTCAAGCAGAAAGAGATGGAGGAACTCTGTACGGACAGGCATGTCTCGGTGGTGCTGGGCGGGAACCTGTCCATCGATGAGATTGACCTGTGCATCCTGCTTGGAAATGCGCTCGACAACGCGATCGAGGAGAGCAGACGTATCGCCGATCCCAAAGAGCGTTCTATCGAAGTGCGTGTGCGCCCGGGCGCAGGCGGTCTCTCGATCTTTGTGCGGAACAGGATGGCGGCAGACGATGGGGCAGGCGATACAAGCACTGATATGCCGGAGCCAAAGCGTGGAAAGGGTGTTGGCACGGCAGAGCCGAAATACAGCACCGGCGTCCACATGAAATCGGATCTGCTCAGAAGCCGGAAGGAAGATCCTTTCTCTCACGGCTTCGGCATCGGGAATATGCGGGCGATCTGTGAAAAATATGGCGGAAGTCTGGAGATCGCAAAACGCGACGGCTGCTTTGAACTGAGCGTTTTCCTGCCGGAATAAAACAATTCTGTCGGAATAAAACAATTCGGCCAGAATAAAATAATCCGGTCGGAAGGAAACAGGGATAAACGAGAACCAGGAAAGATGGATGAGGCCCAGGGAGGTTGACATGAATACAGCACGGATCATAGCGGATTTTTTTGGTTGTCTGGCTTCGGTCGGGATCTCCTGCATATATTGTGAGGCGGTTCTCCCGGGGAAAAGCTGGAGCAGTCTGCGCGTGTGGGCCGTCCGCTGCGCGGCGTATCTGCTCTGTCTGGCAGGCACTTTTCTCGTGGCGTCGACCCCGGTCAGGGCAGTGGTCATGACGCTGTGGATCACGCTGCTCACCTGTTGCTACGAATGCAGCGTTCCGAGGCGCATCTACACGGTGCTGGTCATTTCTATTCTGGGAGATATCGCCGAAGTCGTGATGATGGTTCTCACAGTCACGATTTTAGGAATCAGCATGGATCTTGTCATGGATTCTGTGGCCGTGTACGCGGCGAACGTCTTTGCGAGCAAGCTGCTCTATCTCCTGTTTGTGCGTTTTCTTCTGTTCTGCACGAGGAAAGAACGCACGCCTGGGGACAGCGGATACTCGGCGTCTCTGCTGGTCGTTTTTCTGTTCATCATGTTTCACATGGGATTCTTTCTGCGCGCGACGCTCGACGCCTATTCGGTCAGGGGAAACATTCTGGCGATCATCTCTATGCTGCTGATGAGCGCGGCCATCGTCGCCGTGTTTTACCTCGGCAACCGTCAGGCGAAGCTTCGCGAATACTGGAGGCGGCTCGACGAGATGGAGCGCCGTTACCGCATGCAGGTCGAAAGCTATGAGAAGCTGCGGGAAAGCGCGCAGGCCGCGAACAGAAATGTTCACGATGTGAAAAACTTTGTACTGGCGGTGAATTCCTATCTCGAGCAGGGCAGGGTCGACGAGGCGAAAGAGAAACTGGATGAGTATGCAAAGCACTTATCCGACCTGCCGGATACGCGGGGAGATTAACCGTACTATTTTCCACCCCCTTTTCATAAGATAGAAAGAACGCGGCCCCACTGGCCGCGAAGGGAACGGTAACCGTGGCGAGATCGCCGATGACTGCCGCAGAAATGGGGGAAACGGTATGAACGACAGAGCTTTGAAGGTACTGGAACAATATGATCTGGAAGTCACGGGCACCAGACGGGGCAGAGGCTCCTATATCTGTGAGACAACGCAGGGCCTGCGGATTCTGAGCGATTATACCGGTTCGGAGAACAAGGCGCTGTTTCAGAACCGTGTGATGGAGAAGATCCGTAGCGGTGGATATGAAAAGGTAGATCTCATCATCCCGAACCGGGAGGGCGGACTGATCTCGCGCGATTGGGAGGACAATAAATATGTCGTCAAGGAGTGGTACACAGGGCGCGAGTGCGACACGGCGAGCGAGAGCGAAATCCTCTCGGCCGTGTGCAACCTGGCGAAACTGCATCGCCTGATGCGTCTGGATGGGAATTCGGAATTCAGGCAGAGCTTTACGGCGCAGGAGCCGCTTGCGGAGATCCGCGCACAGAACGCGGAGCTGAAAAAAATCCGCTCTTTTATCCGCAAAAAGAACGATAAGCGCGAGTTTGAACGGCTGTTCCTGAACCATTACACGCGCTATTTTGAGCAGGCGCAGCAGGCGGAGCGTGAGCTTGCCGCCATGGAAGAGAGGACGGCGGCGCTGCTGGAAAATCACCGGGGCAGCGTGTGCCACGGCGATTACAACCACCATCACATCCTGATGACGGGATACGACATCGCGACGACGAATTTTGAGTGCTGTCGTTTCGACCTGCAGATCAACGATCTCTACCGCTTCATGCGGAAGATCCTCGAAAAGCATAACTGGAACGCAAAGCTGGGGATGCGCATGCTCGATCACTACTCGCAGGTGCGCACGGTCTCGGCGGACGAGCGCAGGATCCTCTATGTGAAGATGCTGTATCCGGAAAAGTTCCGCAAGCTCGCGAACTACTATTACGGCAGCAACAAAGCCTGGATCTCCGGCCGCTTCCTCGACAAGCTGGAAAATCTGAACCGTCAGGAGGAGATGCGGAACAATTTCGTGAAAATACTTGAAAAATAGTTTTATTTTGGAAATTTTCATGGTATGATGAATGCATCGAAACTCAGCGCCGGACGAACCACGGGCGGGGCGGGCAGCTTCGCTGCGGGTCGGCTTACGGATCTGGTGCGGGAGAAACAGGAGGATTACCATGGAAGATTACAGAAAAGCGTATGAAGAGTGGCTGACGAACCCGCACTTCGACGAGGCGACGAGGGCGGAGCTGAAGGCGATCGAGTCTGATGAGAACGAGATCCGGGAGCGCTTCTACACAGAGCTTGAGTTCGGCACGGCGGGACTGCGCGGCATCATCGGTGCCGGAACGAACCGTATGAACAAGTACGTGGTGCAGAAGGCGACGCAGGGTCTGGCGAACTATATCCTGAAGCAGGATAAGGAGAACAAGAGCGTGGCGATCGCCTACGATTCCAGAAGGATGTCGCCGGAGTTCGCGGATTTTGCAGCGGAGACGCTTGCGGCAAACGGCATCAAGGCTTACGTGTTTGAGTCGCTTCGCCCGACGCCGGAGCTGTCGTTCGCAGTGAGGGAGCTCGGCTGCATTGCGGGTATCAACATTACGGCGAGCCACAACCCGCCGGAATACAACGGCTACAAGGTGTACTGGGAGGACGGCGCGCAGATCACGCCGCCGCACGACACCGGGATCATGGCCGAGGTGAAGGCGATCACGGACTACACCGCGGCGAAGACGATGAGCAAGGAAGAGGCGGCCAAGGCAGGGCTCTATGAGGTGATCGGGGCGAAGATCGACGACGCGTTTATCGCGCAGCTCAAGAGCAGGGTGCTCCATCCGGAGACGATCGCGCAGGAGAGCAAAAATCTCCGGATCGTCTACACGCCGCTGCACGGCACGGGCAACATCCCCGTGCGCCGCGTGCTGAAGGAGCTTGGCTTCGAGCATGTGTACGTGGTGCCGGAGCAGGAGAAGCCGGACGGCGAATTTCCGACCGTCAGCTATCCGAACCCGGAGGCCGAGGAGGCGTTCGCGCTCGGATTGAAGCTCGCGAAGGAGATCGACGCGGACCTTGTGCTCGCGACCGATCCCGACGCGGACAGGCTCGGCGTGCGCGTGAAGGATGCGAAGACCGGCGAGTACCATACACTGACCGGCAACATGTCGGGCTGCCTGCTGGCGGATTATGAGATCGGGCAAACGAAGGCGGTGAAAGGGTTGCCGGAGGACGGCGTCCTGATCAAGACGATCGTGACGACGAACATGGCGGACGCTATCGCGAAGTATTACGGGACAGGCCTCATAGAGGTGTTGACCGGTTTCAAATATATCGGGCAGCAGATCCTCGGCTTTGAGCAAAGCGGCAAGGGCACATACTTGTTCGGCTTCGAGGAGAGCTACGGCTGCCTGATCGGCACGCACGCGCGTGACAAGGACGCAATCGTCGCCTCAATGGCGCTCGCGGAGGCGGCTGCGTTCTACAAGGCGCAGGGCAAGACGCTCTGGGATGCGATGATCGAGCTGTACGAGCGTTACGGCTACTACAAGGACGATATCAAGACGATCACGCTCAAGGGCATCGAGGGATTGCAGAAGATTCAGGAGATCCTCGAGACGCTGCGGAAGAACGCGCCGAAGGAGATCGGCGGATATCAGGTGACGGCGGTGCGCGATTACAAGAAGGACACGATCACCGACGTCGCGACCGGCGCGGTGAAGCCGACCGGACTTCCGGTTTCGAATGTGCTCTACTACGAGCTGACCGACGACGCGTGGCTGTGCGTGCGCCCGTCCGGCACGGAGCCGAAGGTGAAATTCTATTACGGCATCAAGGGTACATCGCTTGCGGACGCGGATGAGAAGTCGGCCGCGCTCGGCGAGCAGGTGCTGGCGATGATCGACCGTATGATGTAAACGAGCTTTATCTTTTTTGCCGAAAATCAAGGAAATCCTTGACAAATCGACCATAACATTATATAAATAGTTACAGGGCCGGGACAAAAGAGGCGTCCGGTTCAGCAAGATACCAAAGGTCTGCGCGGATCAAAGACAGCAGATCGGATTCAGAGGAGGAAATAACCATGAATAAAACAGAATTAGTTGCAGCAATCGCGGAGAAGACAGAACTGTCCAAGAAGGATGCGGAGAAGGCCCTGAAGGCTTTCACGGATGTAGTTGCTGAGCAGCTCAAGAATGGTGAGAAAGTTCAGCTGGTAGGCTTCGGCACGTTCGAAGTTACCAAGCGCGCAGCCAGAGAGGGCAGAAACCCGCTTACCGGCAAGAAGATGAAGATCAAGGCTTCCAAATCCCCGAAGTTTAAGGCAGGTAAGGCTCTGAAGGATCAGTTGAACTAAGCAGAGTCAATAAAATAAGAAGATGTGGGCTGCCGCAGGATCTGCGGCAGTCCATTTTTTTGCGCAGGTCTGTGTAAGGAAACCAGCTGCTGTCGCAGCACGCAGACCGCGCGACGGACAGGAAAAGCACCTGTCCGATGAAAGGCAGGTTTGCGCAAGGGAAGGAGTGGTTTTTTGAGATTAGATAAATATTTGAAGGTATCACGCCTGATCAAGCGCCGTACAGTGGCGAACGAGGCCTGCGACGCGGGCCGGGTGCTGGTGAACGGAAAGCCGGCCAAAGCCTCTGTTTCGGTGAAGGAGGGCGATCAGATCGAGATTCAGTTTGGCGGGAGAGCCGTGAAAGTGGAGGTTCTGTCCGTGCAGGAGACGGTTCGCAAGGAAGAGGCGGCGCAGATGTACCGATATCTCTGATGAAACGGCGCGCAGGACACGCGTTTTTTGCCTGATTTTGCGTGGCATACGCGGCTCTTCGCATACATAAAATAGAGTTAAATCGGTATGTTGCGGAGTGCAGTATGGAAGAGAAAAAGAGTGTGAAGCCGCACAGCATTATGTGGAGCGACAGGAAGGCGGGCAGCATTACCGGCGTGAAGGACGTGCTCTCGTTTGATGAAAATTCCGTCGTTCTCCAGACGGAGCAGGGGATGCTCACGGTGAAGGGCAGGGATCTGCATGTCGGCAGGCTGATGCTGGATCAGGGCGAGGTGGAGATGGAGGGTCGCGTGGACAGTCTGACCTACTCCGGTAGCGATCCGGCGAAAAAGGGAAGTCTCGTAAGGAGAATGTTCCGATGATGAGCGAGGTGATACGGCAGGAGACGGCAGTGTTCCTGCTGTCAGTGCTTCACGGGGCCGGACTTACCTTTGTCTACGATCTGATCCGGGCGTTGCGCAGGGCGGTCGGACATAGTCTGACGGCAGTCTCAGCGGAGGATCTTCTGTTCTGGATCGCGGCGGGCTTTTCCACCTTTTGCTTCGTCTTTTTTCGGACGGACGGGGTGATCCGGGGCTATGTGGCGGTCGGGATCGCGCTCGGGGCGATTTTGTACCATTTTTCGATCAGTGATCCGCTGCTTGGTGTTTTTTCGCGCATTTTCGTGTCGATTAAGCGCATGATATGCCTGGTTTTGCGATTTTTGTCATGGCCAGTAAAAAAATGTTGTCATTTTTGGCAGAAAACAATTGAAATTGTGAAGAAAAACGGTTACAATAACTTCATGAAAAAAATAAGGGGTAACTGTTATGGCCGGAAAAAGGAGAAAACCAAGCAGTAGCAACAGAAGGGGAATGGTTGCGATTGCTTTGATCGTCATGATCCTGCTTATAGGTCTTCTCGTCCAGAGCCAGAGGCTGAGTTCGCAGAACAGACAGTATGAGGCGAAGAAGAGCGAGCTGGAGCAGCGGATCAACGACGAGGAGCTGCGCGCGGGCGAGATCGAGAATCTTGACGATTACGTGAATTCTACGGAGTACATTGAGAAAGTCGCCAGGGAGAAGCTGGGTTTGGTCTACGAGGACGAGATCTTGTTTCAGGCGGAGAATTAGTATCGATGCAGAGGGTGTCGCAGAACAGCAGTCCTGCGATACTCTTTTTTGCTTTATCCTGATATTTTTTCACATGCACGAAGATTTGACACATATCGCATTTCGGATAGGCTATACTGGTCGCTGAGGCGTCAGGCCGCGGTTCGACGGGGAGGAAAGTCCGGCGTCGGAGGGATATGCGGTGCGAAAGCCTGAGGAGAGGACGAAGAGCCAGGCAGAGAAGGGGAGGATGCGATATGTGTGCAATGACGTTGACCGGTACGGGTATCTGGGGATGGCCCGCGGTGAAGAACCGTATACTCAGAAAGGGGACGGAACGTCGCGGGTATGACAGCTCTGCTTATCCGCGGCCTGAGAAGGAGCAGCTCGAGCGATACGCGGAAGCATTTTACGGACTGTCGAAGCTGTTTCAGGCAATGCCCTGCCAGAAGGAACGCCTGGGCGATGTGGATCTGGAAGAGCTGTTTCAAGGGGTGAAGGAACAGGTCTGTGCAGGATGCGGTCGGAGGGACGACTGCTGGGAAGCGCAGTATTTTGACAGCTGCCAGATCTTTTATGATGTGTTTGAGGGACTGCGCAGCGACGGGGAGCTCAGCGCGCAGGTCGGCGGGCGTCTGGAGGCGCAGTGCGCTTATCCGGAGCTTTTGATCGGCGTAATGCGTGAGCGCTATGGACAGGCCCGGACGGAGCTGATGTGGAGCAATCGCATGATGGAGCAGCGGACCGCGGCGGGGGAGCAGATCTATCAGACAGCGGAGCTGCTGCGGCGTACGGCGGACGGATTCTCGAGCGCGCCGGAGCGGGAGAACCGGATTCGGAAAAAGCTGAGGCGGGAGCTTAAGTATCTCGATGTCGAGCTCTGCGAGATCCGGGTGTTTGTCTGTGATGAGACGAGGACGGAGATCTATCTTTTGTTGCGGGCGGACAAGCGCGTGTGTGTGTCGGCAAAGTCGGTCGCGGAGGTGTTGTCCGAATGCTGTGGTGAGAAGATGCGGCCCGCATGGAACTGCCGCGCGGCGGTGGACGACCGGCCGGTCTATTTTCATTTTGTGCCGGATACGAAATACCAGATCTTTTGCGGGATATCCCGGATCACGAAGGCCGGGGAGATGGTGTCGGGCGACAATTACGCTTTTTTGCAAAAGGATACCGGGAAGGTCGTGATGAGCCTCGCGGACGGCATGGGCTCAGGCGTGCGGGCATGCCAGGAGAGCGAGAAGGTCATCGAGCTTCTGGAACAGTTTCTGGACGCGGGTTTCCCGCAGGAGACCGCCGTGCGCATGATCAATTCCTGCATCCTGCTTCAGAATCGGCAGCAGATCTTTTCCACGATCGACCTGTGCATGGTCGACCTCTACAGCGCGGGTTGCGATATCATCAAATCGGGAGCGGCGTCCACCTTCCTGTATCAGGGAAATGAGATTGAAGTGATCTCATCAAGCGTCTTCCCGACCGGCGTCATGCAGCAGTCGGACTATGAGAGCATGCATCGCCAGCTTGCTCCTGGCAGCAGCATCGTGATGATGACGGACGGGGTGCTCGAGGCGCTGCCGCCACAGGAGCGTGAGCGGTCGATGGCGGAGTTGATCGGCAAGAGCGCGACGAGGAACGCGAAGGAGTATGCGAGACGGCTGATGGAGAAGGTATATCTGATGCAGAAGCTCCAGGCGCGGGACGACATGACGATTCTGGTCGGAACGATCTGGGAGAAGTGACGGCCCGGGCAGATGGAAAAGAGAAGAAGAGTGAAAAAGAGAAGAAAACAGAATAAGACGGGATCCGGGACGGATCGGGAAAAATAACAGCGCCCGGAAAATGAAAGTCCGAACGGAAGAGCACAGAGGGAAAGCAGGATGCACAGCATTTTTGAGATCATTCGGCAATATCATATGATTGAAGAGGGGATGCGCGTGGTCGCCGGGATCTCCGGCGGAGCGGATTCCGTTTGCCTTCTCTATGCGCTGTGCGAATACCGGAAGCAGCTTCCGTTCGGGCTGACTGTAGTTCATGTGGAACACGGGCTGCGCGGGGAGGAGAGTCTCGCGGACGCCGAATTCACGCGGAAGCTCTGCGAAAGATTCGGGGTGCCCTGCCACATCGTGCATGCGCAGGTGGAAGAGCGCGTGCGTGCGGAGGGAATCTCGACGGAGGAGGCCGGGCGCAGGGAGCGCTACCGGATCTTCCGGGAGATTAAAGAGGAAGGCGGTGCGCAGCGCATCGCGGTGGCGCATAATCAAAACGATCAGGCGGAGACCGTGCTATGGAATCTGGCGCGGGGCAGCGGACTGCGGGGACTGGCAGGGATGAGTCCGATCCGGGGAGACGTCATCCGCCCGCTTTTGTTTACTGATCGGGAGCGGATCGAGCAGATCCTTGTGGAAGCAGGGCTTCCTTGGCGCACGGATCGGACCAATCTGCAGCAGGACTATACGCGCAACCGCATCCGGCTTGCCGTTCTGCCGCTCATGGAGCGGGAGCTGAACGCTCAGGCGGTGGGACACATTGCGGGCGCGGGCGAGCGCCTGCGACAGGTGCAAGAGTACCTGGACCGCGTGACGAACCGTGCCGCCAAGCAGTGCGTTTTTCGCGAAGGGGAGGATGTCTGCGTCCGCCTGGCGGAGCTCTCCGGATGGGAGGAATTGATCCGGGAGGAGTTGCTGAAGCGGGCCGTGTCCCTGAGCGGCGGCCTGAGGGATTTCGGAAGCAAGCATCTGCGGGCGCTTTTGATGCTCTGCGGAATGGACTGCGGAAAAGAGCTCAGCCTGCCCGGTGGACTGAGGGCGGTGCGGGAGGACGGGATCCTGCGGCTGGTTCGAGGAGGCGGCGCGGAACAGATCCCTCTGCCTGAGATCGGACAGCGTGAGATCGTCTTGCCGGAGCCGGACGGACAGGCAAATAAGGGTTGTCTCAGGGTGGGCGGTCGGAGGATCCGATATGAGCTGCTCGAAAATTCCCCGGAGCTGATGTGCCAAATTATAGAAAAAAAGTATACGAAATGGCTTTCTTATGATATAGTAAAAGATAATGCTTTGGTATTTCGCACCAGACAGACGGGAGATTACCTGATCGTCAACCGGGAGGGCGGCCGGAAAAAGCTGAAGGATTACCTGATCGACCGTAAGCTTCCCCGGGAACAGAGGGATCGCCAGCTCTTGCTGACCGCGGGGTCGCATGTGCTCTGGATCGTCGGCGATCGCATCAGCGAGGCGGCAAAGGTCACGAAAGATACAGAATGTGTTCTGAAAATACAGGTGGAGGAAGAGCTAGATGAAAGAGAAGATTCGAATCATGCTGACGGAACAGGAAGTCAACGAGAAGATCGCTCAGATCGCCGCGCGCATCAGTGAAGATTACGCCGGCGAGAGCGTGCATCTGATCTGTGTGCTCAAGGGCAGTATGTTTTTTACCTGTGAGCTGGCGAAGCGGATCACGCTGCCGGTCACGCTGGATTTCATGTCGGTCTCGAGCTACGGGAACGGCACGGAGTCAAGCGGGAACGTCAGGATCAACAAGGATCTCGACGAACCTTTGGACGGGAAGAACGTCCTGGTGATCGAGGATATCATCGATTCCGGGCGGACGCTCTCCTATCTCATGGAGAATCTCGGATCGCGGAATCCGAAATCGCTGCGGCTCTGTACGCTGCTGGATAAGCCGGACCGCCGCGTGACGGACATTCAGGTGGACTATACCGGGTTTGTGATTCCGGACGAATTCGTGGTAGGCTACGGTTTGGACTATGCCCAGAAATACCGCAACCTCCCGTTTGTCGGGGTCGTGGAGTTTATTGAGGAATAGCTTGAGGCAGACGAGGAAAGACAAAAGGAGATGAACGTTCATTGAACAAAAACGCCAAGGGAATGGTTTTTTACCTGATCGGGATTCTGGTTATCATCCTTCTGGTGCTCACGTTCCGGGACAGACTGGAGGAGAGCCAGACGTGGAACAGCAGAGAATTGGAAGAGTCCCTGCAGCGAAATGAGGTAGTGGAAGTCAGGATCACGCCGAACAAGGAGGTACCGACCGGTGTGCTCCGCGTGCTGCTCTCCACAGGAGAGATCAAGTACGTCAACGTCACGGACGTCAGGGCGGCGGAAGAAGAGCTGAACGAGTACGAAAACGTGTCGGTCGAGGTCAGCGAGGTGATGCATGACAGCGTATTCCTGACGTCGATCCTTCCTGTGCTTCTGATGGGTGCGCTGCTGGTCTTCCTCTTCAGCATGATGAACCGTCAGGCGGGCGGCGGCAACGCGCGGATGATGAATTTCGGGAAGAGTCGCGCGCGGATGGTGACGCCGGACGCGAAGCGGGTAACATTTAACGAGGTTGCCGGACTGAAGGAAGAGAAGGAAGATCTGGAAGAGATAGTCTCGTTTCTCAAGGAGCCTTCCAAATTCATACAGGTGGGCGCGCGCATTCCCAAGGGCGTGATCCTCGTGGGCCCTCCGGGCACCGGAAAGACGCTGCTCGCAAAGGCGGTCGCGGGGGAGGCCGGAGTTCCGTTCTTCAGCATTTCCGGCTCGGATTTCGTGGAGATGTTCGTCGGCGTTGGCGCGTCCCGCGTGAGGGATCTCTTTGAGGAGGCGAAGAAGCATCAGCCGTGTATTGTGTTCATCGATGAGATCGACGCAGTAGCGAGGCGCAGGGGCACCGGCATGGGCGGAGGCCACGACGAGAGGGAGCAGACGCTCAACCAGCTGCTCGTCGAGATGGACGGCTTTGGCGTGAACGAGGGAATCATCGTGATGGCGGCGACGAACCGCGTGGACATTCTGGATCCGGCGATCTTGCGTCCGGGGCGCTTCGACCGGCAGGTGGCCGTGGGACGCCCTGACATCAAAGGCCGCGAGGAGATCCTGCAGGTGCACTCCAAGGGCAAGCCGCTGGGGGACGACGTCGACCTGACGGAGGTGGCGCGCACGACCGCCGGGTTTACGGGCGCCGACCTGGAAAACCTGATGAATGAGGCGGCGATTCTCGCCGCAAAGGAGCAGAGGGCATATATTCGACAGGAAGATATCCGGCGTTCCTTTGTCAAAGTGGGGATCGGAGCTGAGAAGAAGAGCCGTGTGATCTCCGAGAGTGAAAAACGGATCACGGCGTACCACGAGGCGGGCCATGCGATCCTGTTCCATCTGCTTCCGGATGTGGGACCGGTGCACACGATCTCGATCATCCCGACCGGACGCGGCGCCGCGGGCTACACAATGCCGCTGCCGGAGAAGGATGAGATGTTCGACACCAAGGGCAAGATGATGCAGAATATCATCGTCAGCCTCGGCGGTCGCGTGGCGGAGGAGCTCGTCATCGGGGACGTGACGACGGGCGCGTCACAGGACATCAAGCAGGCGACCGGCATCGCGCGGGCGATGGTGAAGAAGTTCGGCATGTCCGACAAGGTCGGTCTGATCAACTACGACAACGAGGATGACGAGGTGTTCATCGGACGCGACCTCGCGCACACGAGATCGTATGGTGAGGAGATCGCCTCCCTGATTGATCAGGAGGTCAAGCGTATCATCGACGACGCGCACGGAAAGGCGCGTGAGATGATCACCGCGCACGAGAGCGTACTGCACGCCTGCGCGAGGCTGCTGATCGAGAAGGAAAAGATCGGGAGAGAGGAATTCGAGGCGCTGTTTGCATAAAAAGGAGCACGGAGCAATCCGTGGGATGATCAAAATCATAAAATGACAACGAGGCCGAAAGTCTGAAATTGCAGGGCATTCAGATTTTCGGCCTCGTTTTTTGCGTGGCGCGGATACATCAGATGAATCATTACAGAATCAGATATTTAAAAGAAAAAAGGTAATGAAGTATGGTACTTCATTACACGATATGACACGTCTGAAACATCAAATACGGTGAGATTTTAACATCTTGATTATCGAATGTCAACTGTTCGAGAGACTTTTATAAATATTTCCAGAAATAAAGACTGATACTTTCAAACATATTGTCGACATTTTCTGACATATCAATGTCGTTTAAAGACTTCATAGACTCCATGGTCAGCCTGACCAGGGGTATTGACGATGAAAAGTATTAAATGATAAAACAGCATTCCCTTTCGGATCATTACACACAAAGCCTCCCGTTTACCTTCCTGCCTTCCTTCCTTCCTGCTTCGCCTTATTGTTCATGTCCTGGACTGCCTTACACATCAACCACCTCCGCATCTTCGTCAATATCAATTTGCGTGTTTGTACACACCGATTACTGGACTCCCACTTCGGCCTCATTGCCAAAGGGGACAGCGATCTCTGTCGTATCAAGTTCCTGAAGTTTATAAGGATCGATTATCTGCTTGCTTATCCCTGTCTGGGAACTCCCGGCAGGGATTTTTCCCCCGGAACGGTTGTGTGCAAGATCAGACGCGGAGCGGGTCAGATCATCAAGGTGTTTATCCCAGGACAAACAGGTGATATGCAATGCATTTCTGCCCATCAGAAATGTCTGGGTATATTGTTAAGAGTAGCGTCCCGCTTTCAGAACATTGTCTAATTTTGTCGACCAAATCTCCTTGCATTTCTTGTTGAACTGCGTTAATATGATTTCACACATCATTTATAAATACATCTATAACACTTATGGGAGGCATCATGGAAAACAGATTGAAACAGTATTTCCCGATGATTCACGAAAGAGAAAATCTATTGAAGTACATACAATCGACCCCGGCGCTCTTGCAGCAGTTCAACAATTGGCGGTCCCAGCAACAGGAAGAATTCCTTGATTTCTGTAGCGGGGTTCGGGGCGTTAAGATTTTATATGATTCCTTTTTCAAAGAGATTCTGAACCCGGAATACACGCCCCAGCGGCTCAACCGCCTGCTCTCCGTCCTGCTCAGGACGAATGTGAAGATCAAATATGTCCTTCCAGGCGATTCCACCCGCATCGCGGACGAGGGTTCCCTGCTGATCATGGATATTGTCGTGGAGCTCGATGACGGCAGTCTGGCTGATGTCGAGGCTCAGAAGCTCGGATATGCCTTTCCTGGTCAGCGCAGCGCCTGCTATTCCGCAGATCTTTTGTTGCGTCAGTACAAGCGGCTCCGCGACGAGAGGAAAAAGAAATTCAGCTATTATGAGATCAAAGAGGTCTATACCATCGTCTTCATGGAGGAAAGCCCTGTGGAATTCAGGGAATTCCCGGAGAATTATCTGCATTATTTCGAGCAGCGCTCCGACACCGGACTGGAGCTGGATCTTTTGCAGAAATATCTGTTCATTCCACTTGACATTTTCGGTCAGAACATTCAAAATAAGGGTATCAGAAGCGAAACCGAGGCGTGGCTTGCGTTCCTCAGTCAGGACGACCCGGAGACGATCCTCCGGTTGATCGATACCTATCCGGGATTCAGGCCCATGTACGAAGATGTGTACCGTCTTTGCCAGAATGTGGAGAAGATTATGGGAATATTTTCAGAAGAGTTGCGGATACTTGACCGGAATACTGTACAGTACATGATGGATGAGATGCAGGCGGAGATCGACAGCCAGAAAGCAGAGATAGATAGCCAGAAGGCGAAGATAAATAACCAGAAGGCGGAGATCGACAGCCAGAAAGCGGAGATCGAGCGCCTCAAGCAGATAATTGATGAAATTCAAAAATAATTCCTATGAGATACTTTGCGGGAAGTATATGTCAAAGGAAGGAAAGATAGCAGAGATTTCTTTATCCCTGCCGGGGAACTCCCGGCAGGGATTTTTTTTGCCGGAACGGTTGTGTAATTCCCGGATTTAGTATAGAATGTTATGCAGGATGATCAGGAGGCGGGCATGGATCAGAAGACGAAATCATTTGTACAGAAGGTAAAATACATGCTTCTCATGCGCCCCGTATTCAATATGGGGGCGCTGTTTTCCGATGAGACGGAGAACTACGTGTCGCCGATGGAGCCGAAGCCGGGCGACACCGTGACGATCCGCATCCGCACGCTGCGGGACAACGTGGACGCGGTCTACTTCATCAGCGGTGCGAGGAAAGAACTCATGTCGCTCGAGCGCGCGGAGGGTCGGTTCGATTATTATGCGATTCAGATCGAGTTGGGCGACGAGCCGCTCTATTACTATTTCGAGATACAGGACGGGCAGGCCCGCTGCTTCTACAACAAATGCGGCGTGTCCCGGGACCTTCAGCAGAACAAGTCCTTCTGTCTGTGTCCGGGTTTTTCGACGCCGGACTGGGCGAAGGGGGCGGTCATGTACCAGATCTACACAGACCGTTTCCGCAACGGAGACCCGACCAACGACGTGGAGACAAACGAGTATATCTACATTGGGGAAGGGACGAGCAAGGTCGAGGACTGGAACAAGATCCCGGCGGCCATGGGAGTGCGGGAGTTCTATGGCGGAGATCTTCAGGGCGTGCTCGACAAGCTGGACTATCTTCAGGAGCTCGGCGTGGAGGTGATCTACTTCAATCCACTGTTCGTCTCGCCCTCAAATCATAAATACGACATTCAGGACTATGATTACATCGATCCTCATTTCGGAAAGATTGTTCGTGACGAGGGGGATGTTGTGCGCGACTGGGAGCGGGGTAACCGCGGCGCCACGCGCTACATCAACCGCGTGACCGGGCTCGACAATCTGGAGGCGAGCAACGAGCTCTTCATTAAACTGGTGGAGGAGCTGCACAGAAGGGGCATGCGGGTGATCCTGGACGGGGTGTTCAACCACTGCGGTTCCTTCAACAAATGGATGGACCGGGAGCGGATCTACGAGCACCAGGAAGGCTATGAGAAGGGAGCCTACATCGCGGCCGACAGTCCGTACCGCAGTTTTTTCCGTTTTCAGAATGAGCACGAGTGGCCGTACAATCCATTCTACGACGGATGGTGGGGGCACGACACGCTGCCGAAGCTGAACTATGAGGAGTCGCCGGATCTTGAGCGCTATATTCTGGAGATCGCGCGGAAATGGGTGTCGCCGCCGTACAACGTGGACGGCTGGAGGCTCGACGTGGCGGCCGATCTCGGATACAGTCCGGAGTACAATCATGAATTTTGGAGAAAGTTCCGCAAAGCGGTCAAGGATGCGAATCCGGACGCGTTGATCCTCGCGGAGCACTACGGCGATCCCGTGAGCTGGCTCGCGGGAGATCAGTGGGACACAGTCATGAATTACGACGCGTTCATGGAGCCGGTCACCTGGTTTTTCACCGGCATGGAGAAGCACAGCGACGAGTTCCGCCCGGATCTTCTGGGAAATGTGGATCATTTCATCGGGGCGATGCGCTACCACATGGCAAGCTTTATGACTCCCTCCCTGCAGGTGGCGATGAATGAGCTGTCCAATCACGATCACTCGCGTTTCCTCACGAGGACGAACCACAAGGTCGGGCGGATCGACGTGCTCGGCGGCGAGGCGGCGAGCCAGAATATCCGGCCGGAGATCATGCGCGAGGCGGTCGTCATGCAGATGACCTGGCCGGGCGCGCCGACGATCTATTACGGGGATGAGGCAGGCGTCTGCGGCTTCACGGATCCGGACAACCGCCGGACGTATCCGTGGGGGCATGAAGATGAGATGATGCTGGAATTCCACAGGGCGATCATCGCGCTGCACAAAAAGTATTCCGTGCTGAAGAAGGGTTCGCTGAAATTTTTGTTCGCGAACTACAATTGTCTGGCGTACGGCAGGTTCGATCTTGAGACGCAGATCGTCGTGGCGTTCAACAACAACGACGAGCCTCGGGAATTCCGCGTTCCGGTGTGGCAGGTGGGCGCGGACAATCACCAGGTGATGGAGCGGATCTTCTATACGAACCGGGAAGGCTTCAGCGAGGAGCCGGTGGTCTATCCGGTACACGCAGGGGAGATCGATATCCTGCTTGCGCCGACTTCCGCCGCAGTATTGCTGGCGGTGCCGGCCACCTGAGCACAGACGATCTGCGCACGATCTGCAAGAAATACAGCCGTATTTCACTTTTCAATCAGAAATGTTCCGTATAGAATGATAGAATCATATAAATAGTAAGATAGAATCTGTCTGGGCAAACAGTCGAAACCGGCAAGCTGAGATGTTCTTGCCGGTTTTGGAATTCGCAGACAGCAAGAAAGGGGAAATTTTGTATGAATATCGTCGTTCTGGCAGGAGGGATCAGCACGGAGAGAGAGATATCGATCGTCTCGGGGACGATGGTGTGCAAGGCGCTGCGTGAGAAAGGACATCGGGCGATCCTTCTGGACGTGTACTGCGGGGACAGCAGGATCCTGATTTCCAGCGGTCTGGGGGCGTCAGGATGTGAACTGGCAAGCTCCGAACAGGAGCGCAGTCAGATGACGGCAAGCCTCTTCCCGGATACATACGATGTAGACGCTGCAGCCGCCTACATGCGTTCCTTTGACGACAGGATATCAGAGATGAAACGGACGAGACGGGAATTTTTCGGCCCGAACGTGCTCGCGCTCTGCGAGGCGGCAGACGTCGTCTTCATGGCGCTGCACGGCGAGGACGGCGAGGGCGGCAAGGTGCAGGCGGCGTTCGACCTGACGGGGATCTGCTACACCGGTTCCGGCGCGCTCGGAAGCGCGGTCGCGATGGACAAAGAACTTTCCAGAAAGCTGTTTGCTGCGGACGGCATACCGACAGCGGAGGGTATCGTCCTGAGACGAAATGAAGTACATAAGGCTGCTGTCGAGAATGGAGTCGGACTCCCCTGTGTCGTGAAGCCGTGTTGCGGAGGCTCCAGCGTGGGCGTGGAGATCGCGCGGACACAGGAGGAGTATGAGAAGGCGCTCGAGACGGCGTTCGGCTACGAGAAGGAGGTCGTCGTGGAGCAGTACATTGAGGGCCGGGAATTCTCGGTCGGGGTGATCGAGGGAAAGGCGTACCCGATCATCGAGATTGCGCCGCTGGTCGGTTTTTACGATTATAAAAATAAATATCAGGCAGGCTCCACGGTCGAGACCTGTCCGGCGCAGCTTGACGCCGACAAGACGGCCGAGATGCAGCGCTACGCCGAGATGGCGTACCGGACGCTGAAGCTGGAGTGCTACGCGCGGATGGATTTCATGATGGCGAAGGACGGCAATCTCTACTGTCTGGAGGCCAACACGCTTCCGGGCATGACGCCGACGAGCCTGCTTCCGCAGGAGGCGGCGGCGCTCGGCATGGATTTCCCGGCGCTGTGCGAGCAGCTGATCGAGGTGTCGCTGCGCGGGGAATAAAACAGAGGGAAGATAAAAGAAAAAGTGTGCGATATGGCCGCGGGATGAATGGGCATATGCGGACGGGATGCATAGCTATATAGAGAAGTCAGAAGAAATCGAACAGAAGGACAGAAAAGATATGAAAGGATTGACTCTGGAACGAATCGCGCAGGTGTGCGGCGGTACCTACACGGGAAAAAAAGAGGATCTGGGACGCGAGATCACGATGATCACGACGGACAGCCGGAAGGCGGAGGCTGGAGGGCTGTTCGCGGCGATCAAGGGCGAGCGCGTGGACGGACATGATTTCATCCCCTCTGTGCTTGCGCAGGGGGCGCTTGTCGTGCTCGGCGAGCGGGAGCCTTCCCAATGGCAAAAGCAGCCGGAAGCGGAAAAAGGCTCCGTATCTGCCGCGCCGGACGACGGGAGTCTTTCCGGTATGGCAGGAAACTACATTCAGGTGCCCTCGACGGTCGAGGCGCTCGGGGCGATCGCGGAGTATTATCTGGAACAGCTGCAGATCCCGGTGGTCGGGATCACGGGGAGCGTAGGAAAGACGAGCACGAAAGAGATGATCGCTGCGGTACTCGCGCAGAAGTACAACGTGCTGAAGACGGACGGGAACTTCAACAACGCGCTCGGGCTTCCGCTCACGATCTTCCGTCTCCGAAAGGAACACGAGATCGCGGTGCTCGAGATGGGGATCAACCATTTCGGGGAGATGCATGTCCTGGCGAAGATCGCGAAGCCGAACATCTGCGTGATCACGAACATCGGGGAGTGCCACCTGGAATTCCTCGGGGACCGGGACGGCGTGCTGCGCGCGAAGTCAGAGATCTTCGACTACCTGCGTCCGGACGGGGCCGTGATCCTGAACGGGGACGATGACAAGCTGGCGCAGCTTCGCGAGGTAAAGGGGATCCGTCCCGTGTTTTTCGGACTCGGCGAAGAGAAAGGCATCGCCGGAGCGGATGACATTGCCGGTGAGAGCGCGGCGGGCGCGGAAAACAGGATATACGCGGATCACATTGAGAAAAAGGGACTGGACGGGATTGCCTGCCGGATCCATACCGGGAAGGGATTGTTCGATGTGCAGATCCCGATTCCGGGACTTCACATGGTGCGAAACGCGCTGGCCGGAACAGCCGTCGGGCTTCAGTGCGGCCTGACCCCGGAGCAGATCCGGGCCGGGATCGAGAGCCTGCAGCCCCTGGGCGGAAGATTCCACATCATACATACAGAAAATTATACAATCATCGACGACTGTTACAACGCAAACCCGATGTCGATGAGAGGTTCCCTGGAGGTGCTTCAGGATGCGCTCGGCCGCAGGGTCGCGATCCTCGGGGATATGGGAGAGCTCGGGGCGAACGAAACGCAGATCCACCGTGAGCTCGGGGAGTACGCGGGCGGACTCGATATCGACTGCTGTATCTGCGTCGGGCTGCTCTGCCGCCATATGGCGGAGGGGATACGTTCGGCGAACCCGGAGCTGGAGACGATATATTTTGAAGATCCGGAGGCTTTGCTCGCGAATCTTCTGCGGCTTTTGAAGAAGGGAGACACGGTGCTTGTGAAGGCGTCCCACTTCATGCATTTCGAGAAGATCGTGGAGCGTTTGCAGGCTGAAAGCTGACGTTTCATGCGCTTTGGGAGTCTTTTCGTGTTTATTTCGTGATTTTTAATAAATTTTTATGGTTTTATTTGGATATGTGTGCTACAATTACTTTAATTTTATCTGTAGACTGGAATTCTATACTTACCACATACCAGGTGAAACAGCGAAGCCGTTTCTCTATCCTGAAGACATTTGACCTACGGTATGTTCTGTGGGTATAGAAAGTGGACAACCGTGAAAGGCAGTTTTTGCACGGAGGAAGTTTTATTCATGGAGTTTTTCAGGAAGCTTAAGGAGAAAGGCGTCGCGCTTGTAAAAGCCGATGTGAGATATGAGGACGAATCGAATCAGTTCTGCGTCATGGTGCGCGTGTGCCAGATTATGCTGCTGGTATATCTGCTTTTGATCGAGCTGTTTACGATTTTTTTCTGGAAGGGCGGCAATCCGTTTCTTGTGCTGCCGTGGATCCCGATCGCCATCGTCGGATTCGTGTCGACCTACCATTTCCGGACGCGGACCGTGTTTCATCTTCTGTCCTGTTTTGTGATCGCGTGGATCTGGCTGTTTATCCGCTATTTCGGCTGGGATATCGGGGCGCAGCATTTCCTGTATCCGCTTCTGGTGGTGTCCTTTTTCGCGACTTACGACAACAGGCGCGGCAAGACGATCTACACGCTGGTGCTTCTGGCGTTCCGGCTTTATCTCTTTCTCTATGTCAGCGAGAAACCGGCGCTCTATCCGCTGGAGCATGGGACGCAGAGCGCGTTTCAGATCCTGAACATGTTCATGCTGTTTTCGGTTCTCTTTTATGTCTGCTGGACCTTCAGCAACACCAATCAGGAGGCCGAGAAGAAACTGGCGTACTACAATAAACGGCTGAAGCACGAAGCGCAGACGGATCAGCTCACCGGACTCCTGAACCGGCGCAGCATGATTGAATTTCTGGAAAAACGGACTTCAGGGAATTCGGAAGAATTCTTAACGATCGCTATCGGAGACATCGACTTCTTCAAGCGGGTGAATGACACGCGCGGGCACAACTGCGGGGACGAGGTACTCCGCCGGCTCGCGGGGCTGTTCATGAGCTATATGGACGGGAAGGGCATGGTCTGCCGCTGGGGCGGCGAGGAATTCTGCCTGGCGTTCTTGGAGAACGGAGACGTCGCGCGCAACTATGTGGATGATCTGCGCATGCAGGTGCAGGATATGGAGATCACGGATCCATCCACGGGGGACGTCTTCCATGTGACTATGACGTTCGGCGTGGAAGAGTACGACTTTTCCGCTTCGATGACGGAGCTGATCCGGCGGGCGGACGACAAGCTGTACGTAGGAAAGGACAACGGGAGGAACTGCACGATCTACTGACGGCTGTGTGAAGATCTGTATTGACAGGGCGGTGGATGTGTGTGTATGATACCGGCAGAGCCGCAGGGACGGACTGCGAAGTACCATTCGGAATAGTATGATTTTACTTATAGGGCGGCGGGCAAATGATGTCTTGCCGCCCGTCTCATGGATGGAAATTGGAATGTTTCTGAAGAAGCTGAGTAAACTATGGAAAAAATCGGAGGAGAAGATCATGTATATCATCGTTGGTCTGGGGAATCCTGGGCCGAAGTATGCGCACACACGGCACAACGCCGGCTTCGAGTCGATCGACCGGCTGGCCGGGCGGTACGGAATCCGCATTGAGACGGAGAAATTCCGGGCGCTCACCGGCACGGGTGTGATCGAGGGGCAGAAGGTGCTCCTGCTCAAGCCGCTCACTTTCATGAACTTAAGCGGGGAGAGCGTCCGCGCGGCCTGCGAGTTCTATAAGATCGACCCGGAGGAAGCGCTGATCGTCCTCTACGACGACATCAGCCTGACGCCTGGGCAGCTGCGCATACGGGCAAAAGGCAGCGCTGGCGGACACAACGGGATCAAAAATATCATCAGTCAGCTTGGCACGCAGGAGTTCCTACGCGTGAAGATCGGCGTCGGGGAGAAACCTGCGGAATGGGATCTGGTCGATTATGTGCTGAGCCGTTTTTCAAAGGAGGAGCAGCCGGAGATGGACGAGGCGTTCGACCGCGCCGCGCAGGCGGCGGCGAAACTGCTCAGCGAGGACGTTGACCGGGTGATGAACGAATTCAATACGCGCAGGGAAAGCCGTACGGAGGAGGGCCTGCGAGAGAAAAAAGCGAAACCTCAGGAGAGAGAAGCGAAGCCGCAGGAGAGTGTATAGCCGGTTCAGACTTTATGGAGAGAGGACGTTTATGAGAGCATTTTTGGCGCCCATGTGGCAGCTGGGAGAATTTGAGGAGATCGGCAGGAAGCTCGGGGCGAACCGGGGTGTGCTGCAGGTGACGGGCTGCATCGACTCGCAGAAGTCGCACTTCATGTACTGCGCAGGGCAGCAGTTCCAGGAGATCGCGGGGCGTGCTTACGCGCGCTATCCGGACGTCCCGTACACTGCGTTGATCATCACATACAACGATCTGCGCGCAAAAGAAATCTACGAGAACTACCGATTCTTCGACCGGGACGTCCTGTACTTCCCAGCGAAGGATCTGATCTTTTTTCAGGCGGACATCCACAGCAACCTGCTCGAACAGCAGCGGATCGCAGTGCTCAAGGCGCTCGTCGAGCGGAAGAAAGTGACGGTCATCACGACGATCGCGGCCTGCATGAACCACCTCGTCCCGTTCGAGGACTGGAAGGATCATATCATGGAGATCGACAGCGGCTGTGAGCTGGATCTCGCGGAGCTCAAGAGCGAGCTCGTGAAGCTCGGCTACGAGCGCGCCGGGCAGGTGGAGGGTCCGGGGCAGTTCGCGATCCGTGGCGGCATCATCGACATCTATCCGCTGACCGAGGAGAACCCGGTCCGCGTCGAGCTCTGGGGCGAGGAGGTCGATTCGATCCGCAGCTTTGACGTGGAGAGTCAGCGCTCAATCGAGAATCTGGAGTCCGTGCGCATCTATCCGGCGGCGGAGCTGATCCCGGACGACGCGCAGAGGCAGGCGGCGCTGGAGAGGCTGAAAAAAGAGGCCTTGAAGGCGGAAAAGGTCTTCCGCGAGTGCGGGAAACCGGAGGAGGCCGCGCGGATCCGCAACCTTTTGCAGGACTGTAAAGACCAGATGGAAGAGTTTGCCGAGCCGCTTTCCATGGAGTCGTTTATCGACTATTTTATCCCGGGGAAGACGATGCTCCCGGATTATTTTGACGAGAACACGACGCTGATCTTTCTTGACGAGCCGAACCGGATGCTGGAGGCCGCGCAGGCGGTGGAGGCGGAATTCCGCGAGAGCATGGAACATCGGCTGGAGAAAGGCTACGTGCTTCCGGGGCAGACGAGCCTGCTGTTTTCCTGCAATGAGACGGCGGCGGCGCTTGGGCGCAGAAACGCTGTGGGTCTGTGTACTCTGGAGAACGCGCGCGCGCCGTGGACGGTTTCCGGAAAATATGGCCTGACCGTGCGCTCCGTCAACTCCTACAACAACAGCTTCGAGTATCTGGTGCAGGATCTGCGCCGCTGGAAGCGGGAAGGTTACCGTGTGATCCTGCTCGCCGCGTCCCGCACGAGGGGCAACCGCCTGGCCGGAGATCTGCTGGAGGAAGGACTCACGAGCTTCTACACGGAGGACGCGGATCGGGAGGTGCAGCCGGGCGAGGTGCTCGTCACCTACGGAAACGCGCAGCGGGGGTACGAGTATCCGCTGATCAAGTTTGTCGTGATCACGGAGAGTGATATCTTCGGGCAGCAGAAGAAGAAAAAGAAGCGCCACAAGCGCTATGAGGGTCGGCAGATTCAGAGCTTCACGGAGCTTTCGGTCGGCGATTATGTTGTGCATGAAAACCACGGACTCGGCGTCTACCGCGGTATCGAGAAGGTGGAGGTCGACCACGTCACGAAGGATTACATGCGGATCGAATACGCGGGCGGCAGCAGCCTCTATGTCCCGGCGACGCAGCTCGATGTGATACAGAAATACGCGGACAGCGACGCAAAGACGCCGAAGCTCAACAAGCTCGGGACACAGGAGTGGAACCGCACGAAGACTCGCGTGCGCACGGCCGTCCGGGAGATCGCCCAGGATCTTGTGAAGCTGTACGCCGAGCGGCAGCGGAAGGAAGGCTTCGTCTACGGCGAGGACACGGTCTGGCAGAGGGAGTTCGAGGAGATGTTTCCGTTCGAGGAGACGGAGGATCAGCTGCTTGCGATCGAGGCCGTCAAGCGGGATATGCAGAGCCCGAAGATCATGGACCGTCTGATCTGCGGGGACGTCGGCTACGGCAAGACGGAGATCGCGATCCGCGCCGCGTTCAAGGCGGTGCAGGATGGAAAACAGGTCGCTTACCTTGTGCCGACGACGATCCTGGCGCAGCAGCACTACAATACTTTTGTGCAGCGCATGAAGGACTTTCCGGTGCGCGTCGACCTGATGTGCCGCTTCCGCACTCCGGCGGAGCAGAAGCAGACGATCGAGGGACTGAAAAAAGGAATGGTCGACATCGTGATCGGGACGCATCGTCTGCTCTCGAAGGATGTGCAGTACAAAAATCTCGGGCTGCTCGTGATTGACGAGGAACAGCGCTTCGGGGTGGCGCACAAGGAGAAGATCAAACAGCTCAAGAGCGACATCGACGTGATGACGCTGACGGCGACGCCGATCCCGCGCACGCTACACATGAGCCTCGTCGGGATCCGGGACATGAGCGTGCTCGAGGAGGCGCCGCAGGAGCGCGTACCGATCCAGACTTACGTGATGGAATACAACGAGGAGATGGTGCGCGAGGCGATCAGCCGGGAGCTCGCGCGGGGCGGGCAGGTCTACTACGTCTACAACCGTGTCAACAACATCGTGGAGATGACGAATACGATCGCGGCCCTCGTCCCGCAGGCGCAGGTGGCGTTCGCGCACGGGCAGATGAAGGAGCGCGAGCTCGAGCAGGTCATGTACGATTTCATCAACGGGGACATCGACGTGCTCGTGACGACGACGATCATCGAGACCGGTCTCGACATCTCGAACGTCAATACGATGATCGTGCACGACGCGGACAATATGGGACTTGCCCAGCTCTATCAGCTGCGCGGGAGGGTCGGCAGATCGAACCGCACGGCCTACGCGTTTTTGATGTACCGCCGCAACAAGATGCTCAAAGAGGTGGCGGAGAAGCGCCTGTCCGCGATCCGCGAGTTCACGGAACTGGGTAGCGGCTTCAAGATCGCGATGCGCGACCTGGAGATTCGCGGCGCGGGCAACCTGCTCGGCAGCGAGCAGCACGGCCACATGGAGGCGGTCGGCTACGATCTGTACTGTAAGCTTTTGAACGAGTCTGTCCGGGAGATTCAGGGCGAGACGACGCCGCAGGAGAGCTTCGAGACGGCGATCGATCTGGACGTGGACGCGTTTATCCCGGACAGCTATATCAGAAATGAGATCCAGAAGCTCGACATCTACAAGCGGATCGCGGCGATCCAGAGCGAGGAGGAGTACGACGACATGCTCGAGGAGCTGATGGACCGCTTCGGCGAGCCCCCGCGCTCGGTGCAGAACCTGCTGATGATCGCTCGAATGCGCTCGCAGGCGCACGACGCGTACATCACGGAGCTTACGCAAAAGGGCGACGAGGTGAAGCTCGTCATGTACGAGAAGGCGCAGATCGACACGACGCGCATCGACGGTCTGCTCAAATACTATCGCGGGAGGCTGCGCTTTACGATTGAGACGAACCCGTACTTCACGTACACCAGACCGAAAATGACGGGGAAAGAGAACGAGAACATGATACAGCTCGCGCAGGAGCTGCTGGCGGCCGTGCGGACGCTGAGCGAGTGAGACAGATACAGACAATCAATTTGCGAGGTGGATGATGAAGACAATACTGATGGCAGGAGGCAGAGGCACGCGGATCAGCTCTGTCTACCCGGATATTCCGAAGCCTTTGATCCCGATCGATGGAGTTCCCGTGCTGGAGAGGGAGATCCGCTCTCTGGCGGAGCAGGGATTTACCGATCTGATCCTTACGGTCTCCCACATGGGAGAGAAGATCATGGACTATTTCGGCGACGGCTCCGGGTACGGGGTATCGATTCGATATTACAATGAGGAGACGCCCCTGGGCAACGCGGGGGCGCTGTTTAAGCTGAAGGATCAGCTGACGGAGGATTTTCTTCTGCTCAACGCGGATGCGATTTTCGACGTGGACTTCAATCGGATGGTGGAGTTTCACCGTGCGCGCCATGCGCTTGTCACGTTGCTCACGCACCCGAACAGCCATCCGTACGACAGCGGACTGCTGATCGCCGACGGAAACGGCGCCGTGAAGCAGTGGCTCGCGAAGGAGGACGAACGACCTGCCTATTACAGGAACCGCGTGAACGCCGGACTGCATGTGATCTCTCCGGAAGTTCTTGATCTGGCAGGCATCGATCCGCAGCGAATCGGCGCGCCGGACGAAGAGACGGGAAAAACAGTCAAGGTCGATCTGGATCGGCAGCTGCTGAAGCCGCTGGCTGGTTCCGGGAAGATGTTCTGCTATGACAGCCCCGAGTACGTGAAGGACATGGGCACGCCGGAGCGCTACCAGGCTGCCGTCGAAGATTTTCAGGCGGGCATCGTGCAGGCCAGAAATCTGAAGAGAAAACAGAAGGCGGTTTTTCTGGATCGGGACGGAACGATCAACAAGTATGTGGGTTTCTTAAGAGACATCGATCAGCTTGAGCTGATCGACGGCGTGGCCGAGGCAATCCGGAAGATCAACGCCTCCGGTTATCTCTGTATCGTCGTTACGAATCAGCCCGTGATCGCGCGGGGAGAGGTGACGGTGGCGGAGCTTGAGGAGATCCACAACAAGATGGAGACGCTTTTGGGACTGGAGGGAGCCTATGTGGACGGGATCTATTACTGCCCGCACCACCCGAACAAGGGCTACGAGGGCGAGGTGCCCGAGCTGAAGATCAACTGCGACTGCCGTAAGCCGAAGCCCGGCATGCTCTTAAAGGCCGCGGAGGAGTTCAACATCGACCTCGAAAATTCCTGGATGGTCGGAGACGGGGAAAATGACGTGAAGGCCGGCATAGCGGCGGGCTGCAGGACCGCGCTGATCAGCGAAGGCGGCGAGGACTTTGGCCAGACGGAGACGGTGAGTTCGCTGGCGGAGTTCGCCGCGCGTTATATCGCGGAAGACTGTCGTCAACGCATGTAAAAAACAGTAAAACATCTCTTCGTAAAAAGTAAGTGAGATGAGGCCGGATATTTTATAGCAGCTCCCGCAGTCTGTCTGTCACATGTCCAGTCACATAGAAGGTCGTCTCAAAGTGCATAAACTGTAAGATATTCTCGTCCCACATAAATTTCAGCTGCGGCGGGAACTCGTCGTCGCTCTCCCAGAATTGAAGCTGTATGGAGAGAAAAGAAAAGACGGGGAGCAGGTAGGATACGTCGCCGATTTTCTCCTTTGTGCCGCCAAGCGCTTCACAGGCGGCCGCGAGACGGTCGGTGCGGTGGTCGAAGGAGCGGGCCGCGGGGGCGAACATATCATTTCCGGGAGCTGCCGCGAGGTTGGCTCCTTTTACATTGTTGATACCGCAGTAATTTCCGGAGAGACGACAATCGTCTTTCGAGTAGCAGAGCACATCGAAGATGGAGAGGACTTCCTCGAAACCGGCCTCGTGCCAGAGGCAGGAGTCTGTTTTATTCGAGCCTGTTTCCCTGCGCTTGCTGTCTGCCGCTTGGGGTGTATTCGTCTGCATTGTGCCTTCTTCCCACTCGACATTTCCGCTGCGGCGATCGATCCGATAACGGCGCGCGACGAACTCGATGTACAGGAATTCGTCATTGTGCTCCAGAGCGAATTTCTCGATCATGTGCTGCTGATCATAACTCAGAAACAGTTTCTGTGAATTCTTTTTTGTGACCTCGTAATTGGAACCGCGCATGCGACCCTCCTGCTTATCAGGCGATATTTTCTGTTTCCCTGTAAATCGGATCTTGCAGGCCGCAATATTATTAAGGCTCGAAGATCCTGCCCCGAAATGCGGAAGCATGATCAAAGTTTGCCAATATCCGTGATCAACTCGTCGACCTCTTCCTGCGTCGTCCCCCAGTTCGTGCAGAAGCGCACGCAGCTGTGCGTCGCGTCAATCTTTTTCTCAAACTCAAACACATATTTTTCCGCGAGCTGTTCCATCTGACCGTTTTCAAGTACGACGAACTGTTGGTTCGTGCAGCTCTCTATGTAGGGCGGAATGCCTTTTTGGGCGAAGGCGCGGCGAATCTGTTGCGCGAGCTCCGTCGCCTTTTTCGTAATCTCGAAATAGAGTCCGTCCGCGAACAGCGCATAGAACTGCAGGCCGAGCAGCCAGCCCTTGGCGAGCATCGCGCCGTTCTGCTTGATATAACTGCGGAAGTTGACGTTCAGCGTCAGGTTTGTGATGACGAGCGCTTCCCCGAAGAGCGCGCCGCATTTCGTGCCGCCGCAGTAGAACAGGTCGGTCAGGCGGGCGAGATCCTTCATCGTCACGTCGTTTTCAGCTGCGCCGAGGCCGTAGCCGAGCCGCGCGCCGTCAATGAAGAGATACAGTCCATATTCCCGGCAGACGCGGCTGATGTCCGCCAGCTCCCGAAGAGAGTAGAGTGTGCCGTACTCGGTCGGAAAGGACAGGTAGACAAGCTTCGGCTGGGTGATGTGTTCCTGAATGTCGCTGTCGCGATACAGCCGCGCTTCCTCCTCGATCTGCTCCGATGTGATCTTGCCGTCGTGCGCGGGCAGCGCCTGAATCTTGTGACCGCAGTGTTCGACCGCGCCGGTCTCGTGGACGTTGATGTGACCGCTGTCCGCGCTGATGACGCTCTGGTACGGGCGTAATGCCGCCGAGATCGCCGTGTAGTTGACCTGCGTGCCGCCGACCAGAAAGTGTACAGCCGCTTCCGGGCAGTCCAGATATTTTTTAATCGCGTCGGCACCTTTTTCGCACCACGGGTCGATCCCGTAGCCTCCGTAGCTCTCGTTGTTTGTCTGCGCGAGCGCCGCAAGGATCTTTGGATGGGCGCCGCGGCTGTAGTCGTTATTGAAGCGGATCATAGGGTCTTCCTTTTCTCCTTTGCATATTATTTTCACATGCCAATTCGCGGGAATTTGATATCGCTGCAGTCAGTTTTTATTCTATTACCCCGTAAATATAAGCGTTCAGGATATTTTGAGGTGCATCATAATAGAAGCTTGAGTTATAGTCGTCAATCTTTTCACTGACAAAGGAATTATATGCCTCGAATATTGCGTCAACGATAGGAAGCTTTTTTTCCCTTGCTATGCCGAGGACAAGCCGTTTATATACTTTCCCGATATCCCAGTGGCTGGGGACCGCATAACGGGCAGCGGAGACGTTGTCAAAGTCGCCGTTCGTGATGCCGGCCTTTTCAATGAAATCATCACTTACCGTAGCGATATTATCGCTGTGGTAGACGTCGGCAAGGTCGTATATTTTTTCTATCAGAACTCTGCCAAGTGAATTTACCACGACGGATCGCCTGTTTTTAGTCTGTCTCGCGATATATTCGATCAGGCTGCAGGTGAAAAAAAGGTCATTTTCCTTGCGATCTTCTCGCCCTGTCATATGCCCACCCCCTCACTTGAGACAAATTCCAGACATTTCAGTGCGGCGTCTGTACAGAAACTCATCTGGTGCGTCGGATATTTAAATTTTGCAAGAGCCCAGAACTGATCCCTCGTCAGGATTCCATCCATATAATCAGCGATAAAGTTGTAAATCTGATCGTTCGCCATTGCTCCGATCACGATGTCATAATCATGAGGCTGTCCATGACGGCAGTCTATGATGAAATCGAGCCAGTCTTCTGTCATTTCCTTAAATTCGAGTATCTTCAGTCCGGTGTCCATACGCACGGTATATGTGTTGACAACAGGGGTGTCATATCGTCTGGCCCAGCGCTCAGCCTGTTCCCGGATGATCGTACAATAGAAACCGGGACCGAAATCTTTCGTATTCTTTCCGGGGATTATCTTTGGTTTTTGAATAACAGTATATCCGCCGTGATAAACAGTCATCTTGCCCATATATGCGCCTCCGTGGTATGTTCCTGAAAAGAATTCTATCATACTTTTTCGGAAAAGAACAGATATGACGCTTTTTATTCCCTTCTTTTTTGAGATGTGGTAGAATGAATTCGTGTTTAGTTCACATCGGACGGAATCGCACGGTACCCTTCCTGGGTATTTCCCGTCAAAACCGCAATATCGGCTTTTAAAAGGGAAAGCCGATATTGAACGGCTTTGTGCCGGAAAACACCCGGAAATCCCTGCGATTCCTGTTCGTGAAATGCTGCTGCTTTTCGCATAATCAGCCCGTACAGGTGATTGGCAATGCCTAAGGAAAACTCTGTGAGGCCGTCGGTGCTTAGCAAGCGTCAGCGCGCTTATGCACCGCTACGTGTCCGAACGGAAGCGGGAGCGGGTTTCTCCGTGGCATTGACCAATCCCTGTGAGGGCGTTCGGATAGCCATAGTGAACTAAACAGGAGATATCAGCAAGAAAGTATATGTAAAATTATGGAACAGAAACAGGAACAGAAGGTACGGATCTCGGTCCGAAACCTCGTGGAATTTATTCTGCGCTCGGGCGATATTGACAACCGTAGGGGCGCGTTCGCCCAGAAGGAGGCCATGCAGGAGGGCAGCCGCATTCACCGGAAAATACAGGGGCGGATGGGCAGCGGCTATCAGGCGGAGGTGCCTCTCTCTTTTGACGTGCCTGCGAACAGTTTTGTGCTTACGGTCGAGGGACGCGCGGACGGGATCTTCCGGATGGACGACACAATGCGCGCTGAGCGCGGCGTACTCTGGAGCCGCGACGAGAAAGAGTGGATCGCGAAAAAACGCGGCGATGAGGGTGATGTGGACGTGCAGATACCGGTGGACAGCGCTGTGCAGGAACAGCACCGGGCGGATGTATACGTCGATGAGATCAAGGGCGTCTACCGCGACGTCACTTTTCTCCGTGAGCCCGTGTCGGTGCATCTCGCGCAGGCGAAGTGTTATGCCTACATCTACGGCAGGCAGAAGGGACTGGACTGCATCGGCGTGCAGATGACCTACTGCAATATGGAGACGGAGGAGATCCGGCGGTTCCGGGAGGAGTATTCCGTGGAGAAGCTCGGCGCGTGGTTCGGTGCTGTGGTCATGGAGTATCAGAAATGGGCGAAGCTGGAGCTTGAATGGAAGGAGACGCGGCAGGCGTCGATCAAGGGACTGGAGTTTCCCTTCCCTTGGCGCGAGGGACAGAAGAATGTGGCGTCGTCGGTGTACCGGACGATGCTGCGGAAGAAGAAGCTGTTTATTCAGGCGCCGACCGGGACGGGCAAGACGCTCTCGACGGTCTTCCCAGCCGTGAAAGCGGTGGGGGAGGGTCTGGCCGATCGTATCTTTTACGCGACGGCGAAGACGGTCACGCGAACGGTCGCGGAGGAGGCGTACGCGATCCTGCGCGGGCGGGGATTGCGCATGAAGACCGTGACGCTGACGGCGAAGGAGAAGATCTGCTTTACCGGGGAGGCGGAGTGCAACCCGGACGCCTGTCCGTACGCGAAGGGACATTTCGACCGCGTGAACGACGCGGTGTTTGAATTTATCTCAACCGGCGAGGTCTTCGACCGTCCGGCGATCGAGGCGCAGGCGGAAAAGTGGCAGGTCTGTCCGTTTGAGTTCGGACTGGACGTATCGCTGTGGGCGGATGTGATCATCTGCGATTACAATTATATCTTCGACCCCCGCGCGAAGTTGAAGCGTTTTTTCGGCGAGGGCGCAAAGGGGGACTACCTGTTCCTGATCGACGAGGCGCACAACCTCGTGGAGCGCGGACGGGAGATGTTCTCGGCGACGCTCGTCAAGGAGGATTTTCTGGAGCTGAGAAAGGCGGTGCGGCCGCACAGCCAGAAGATGGCGCGTGCGCTGGGGCGCTGCAACAACTGGCTTCTCGAGCGCAAGAGAGAATCGGATTCCGGACCGGTGCAGATCCTGCCGGACGTCGGGACATTACCGATCTATCTGATGAACTTATGCGGGATCATGGAGGATTTTCTGGAGGATTCCAGAGACGCCGAGGTGAACGAGAAGGTGCTGGAGTTGTATTTCCTGGCGCGGCGTTTTCTCGACACCTGCGATCTGCTGGGCGAGGATTATGTGGTCTATACGGAGCTTCTGGAAGACGGACGTTTTCAGCTCCGGCTGTTCTGCGTCGATGTCTCGAAAAATCTGCAGGAATGTCTGGACAAGGGAAAGAGCACGATCTTCTTCTCGGCGACGCTTTTGCCGATCCAATATTACAAAAGTCTGCTGAGCACGGAAAAGGAAAACTACGCGATCTACGCGCATTCGATCTTTCCGCGGGAGAAACGCTGTGTGATGATCGGGACGGATACGACCAGCCGCTACACGAGCCGCGGGGAGCAGGAGTACCGCAAGATGGCGGAGTATGCGTTGCGGCTGATCCTCGCGAAGCGCGGCAATTATATGATCTTTTTTCCGTCGTACCGTATGATGGAGAAGGTCGCGCAGCAGTTTAGCACTCTGTGTGAAGAACAGGGGGAGGAGATTCGGCTACTGTGTCAGGAGAGCGGCATGAAGGAGGCACAGCGCGAGGAATTCCTGCGCCAGTTCGAACAGCCGCATGAGCAGGGACTCGCAGGCTTCTGTGTGATGGGAGGGATCTTCGGAGAAGGGATCGATCTGAGAGGCGAGAGGTTGGTCGGCGCGGTGGTCGTCGGGACCGGCATTCCGCAGATCTGCACCGAGCGTGAGATGCTGAAACAGTTCTACGACAAGCGCGGGGAGGACGGTTTTTTCTACGCCTACCTTTGTCCGGGCATGAATAAGGTACTGCAGTCGGCGGGCCGTGTGATCCGCACAGAGGAGGACGAGGGGATCATTCTCCTGCTCGATGAGCGCTTCTCGGCGGCGCGCTATCGCTCCATGTTTCCGGAGGAGTGGGGAAATCCTGCGCTGTGTACGCTGTCCACCGTGCGCGGGAAGGCGGAAGAATTCTGGATGGACAGAGAGCAGGACTGCATGGGAAAAAGCAGCACAGGGTAAGGCAAGTGAGTTTTCCGCATACAGCCCGGTGACATTAGTGGGGGGCGCCTTCTGTCGAAAAAGGTCAGGAGATATTGTAATATTTGAAAGAATCCGTTATAATGAGGACAATGCGGAGATTTCGGTGGATTTTCCGCGGCAGGAGAAGGCCGCATGCGGACGTGTATTACGATCAATCATCAGGAGTGGAATCAAATGAGTAATAAACTTTCAACAAATAAGAAAAAACAGCCAAAGAAGAAATCCGGCATGGGAATGATCTGGCTCACGCTGATCGGAGTCGTTGTGATCGTCGGGATCCTCGCGTTTGTGATCCTGAATCAGCCGCCCGAAGAGCAGGGCGCGGGAAATACGGGAGACGCCGGAGAGGCTGAGTCAGAGATCGATTTTTCAAAGATCTCCGGGCCGAGCGTGACGATCTCCGTCAAGGACTACGGGGACATCAAGCTGAAGCTGGACGAGGAGGCGGCGCCGATCACAGTCGAGAATTTCGTCGGGCTCGTGCAGGACGGCTTTTACGACGGTCTGACCTTCCATCGGATCATGGACGGCTTCATGATACAGGGCGGCGATCCGAATGGAAACGGCAGCGGTGGCTCTGGCAAGAATATCAAGGGCGAGTTTTCAAGCAACGGGATAGACAATCCCATCTCTCACAAGAGGGGCGTGATCTCGATGGCTCGCTCGAACAATCCGGACAGCGCCAGCAGCCAGTTCTTCATCGTGCAGGCGGACAGCACCTTCCTGGACGGCGATTACGCGGCTTTCGGCTACGTGACCGAGGGCATGGAGATCGTCGACCAGATCTGCGAAGACGTAGAAGAGGGCGCGAACGGTGCGGTTCCTCCGGAGGAGCAGCCGGTGATCAAGAGCATTACAGTTGATGACGACAAATAAATTCCTGTTTAGTTCACATCGGACGGAATCGCACGGTACCCTTCCTGGGTATTTCCCGTCAAAACCGCAATATCGGCTTTTACAAGGGAAAGCCGATATTGAACGGCTTTGTGCCGGAAAACACCCGGAAATCCCTGCGATTCCTGTTCGTGAAATGCTGCTGCTTTTCGCATAATCAGCCCGTACAGGTGATTGGCAATGCCTAAGGAAAACTCTGTGAGGCCGTCGGTGCTTAGCAAGCGTCAGCGCGCTTATGCACCGCTACGTGTCCGAACGGAAGCGGGAGCGGGTTTCTCCGTGGCATTGACCAATCCCTGTAAGGGCGTCCGGATAGCCATAGTAAACTAAACAGGAAGAAGGAGGACCTACATGAGCAAAGTCAGAAGAGTGTATGTGGAGAAGAAAGAGCAGTTCGCCGTAGCCGCGAAGGGGCTTGCCCACGAGATGCGAAGCTATCTCGGCGCGGCCGGACTGAAGGGCATCCGTATCCTGATCCGCTATGATGTGGAGAATATTTCGGACGCGGTGTTCGCGGACGCGTGTAGGACTGTGTTTGCCGAGCCCCCGGTGGATGTCCTCTATGAGGAGGAATTCCCGATGGCGGAAGACGAGCGGGCGTTCGCGGTGGAGTATCTTCCGGGACAGTTCGACCAGAGAGCTGACTCCGCCGTGCAGTGCGTGAAATTTTTAAAGGAGGACGAGGAGCCGGTGATCCGCTCCGCGACGGTGTACGTGGTCGCGGGCGAGGTATCGGACGAGGAGTTCGAGGCGGTCAAGTCCTACTGCATCAATCCGGTAGATTCGCGCGAGGCCGGTTTCGCGAAGCCGGAGACGCTGGTGACGGAGTTCGAGGAGCCCGCTGACGTAAGCATCTTCGACGGTTTCATCGCGATGGAAGAGGCGCAGCTTAAGACGCTCTACGACTCCCTGAATCTCGCGATGACCTTCCGCGATTTTCAGCATATCCAGAATTATTTTAAGAATGAGGAGAAGCGCGATCCGTCGATGACGGAGGTGCGCGTGCTCGACACCTATTGGTCAGATCACTGCCGCCACACGACGTTCTCGACAGAGCTTAAGGACGTCGCGTTTGACGACGGCTACTATCGGAAGCCGATCGAGGAGACCTATAAGCAGTATCTCGCTGATCACGAGGAGATGTTCAAGGGGCGGGACGACAAGTTCGTCTGCCTGATGGATCTCGCGCTGATGGCGATGCGCAAGCTCAAGAAAGAGGGTAAACTGCAGGACCAGGAGGAGTCGGATGAGATCAACGCCTGCAGCATCGTGGTGCCGGTCGAGATCGACGGAAAGACCGAGGAGTGGCTGGTCAATTTCAAGAATGAGACACACAACCATCCGACCGAGATCGAGCCGTTTGGCGGCGCGGCGACTTGCTTGGGCGGCGCGATCCGCGATCCGCTCTCCGGGCGCACCTATGTTTATCAGGCGATGCGCGTGACGGGAGCGGCGGATCCGAGGGCTTCCGTAAAGGATACATTGAAAGGCAAGCTGCCGCAGAAGAAGCTGGTGCGCGAGGCGGCGCACGGCTACAGCTCCTACGGCAACCAGATCGGTCTGGCGACCGGCTATGTCAAAGAAATCTATCATCCGGACTATGTGGCGAAGCGCATGGAGATCGGCGCGGTCATGGGCGCGGCTCCGCGCAGCGCCGTGATCCGCGAGAATTCCGATCCGGGCGATGTCATCATCCTGCTCGGCGGCAGGACGGGGCGCGACGGCATCGGCGGTGCGACCGGCTCCTCGAAGGTGCACACAGAGGCTTCCATCGAGGTCTGCGGCGCGGAGGTGCAGAAGGGCAACGCGCCGACGGAGCGCAAGCTGCAGAGACTGTTCCGCCGTCCGGAGGTCAGCAAACTCATCAAGAAGTGTAACGATTTCGGCGCAGGCGGCGTCTCCGTGGCGATCGGAGAGCTCGCGCCGGGACTTGAGATCAATCTGGACAAGGTTCCGAAAAAGTACGCGGGTTTGGACGGCACGGAGCTTGCGATCTCCGAGTCACAGGAGCGCATGGCGGTCGTGGTCGGCCCGAAGGATGTAAAGGAATTTATGGACTACGCGGCCGAGGAGAACCTGGAATCGGTCGAGGTGGCTGTCGTGACGCAGAGCCCGCGGCTCGTCCTCAAGTGGAGGGGCAGGGAGATCGTCAACATCTCCCGCGCGTTCCTCGACACGAACGGCGCGCATCAGGAGACGAGCGTCGCGGTGGAGATGCCTTCCGAGACGGAGAAATATTTTGTGAGAGACGAGGTGGCGGACGTCCGCGCGAAGTGGCTGGAGACGCTCGCGGACCTGAACTGCTGCTCGCAGAAGGGACTCGTGGAGATGTTCGACGGCTCGATCGGGGCGGGTTCGGTGTTCATGCCGTACGGCGGGAAATACCAGTTCACCGAGACGCAGGCGATGGTCGCGAAGCTTCCGGTGCTTACGGGCAAGACCGACACGGTGACGATGATGGCCTACGGCTTCGACCCGTACCTGTCGAGCTGGAGCCCGTACCACGGCGCGGTCTACGCGGTGCTCGAGTCGGTCGCGCGCATCGTGGCGAACGGCGGAGATTACAGCAGGATCCGCTTCACCTTCCAGGAGTACTTCCGCAGGATGACCGAGGATCCGAAGCGCTGGAGCCAGCCGTTCGCGGCGCTGCTGGGCGCGTATGCGGCGCAGCTCGGTTTTGGCCTGCCGTCGATCGGCGGCAAGGACAGCATGTCCGGCTCGTTCAACGAGATCGACGTGCCGCCGACGCTCGTATCGTTCGCGGTGGACGTGGCGAGCGACAAGACGATCATCACGCCGGAGCTCAAGAAGGCAGGCAGCAAGCTTGTGCTCCTGCACTTTGAAAAAGACGAGTACGATCTCCCGGTCTATGGGGAGATCATGGAGCAGTACGCGAAGTTCCACGAGGACGTCAAGGCGGGCCGCATCATCTCGGCCTACGCGCTCGACGGCAAGGGACTCGCGGCGGCGCTTTCCAAGATGGCGTTCGGCAACGGGCTCGGCTTTAAGATTGAGCACAACATTGACGAGCGTGATCTGTTCACGGCGGGCTTCGGCGACATTGTGGCCGAGGTGCCGGACGGGGTGGTCGGCTCCCTCGCGATCCGCTACACCGTGGTCGGCGAGGTGGTAAACAACGGTACATTTGAATACAAAGATGTGAAGATTCCGATCGACGAGGCGCTGCAGGCCTGGACGGGTACGCTGGAGCGCGTGTTCAAGACGGATTCCGGCATTCCGACGATCGGCGGCGGCCTCGACATCGACGGCAACCCGACAAGCGGCCCGCGGGCCTACTTCTTCGCCGGAAGAGAAGAGGACGGGACGATCGTCCACAAGGAGAACGGCTGCTACGTGACGCCGAATGTTCATGTCTGCAGGCATAAAGTCGCGAAGCCGCAGGTGTTCATCCCGGTGTTCCCGGGCACAAACTGCGAGTACGACAGCAAGAAGGCGTTCGAGCGCGCGGGCGCGGAGGTGGACGTCAGAGTCTTCCGCAACTTGAGCGCGCAGGACATCCGCGATTCCGTGGAAGAGTTCGAGAAGGCGATCTCTCGGGCGCAGATTATCATGTTCCCGGGCGGCTTCTCGGCGGGCGACGAGCCGGACGGCTCCGCGAAATTCTTCGCGACCGCGTTTCAGAACGCGAAGCTGAAGGAAGCGGTCATGAAGCTTTTGAACGAGCGGGACGGGCTGGCGCTTGGCATCTGCAACGGTTTCCAGGCGCTGATCAAGCTTGGGCTGGTGCCGTACGGCGAGATCGTCGGACAGACGGAAGATTCGCCGACGCTGACGTTCAACACGATCGGTCGGCATATCTCGAAGATGGTCTACACGAAGGTCGTCAGCAACAAGTCGCCGTGGCTTGCGCTTGCGCAGCCGGGCGGCGTCTACACGAATCCGGCCTCCCATGGCGAGGGGCGCTTCGTGGCGAGCAAGGAGTGGCTGATGCGGCTGTTCGCGCACGGCCAGGTGGCGACGCAGTACTGTGATCCGGATGGAGAGATCCGGATCGGGGATGAAATGTGGAACGTCAACGGTTCCTACTTTGCGATCGAGGGCATCACGAGCCCGGACGGCAGAGTGCTCGGAAAGATGGCGCACTCGGAGCGCCGCGGGGACTCGGTGGCGGTCAACATCTATGGGGAACAGGACCTGAAGATTTTTGAATCGGGAGTCGCGTATTTCAGATAAACGAAGCTGAAACAAAGATTGCACAGTTCAGATAAGCAAATTAAGCTGAGTCGGGAGTCGCATAGTTCAGATGAGTAAACAAAGGGTACGAGCGGATAACTTTGAACAACTGATCGAGATCGTCAAGGCGGTCCAGCGCGGCAAGGATCCGGAGGAATCCCTGCGTGAAAAAGAGGAGCAGGAGCTTCGCGAGCTGCTCGAGCGGGAGGAGGGAGAGGAAGAGCTCCCCGATGAGGAGCGGACGCCGGAGGAGCAGCAGGAGGATGAGCGGACGATCAGCCGTCTCCTGCACAGGCTGAGGCCGTGGGAAGGACGCGGAAAGGATCGATTGGACGAATCGCCGGAAGAGGAGGAATCGCGGGAGTTTGTCCCTGAAGAGGGTATCGTTCCGGGAGACAGCTCCGAGAAGGATGTTTCCGGGTTGAGTGCTTCCGAAGAGAATGTTGCCGAAAAGAATGCTTCCGGGGAGCATGTTGCTGAGGAGAGAACCTCCGAAGAAAAACCTTCCGGCACGGACAATTCTCCCAGGATAAAGAGAGCGAAGCCTGCGCTCTTCCAAAAGCTTTCCGACTGGTTCCGGGCGAGAAAGTCCGGGATAAAGAACCAAGAAGACGACGGGGAGGGCGCTCCGGCCGACACGCCGGATGAGGCCGGGAATATGTCCCTGCGCGATAAGCTTGCGCAGCGCGGTTTCCGGAACAGGGAGATGCTGATGGCGGCGGCCGGACTTCTCCTTGCGGTCTGTGTGATCGCACTGATCGTTCACTCGATCCTCCTCTCCCAGTCGGAGAAGCGCAAAATGGACGGCGTGACGGCCGATGATGGCCTGACGGTGTTGGTGGAGGAGGAGCCGAAGAAATGGTGCAAGTCTTACCCGGTGGAGCTGACGGTCCGCGCGAAGGGTGAACAGCTCAAGAAAGTGACGGTGAACGGCACGAGCTATATGCTTGATGAGTCCGGCAGGTTCACCGCGACGACAAGCGAGCCGCTTCTGGAGATCTCTGTAGACACGGAACAGGGGACGCTGCACGCGCAGGCGGAGATCCCTCTGATCGACGCGCAGGCGCCGGTCGTCAACGTGAAGAGAGAGCAGGATCAGATCACGGTGAGCGCGGGGGACGCCCGCTCCGAGATTGCAAAGATCCGTTATGCGGTCGTGCCGGACAATGCGGTCTCCAATGTGCCGCGGTATCTGGATTACAGCGAGCCGCTCACGTTTGAAAAGGATTGTACCTATTATTTTTACGCGCAGGACGCGGCGGGCAACCGTTGCAGTCCGCTCTCGACGACGATGGAGGTCGCCGAAGGGTTGAGCCTCTCGCGGGAAGAGATTGACATGTATCCGGAGGAGACTGCTTATCTGACCGCGCAGGTGGAGCCGGAGGGCGCGTTTCTGAACAATCTGAAGTATACGAGCGCGAATCCTGAGATCCTCACGGTGGACAGCAGCGGGAAGGTGACGGCCGTCGGCACGGGAAGCACGGTGATCACGGTCAGCGCGGATGAGGTCGAGGAGGCTTCCTGCAAGGTGACGGTCGGGGAGAGCCGTTCGGTGACGATCAGCGCGGTCGGAGACTGTACGCTCGGGAACGATGAGAGCATGGATCCGAACACCAGCTTTACCGCGTTTGACGTTGTCAACGGACATTCCTGGTTCTTCCAGAATGTGAAGGATATCCTGAGTGAGGACGACGCGACCTTTGCGAATCTTGAAGGGACGTTTACGACGGAGACGCAGCGGGAGAGCAAGGAGTACGCGTTCAAGGGGGATCCGTCCTACACGCAGATCCTGAAGAACGGTTCGATCGATGTGGTCACGCTCGCGAATAACCACAGCAGAGACTATGGAGACCAGAGCCTGACCGACACGAAACAGTACCTGACAGAGGCCGGCATCGACTACTGTCAGGAGACTGAGATCGCACTGAAGGATGTCAACGGCATTCCGACGGCCTTTATCGGTATCTATGTGCTGGACGACGGGATGAGCAGTGAAAAGGAGCTGCGCGAGGCGATCGAGGCGGCGAAGGAGAAGGAGGCAAGGCTCATTGTCGTGGCGTTCCACTGGGGCAGTGAGAAGCAGACGCAGCCGGACGCCACGCAGCAGGAACTGGCGCACATCGCGGTGGACTGCGGGGCTAATCTCGTGGTCGGGCATCACCCGCATGTGCTGCAGGGGATCGAAAAGTACAACGGCGCGTATATCGTATACAGTCTGGGCAACTTCTGTTTCGGCGGAAACAATGCGCCGTCGGATATGGACACGATGATCTTCCGGCAGACCTTTACGGTCACGCGGGACGGGGTGCTGGACGACGACCGGATCGAAATTATTCCGTGCAGCATCTCCTCGGATCCGTATTACAATAATTATCAGCCCACCCCGGCGCAGGGGACGGAGGCGGAGCGTATCATTGGACGCGTCAACGAGTACAGCGCGGCGTTCGGGATGAGTTATACAGCGCCCGGAGAGACGGCAGACGGGACCGGCGACACTGCGATAGATGGGACAGGCGATGTCCCGGCAGACGGAACAGACGACACCGCTGCGGACGGTACATCGGCAGACGGGACAGACTGACATACGACAGGAGGGCGCAACAGGACGTTGCACCCTCTGTTTTTTTCGACATAATTTGAAATATTTTCGAACAATCTAAGTTGAATAGCTGCATTATTAGAAAAAATGACACTATTTGAGTCAGTATATTGAAAAATAAAGGCCGGAATGCTACCATTTTCCCTGCAGAGTGATGATATCCAGAACCGAAGATATCTCAAAACGATCGGGAAAGGTGTGGTCAGTTATGTCATATTGTAAAAAGGCGAGAAAGATTTTTTACCATGTTCTGGAGGGCAGTCGGTATCTTTTCGCCGATGAGCGGGATAAAAAAAGCTTTCTGGATCTTCTTTTTGATATTGAAAAAGAAGAGGAGTGGCTTATCTACGCCTTCTGTGTTACCGACAATTGCGCATATTTTGTTATTGAGGCCGACAGCGCCGGTTCCGTGCGCCGGGGAGCCCAGCAGGCCGTGAATGAATTCCTTGCCGTTTACCGTACGGATCCGCGCCGCCCGAAGAGCCGTGAGGCGACGCTGAAAAGCGACGTCCCGAAGGAGCTCAGTTCTCTGGGCGAGATCGCGGAATGCTGTCGGAAGATCCACAGGCTTCCGCTGGAAAAGGGATATGTCAGCCGGTTGGACGACTACTGGTGGAGCAGCTATATCACATATGCGGGGGAATATGCATGGAATCTCGTGGACTGCCGAACCCTTTCCCTCTGCTTTTCGGCTGATCCGGAGACCGCGAGACGGCGGCTTGTGAAGTTTCACCAGAAATCATGACGCGTTTGCGGCATGTCTTACGGTCCCTGCAGCAAATGCTCCGGCCTGTGTGAAACGAAATATTTACCAGTAATCCATTAATAAAAACGGCCTTGTGGGTGAATTGTGACGAAATTCGGATAAAATTCTTAAAAAAATCAAAAAGCCATGACAAATGAAAAGAATGGTGTTAGAATGTAAAGCCAGATGAGATACCAAAAGGGGAACATGGAATCGCTTGGTTCACACCGAAAAGGAGAGTATAAATGAAACGCAGGGCATTGTTTTTGGCCGCGCTTGCGGCTGCGGGAATGCTTTTGACGACGGCCTGCACTTCCTCCGACCGGGAGATCGCGCAGGATGCAGGGAGCGGGACGTCCGGGATTGCCGGGACCGCCGTGCCGGACGCGCAGGGAAATGCGGACGGCGCGGGGACGCAGGAACAGGCTGGACAAGATTCGAATACAGACGACAGCGCGCAGGAACAGCCGGATGCGGCAGGGCAATCAGACGCGACAGGGCAGACGGACAGTCCGTCCCAGAGTGAGACGCGGACGCCGGCAGTCGGACAGACGGAGACATCGACGGACGGCTCCGGGGAATCGCCGGTCGCGCAGGATATCTGGTCCGGCACATACGTCGGCGATCAGGACACCGTCACGATCGCGCTTGTGGATGAGAAGACACTTTCCTTTTCCTTTGCAAACGCCGGGATCGCCTCGACCGCAGAGATCGACGGACTCCAGGCGGTATACAAGGGCGACGATCACCACGATGTGGTGTTTGAGATGATCGAAGGAGTATTGAATATCACCGTGCTGAGCGAGGAGGATTTCGACGCGTCGGGATCGCCGCTGAACGGTGTCTATGTACACCAGGTAGTGAGTTCAGATACGGAGTGAGGGGTAGGAGCGTTATGAAATTGGAAGCGGTTAAGAATTGGTTTAAAAAGTATCCGTACATGGTTGCGCTGGTGTATATGGCGTTTTACCTGACGGTCTTCCATTATCTTGAGAGCACGGTCGTGCCGAAGTATATCATACACTGCAAACTGGACGAGATGATCCCGTTCTGCGAGGCCTTTATCATACCGTACATTTTCTGGTTCCCGTACATGGCGGGCGCGTTCATCTGGTTTAAACGCCGCGGCTGGGAAGATTACTCGAAGCTGTGCAGGCTTATATTTTCGGGACTGACGATCTGCCTGCTGATCTACTTCATTTTCCCGACCGGACTGAATCTCCGCCTCGCGAACAATCCGCATGAGACCGGATTTTTGTACAACATGGTCGTCATGTTGCGCGCGATCGACACGCCGACGAATGTCTGCCCGTCGATCCATGTGATGAACACGGTCATGGTATTCCAGGCGGTCTGCAGCCTTGAGAACCTGAAGCACAGAAAGCTTGCGATTGCGCTTCATTTTGTGATCATGGTTCTGATCTGTGCGTCCACGGTTATGCTGGATCAGCATTCGGTGATCGACGTCGTCTGCGGCGTCATGATGAGCTTCGTGATCCACGGGCTGGTCTACAAGGTCGAGTGGAGAGAGGAGCTCGCGCGCCGGAAAGCCAAGCCGGAGGTGCGCAGAATTTCCTAAATTAGTGCTTGACTTTTGAAGATACTTAGGCTTATAATAGCAAAGCGGGTTGCGCGTCAACCCGTTTTCCATGGGGTCTTAGCTCAGCTGGGAGAGCATCTGCCTTACAAGCAGAGGGTCACAGGTTCGAGCCCTGTAGGCCCCATACAATAGAATATGGCGGAATAGCTCAGCTGGCTAGAGCACACGGTTCATACCCGTGGTGTCGAGAGTTCAAGTCTCCCTTCCGCTACTTGAAAAGTACCGTGGATGCGGTACTTTTTGTTTTTCGTGTTGCATGTCGCGCTGCATGGGACTGATCAGACGAGAACTCTTCGACTGAACAGACAAAGTCAGACGAAAAACCATTCGATATTCATTGACACAAAACTGCGAAAATGCTATCTTATTATTATCTATTTTAGAATTTTGCGGCCGTGATGTGACGGCAGAATGGAGACAGAAATGGCATTAGTGGATGAGTTAAAAGAACTGGGCTCGAATGTGGACGAGGGTCTGGAGCGCTTCATGGGGAACGCGGCGCTCTATGAGAGGATGCTGCGCAAGCTTCCGGACATGATCCGGAAGACGGATGTCGCGGGCGCGTTCGCGAGCGGAGAGCTGAAGCAGGCGGAGGAGCTGGCGCATGCGCTGAAGGGCGCTACCGGAAATCTTTCCGTCACACCGCTCTATGAGGGGTATACGAAGGTCGTGGATCTTCTTCGCGCGGGACAGGCTGAAGAGGCGAAGGCGGTCTATGACGGGATGGCTTCTGTGCAGGAGCAGGTGATCGCCTGTATTGAGCGCGGCGAGTAAGAGAGGGGTGCAGGTGCTTTGACGGATATGACAATACTGATCGTAGACGATATTGAGATCAATCGTGCGATCCTGACAGAGATATTTAAGGACGAGTACAACATTATCGAGGCGTCCGACGGCGTGGAGGCGGTCGAGGTCTTAAACGGCGACACCAAAATATCGGCGATGTTGCTCGACCTGCTGATGCCGGAGATGGACGGCCTCGGCGTACTGCGGGAGATGAACAAGAGCGGCCAGATCAAGTCGATTCCGGTCTTTCTGATCACGGCGGCCAACAGCAACGAGATGCTGATGGAGGGATACAACCTCGGCGCGGTCGACATCATTTCCAAGCCGTTCGCTCCGCATTTCCTGCGCAGCCGGATCAACAGGGTCATCGAGCTGTACCGCCACAGGAATGAGCTGGAGAGTATCGTCGCCGAGCAGGTGGAGAAGCTGAATCGCATGAACCAGTCGGTCATCGAGACACTGGCGACGGTCATCGAGTTTCGTGACTGCGAGTCGGGCGAGCATGTCAAGCGCATCTCCGGTCTCACGAATCTGTTGCTCACGCAGGTGAGCAATACCTATCCGGAATACCATTTGCCGAAGGCAGAGATTGAGAAGATCGCGCTGGCGTCCGTGCTTCACGATGTGGGCAAGATCGCGATCCCAGACGGCATTCTGAATAAGCCGGGACGGCTGACGCCGGAGGAATTTGAGATCATGAAGCAACACACCGTCAAGGGCGGAGAAATCCTGCAGACGATCCCGGAGATCATGGACGCGGAGATCTACGAATACAGCTTTGACATCGCGAGACATCACCACGAGCGCTGGGACGGCCGCGGATATCCGGACGGGCTGAAGGGCGACGAGACCTCAATCGGCGCGCAGGTCGTGGCGGTCGCGGATGTCTACGACGCGCTGACTTCGGAGCGTGTCTACAAGAAAGCGTTCGACCATGACACCGCGGTGCGGATGATCCGAAACGGCGAGTGCGGCAGCTTTAATGAGAAGCTTCTGAGCGCGTTCGCGGTGGTCGAAGACAGAATCAGGAACAGGGAATGGCTGAGTGATTAGCGTAACACAGGCAGTTTCTGAGCCGTATGCCAAATGTGCGTCGGATACGGTCGTTTACAGGAAAGGGAAGAGTATTATGAAGAAATACGATGTGACGGCGCTTGGGGAGCTGCTGATCGATTTTACGGAGAACGGCACAAGCGGTCAGGGAAATCCTCTTTTCGAGGCCAATCCGGGCGGGGCTCCGTGCAACGTCCTCGCGATGCTCGGGAAGCTCGGCGACCGGACGGCCTTTATCGGAAAGGTCGGAAAGGACTTTTTCGGGACGCAGCTTAGGGAAGCGGTCGAGGAGGTCGGGATCGACGCCTCGTATCTGTACATGGATGAGCATGTCCACACGACGCTCGCGCTGGTACACACGTTCCCGGACGGCGACCGGGATTTCTCGTTCTACCGTGAGCCGGGAGCCGATATGATGCTGACGGAGGAGGAAGTGCCGGAGGAGCTGATCCGCGATTCGAAGATCTTTCATTTCGGCACGCTGTCGATGACGCATGAGGGCGTCCGCAGAGCCACAAAGAAGGCGCTCTTGGTCGCGAAGGAGGCCGGGACGACGATCTCGTTTGATCCGAACCTGCGTCCGCCGCTGTGGAAATCGCTCGACGACGCGAAAGAGCAGGTGCTCTGCGGCCTGGGATTCTGCGACGTCCTGAAGATCTCGGATAACGAGATTCAGTGGCTGACCGGCGAGGAGGATTTCACGCAGGGCGTCGGGTGGATTCGAGAGCGCTATCCACAGATCCGGCTGATCCTTGTCTCGATGGGGAAGGACGGGAGTCGCGCGTACTACGGCGATTCGATCGTCGAGGTTCCAGCGCGCCTGTGTCCGGACACGATTGAGACGACGGGCGCGGGAGATACATTCTGCGGCTGCGTGCTGCACTACGTCTGCGAGCACGGCCTAGACGGTCTGAGCGAGGGAGATCTGAAAGAGATGCTCACGTTCGCGAATGCGGCGGCCTCGATCATCACGACGAGGAAAGGAGCGTTGCGCGTGATGCCTACGCCGGAAGAGATCGGGAAGGTACTTGCGTAAGACATTCGGGAAAGTTTGCCGGTGTTGTCGGGGACAGTTGCCTCGGCTCGGATAATTGACAAGGTAATATTGAATCAGAGAGTTGATCTCCGGGAAAGGTTTACGATGACCTTCCCGGATTTTTTTTGCCTCTTTTTCAGGCTTTTTCAGGCTGGTGTCGCATTTTGTTGAATTTGTCGGCATTATGTGTTAAATTATTTACCAGAAATTACCAATTACCAAATTCTGGAAAAAGAGGATACTGCCTGTGAAAAAGGAATATCTTGAGGACAATGTCCTTGACGCGTTTTGGAAGCGGATGAAGCTGATCTTTGAAGAGTTTGACAACATTTATCTCTCGTTTTCCGGGGGCAAGGACAGCGGACTCCTCCTGAACATGGTGCTCGACTACCGAAGGAAATACTACCCGGAGAAGGTGATCGGCGTCTTTCATCAGGACTTTGAGGCGCAGTATACCGTGACGACGGAGTATGTGGAGCGCACGTTTGAGCGCATTCAAAAGGAGGCGGAGCTCTACTGGGTCTGCCTGCCGATGGCGACACGCACGGCGCTCGGCAGCTACGAGATGTACTGGTATCCCTGGGACGACAAGAAGCAGGAGCTCTGGGTTCGGGAGATGCCGAAGCATGAGTACGTGATCAATCTGGAAAACAATCCGATGACCACCTACCGCTATCGCATGCATCAGGAGGATCTCGCCAAGCAGTTCGGGCGCTGGTACCGCTTAAGCCACGGGAACAAAAAGACGGTCTGCCTGCTGGGGATGCGCGCGGACGAATCGCTGCAGAGATACAGCGGTTTTCTGAATAAAAAATACGGTTACAACGGGGAGTGCTGGATCAGCAAGCAGTTCAAGGACGTCTGGTGCGCTTCTCCGATCTACGACTGGACCTCCGAGGACGTCTGGCATGCGAATTACCTGTTCAACTATGATTACAACCGTCTCTACGACCTCTACTATATGGCCGGACTGAAGGTTTCCCAGATGCGCGTAGCTTCGCCGTTCAACGATTACTCGAAGGACGCGCTGAACCTCTACCGCGTCATCGACCCGCAGATCTGGGTGAAGCTGGTGGGCCGCGTGCAGGGCGCGAATTTCGCCTGCATCTATGCGAGGACGAAGGCGATGGGCTACCGCAACATCACGCTGCCGGAGGGGCACACATGGAAGTCTTATACCCAGTTCCTGCTCGACACGCTTCCGGCAAGACTGCGGAACAACTATGTGAAAAAGTTCAACGCCTCGATCGAGTTCTGGCACAAGACTGGCGGCGGCCTCGACGAGGATGCGATCCGGGAGCTGGAGGAGCACGGCTACAAGATACAGAGAAACGGCGTCTCCAATTACACGCTGAATAAGAAGTCGCGGGTGATTTTTCTGGAAAAGATTCCGGACGACACCGACGACATCAAGTCGACTAAGGACATCCCGAGCTGGAAGCGCATGTGTTACTGCATCCTGAAGAACGACCATATCTGCCGCTTCATGGGATTCGGGATGACGAGAGAGCAGCAGAAGCGCGTCAATCTGATCCGGGATAAATACAAGGGTCTGGAGGAGTGGGATTATGGAACATAAAAGCCCGGCCTACGGCGTCATCGCAGTGCCGATCGACAAGATCAAACCGAATACATACAATCCGAACGCGGTCGCGCCGCCGGAAATGAAACTTTTATATGACAGTATCAAGGCGGACGGCTACACGATGCCGATTGTCTGCTACTACGACAGGGCGGAGGACGAGTATATCATTGTGGACGGATTCCACCGCTACCGTGTGATGCTGGATCATCCGGACATCTACGAGAGGGAGGACGGGATGCTGCCCGTCTCGGTGATCGATAAGCCGCTCGACCAGCGGATGGCGAGCACAATCCGCCACAACCGCGCGCGCGGCAGCCACGATGTGGATCTTATGAGCAACATCGTGAAGGAGTTGCATGAATTTGGGCGCTCGGACGCCTGGATATCAAAACATCTGGGGATGGACCGCGACGAGATCCTGCGCCTGAAGCAGATCACGGGTCTGGCGGCCTTGTTTAAGGACATTAATTTCGGTCAGGCGTGGAAGCCCGTGGAGGAACTGAACACGGACGAATAATACCAAAGGGAAATTCCCGCAGATTTTATATTCTTTTAATTTTCAATTCCGAAATTGTGTAGTATACTAGTATAACATATCGCAAATAACTACACCAAATCGCTTGCCTGTTTTCCCGATTGGTTCGATTATTTGACAAACGTTATACTATTTGCCAGAAAACAGCGCAGATCTGTCTGGACTGTGGCGGCGGAATGGAGATTATTATGAAAAGGAAAAAGAAGAGAGGAAAGATGAAATGGCTGGTTCTTGTGCTGCTTCTTCTGGCGGCCGGAGCCGGCTTTTATCTGTTTACGCATAAGAAAGGAGAAGAGAACCGTCTCCCGGAGAATATGCGCACAGAGGAAGTGACGCGCGGAACGATCCGCATCACGACGGAGGGAAACGGATCGATCGAGGCCGCGGAAGAGTTTCCGGTGTCCGCCGAATACACGCTGAAGATCGATACGGTCGAGGCGGAAAACGGGGACGTAGTGCAGGCGGGCGACGTCGTGGCGACTGTCGACGAGGATTCGGTAAAAGAACAGATTTCTCTACTTGAGAACAACCTGTCCGAGCTGAACGCCGCGATCAGCGCGACGGATCACTCCGGCTCTTCCGCGCTGACTGCTCCTGTTTCGGGGCGCGTGAAGCGGATCTTTGCGGGAGTGGACGATGTGCTGACCGATGTGGTCACGGAGCACGGGGGCGTCATGGAGTTGTCTGCGGACGAGAAGCTGAAGGTGGAATTTACGCCGTCGCAGGTGTTGAAATTGGGAGACAAGGTGACGGTCTCTTTCCTGGGCTATGAAGAGGAGGGGACGGTCCTGTCGGAAAAGGACGGAGTCTGTACGGTGACGATCGCGGACAACTCCGACTATCTGGTGGATACGGAGGTCACGGTGACGGACGAGGATGAGAATGTGCTCGGTACGGGATATCTGAAATCGAACCATCCGTATCTCGTGGACAGCGCCTACGGGATCGTCGACGAGCTCAACGTCGAAGTCGGCGAGTGGGTGGACTCCGGGGCGACGCTGCTTACGAGAAGGTATTCCTCCTACAACGGGGATTATCTGTCGTTACTCGAGAACCGGGAGGAACTGATGCAGAAGCTTCAGGAGCTGAGAGAGCTCAAAGAAAGCTGCCAGCTCCTCGCGGAGCACGACGGGATCGTCTCGGAGCTGATGCTGCAGGATGGCACTGTGGTTGCGGAGGATACGCCGATGTATCGTCTGATCTCCACGGAGCGATTCTGGTTGAAGACGCAGATCGACGAGCTCGACATTGCGGGCGTCCGCGAGGGGCAGACCGCGAAGATCGTATTCGACGCATTCGATGACGAGGAGTACGAGGGGAAGGTCGAGAAGATCTCCGCGCTCGGCGAGAATGTCGGCGGCGTCACGAAATACACGGTCACGATTTCAGTGCCGGGGATCGAGAAGGTCCGCACGGCGATGAGCGCGACCGCCACGATCGTGATCGACGAAAAGGAAGATGTGCTTCTGGTGCCGGTCGACGCGGTACAGACCGTGGATGGGCAGCGCTGCGTGACTGTGCTTCGCGGTGAGGAGCAGGAGAATGTCCCGGTGACGTTGGGCCTTGTCAACAATACGCAGGCCGAGGTGACCGAGGGGCTCTCCGAGGGCGATCAGGTCGCGGTGATGGGCAAGTCCGACTTTGAGATCATGATGGATATGATGCAGCAGAGCCGTTCTCAGTTCGCGGGAGGTGAGGGGCAGGATGATTGAGCTGCGCGATATCCGAAAGATCTATCAGCTCGGCGAGGAGGAGGTCCATGCGCTCGACGGGGTCAGCCTCACGATACAGGACCGGGAGTTTGTCGCGATCATCGGGGCGTCCGGGAGCGGCAAATCGACGCTGATGAATATCATCGGCTGCCTGGATACGGCAGACGAGGGAAGCTATAAGATCGACGGGCAGGAGGTGTCTGATCTGTCCGAAAAGCAGCAGAGTATTCTTCGCAACCGGAAGATCGGCTTCATCTTCCAGCAGTTCAACCTGCTTCCGAAGCTGACGGCATACGAGAATGTAGAGCTGCCTCTGATCTATCAGGGCGTGCCGGGCGCGGAGCGGAAGACGCGCGTGCTCGAAGCGCTGGAGCGGGTGTCGCTCGCAAACCGCGTACACCACAGACCGAATCAGCTCTCGGGCGGGCAGCAGCAGCGCGTCGCTGTGGCGCGCGCCCTCGTGACAAGGCCGTCGCTGATCCTTGCGGACGAGCCGACCGGGAATCTGGACTCCCACTCGACGGACGATATCATGCGGCTTCTGAAGGAACTGCACGCGCAGGGCAACACCCTCGTGCTGATCACGCACGACAATGAGATCGCGGCGGCGGCGCCGAGACGCGTGCGCCTGCTGGACGGGAAGATCGTGGCCGACAGCGGGAATGTTCTGGTCTATGACGCAAAGACCGAGCAGGACAACCGCAGGACGATCGTGCCGGGCGACAGCAGGATCAGCGCGCCGGACGGCGGGAAGGGAGGCGGTCGGGCATGAAGCTCTCACAGGCAGGGAAGATGGCCTTTTCCGCGGTGCTCTCGAACAAGCTGCGCTCTTTCCTTACGATGCTGGGAATCATCATCGGCGTGATGGCCGTGACGCTTCTGATCTCGCTCGTGCAGGGCGCGACGAACACAGTGACCGAGTCGCTCGACGAGCTCGGCGGCGACCAGCTGGTCGTCTCGATCACGGACCGCTCCAAGCGGCTGACACTCGGCGAGGTGGAGGCGCTTGCCGGGGAGGGCGGGATCGCCTATGTGTCCCCGACGCTTTCGGGCAGCGGCACGGCGAAGGCGGCCGGCAAGTCAACCGACGTGACGATCAGCGGGATCACGGAGTTCTACGACGCGGTGCAGGGGCTTGATCTGGAATCCGGCCGCGTCATCACACAGCTTGACAACGAGCAGCGCCTGGCCGTGTGCGTCGTTGGGCATTCCGTGGCGCGGGACCTCTTTGGGAATACGGATATTTTGGACGAGACGATACGCCTCTCCGGGCGTGATTACCGGATCGTGGGCGTTCTCAATGAGGCGCAGGAGACGATGTTTGGCAGCGCGAATTCGGCGGTGTTCCTGCCGTTCACCAACGCGCAGCGCCTGCTCTCAAACGTCAGCGTCGGCAGCTTTTACGTGGCGACCGAGGAGGGTACGACGACACAGGAGGCTGAGGATGTGCTCGACCGGGCGCTGATGGAGAAATACGGGGATGACGACAGCTACAGCATCGTCAATCTGACTGATGTGATGGACGCGGTGAACGACGTCATGGCGGCGCTCGAGCTGCTGCTCGGCGCGATCGCGGGCATCTCGCTGCTCGTCGGCGGCATCGGGATCATGAACATCATGCTCGTGTCGGTGACGGAGCGCACGCGAGAGATCGGCATCCGCAAGGCGATCGGCGCGCTCAAGTCTGACATCGTCGTGCAGTTCATGATCGAGTCCGTGATCATCTCGCTGATCGGGGGACTGATCGGTATGCTGCTCAGTCAGGGCGTTCTGACGACGCTCAACACACTGTACCCGGACTATCATTTCGGGATCACGGCGGGCGTCGCAGCGATGGCGCTCGGCTTCTCGATCATGGTTGGCCTCGTGTTCGGCATCTATCCGGCGAACAAGGCCGCGAAGCTCAAGCCGATCAACGCGCTGAGGTATGAGTGAATCTTGAACGATATGACGACAGGGGCTTCCGTTTTTGACGAAGCCCCTGTATTTAGGTGAAAGATATTTATTTCAATATGAAAGATTTATTGGAGAAAAGAACATGATTATATTAATGCATCAGTGCTGCTGGAGATTTTGCCAAGGTTTCTTCAATGTAATGGTTCAACGACATTTGATGTGCAGTCGCATAGATAATAAGCTGCTTGTGGAGTTCGGGGGAAATGCGGATATTAAAGCTGCCCTTGTAGGCTATTTCCGGCTCTCTTCCTTCAGCTTCGCAAGCCGAAAGATAATCATCGACAGCGCCATGAAAATCCGCAAGCAGCTCCTTAGCATTTTCTCCCTCGTAGGAAATCAGAGAGCGGATTCCCATAACTTTTCCGTAGAAAATGCCATCTTCCTCAGAAAATTCAACACTGCCAAGATAGCCTTTGTATTGGATTGTGTTATTCATATGAGTTCCTCCTGTTCCAAAATATCTATCAACTGTTTGATCTGATAGACTTTTAACTCTTTCTGCGGGTGTGGCTTGTGAAGCAAGATGTCTCCGTGTTCTTCGCTTTCAAATATGACACGGGAACCGCTGGTTCTATCCTTGTTTGAAAGGATATAGCCTAAATTCTTTAATAGCGCTTCAGCTTCATCATAGGTAAAATCTTTCGGCTTTGATTTTAGCCTTTGAATAAGTTTTTCCTTTTGACCCATAATGTATCCTCCGTTGCTTATATTATACTCTTCAGCCCTCAAAAAAGCAACTAAAAATAGTTGCTTTTGGATTGATTAAAGATTGTTGCGGATACATATTCGTTGACAGCGTTTCCGCTTTCCGATAAAATAAAACTGATTTTATATGTGATGAAACGGATTGCCTGCGAAGGAGTTTATCGGACATGAAAAGACAGCTTTGTATGCGAGGACGTTTTGCGGATATTTGGGGAGGAAACGGCGGAAAACGGCTGAGACGAACAATCGGGGCCGGCGTTTTATTCCTGTTGCTCGGCGCAGGCGCGCTTTCCGTGTCCGCCGCCGTGACGGAGGGGAAGCCGGGCGAGACGCTGTCCGGCGATTACGCGGTCATCGTCAATACAAGTATGACCGATGCGCAGAGCACGGGCACTCTGGTTTTTGACGCGTCAGGGAACGGGACGAGCACGGTACGCGCGGCGGCTGTACAGGATACGGTGGGTCAGGACGTGCAAGCAGACGCATTGCGTCCGGCGCTTCAGAGCGCTGCTTACGGAGCGGCGTACAGCGTCGGCGCTCAAAAAAGTATTGACTCTCCGTACAATGACAGAAGAACATATGTCTGCATCGGGGAGAGCGCGCATTGCTATGTGTGGATGGAGGAATCGCTGAAAACAGGATATGACGGTTTGAAGAAAACGGACTCCATCGCAAACGACATGATGCAGACCTACGAGGGGCAGCCGTATGAGATGCTGAAGGAGATGGCAGGGGGAAGCCTCCCCTGGGGCAAGCTGTCCGTCATGCTGGAGACGATCTCAAACGCAAGCGGCGTCTACAAGTACAACAGCGAGCTCGCGGCGATCCATATTAGCACGCCAGCTGCGGCATCCTATGAGTATGGATCGATGGGTTCGCGCAATGCTCTGCTCGTCCACGAGGGGCAGCACGCGCTGTTTCGCCTGATGGCGCAGAGCAATCCGTATCAGCCGTATACCTGGCTGAACGAGGGAATTTCCGTGGCGGCGATGGACTGGCTCTGGGGCGGCACAGACAGCAACGGCTGGATGGACAGCATCGCAGGAAATACGGAGATTCGCAACGGTTCGCCGCTATTTTATAAGAGCTACAGGAACAGCACGGCGCAGGACTACGGCATGCCGTATCTGTTTGTACGCTATCTGATCGCGCAGACGACAGGAGGCTACAGGCCGATGCAGCTCATCCCGCATTTTTATCAGGTGAGTGCTGACTGCAGTCCGGACGTTTATCTCAAAAACGTGTTTTCCGAGGCGGGGAAGGCCGTCTCTTTCAGCGACCTGCTGACAAACTTCTACACGGCGATCATCGCGCAGGAGTCGAACGGGGCGTACGGTTTTGAAGGCGACAGCATTGCGAGGCAGAAGGTGAATAATTATCCGCTATATATGGGCGCAAGCGGGACAGCGCATTCTCTGGCGCCGACGGCTGCGATCATGGTCAAGCTGGAAAACGGATCCTTCACGGTTCCGACCGACGGCGGCGGTAAGATACGCTATATGGTCGTGAGCGGCGGAAGAAACGTCCCTGTGCCGGAAGGCGGCGACGGCAGCAGCGAGCACCCGTACGAAATTGACGACTTTGGTGACCTTGCGCTGATCGGAAACAAGCCGGGAGCGCATTACAAACTGACGCGGGACATTACGGCGAGCGGACAGAAAAATCTGACTGTCTCTTATTTTTCCGGCGTCTTAGACGGCGACGGGCATATGATCGACGGACTTTCCATGCCGCTGATCGGGAGGAACACAGGGACAATCCAGAATCTGACGATCAAAGCGGCGTTCACCGGCGATTTTGCCGGGGTGCAAAGCGTATTTGCCCAAGTAAATTCCGGTCTGATCAAAGACTGCACGGTGACGGGGACGGTCAACCAAAAGATCCTGCGCGGGCAGAGCAGTCTCAGCTATGCCGCTTTCGGCGCGTTTGCCGGAGAAAACGAGGTGGCGGGCAGGATCCTCCGATGTGAGACCAAGGCGGAGATTACACTGACAGCGCCAGCTGAGAGCTGTTATGTCGGCGGGATCGCGGGTGTGCAGATCGGGACGGTAAAGAATTGCGGAAGCAGGGGAAGCATCGCAGTGACACAGCCGAATGCAGACTGTGCGTTGTATGTGGGAGGACTCGCGGGCAAGCTTGAGAGCATGGGAATGGGCGGCCTGCTGAGCTGCTGTATTCATACCGGGAGCATTCAGGTGACGGGTGAAAACGCGTTTGTGGGGCAGCTGTGCGGACTGGCGGACCGATCGGTGATGAACACCGGCCTGAGCTCTCACATTGTTGACTGCCGTGCGAAGAAAGGGACGATACCGGCGGTCGGAGCCACGAATGCCGCGAACACAGAAATTCTCGGGAAGATCGATGAAAAATCCCTGCTGACGGATGAACAGCTGAAGCGGGAGACTTCGTATGACGGCTGGAATTTCGGAAGCGAGTGGAAGATGGGTGAGGACGGCCCGGAGAGATTCGGGGCTTCAGATATTCAGGAGATCGGCGCGGTGAATACCCCGGCCGAATGCTACGTCGGAGAGCAGATCTATTATTGGGGCAGACTGACGATCAACGGAAAGTCCGGCGCGGAGATCACGGACGATATGGTGAGCGGTTTCGACAGCTCTACGGTCGGCGTAAAGACGGTGAAAGTAAATTATCTCGGGAAGACGACGACATTTGCGGTCAATGTAAAGAAACCGGGGAAAATCACAGGTTTTGAGCTTCCTGAATCTGCTCTGAGAGCGGTGAAAAAGACCTACAGTGTCGGCCAGTGTTTTGATCCGGCTGGTCTGTATTTCAGAGTGACGATCGACGGGAGCGGCGGGCATCTGATCTACAGCGGATTTCAATATGACATGAAACCGCTGACAGAAACGGATGAGAGCGTGACCGTGTCCTATTATGGAGCTTCTATTGAAATCCCAATCGAGGTGACGGGAAAGAGACCGGCGTCGTTGGAGCTGGCGGCCAACCCCGCGAAAACAGTGTATGCAGAAGGACAGAATCTTGACCTGTCAGGGCTGCGGATGAGCCTTTCCTACAACAACGGGGAGGCTACGCCGGTGTTTGGCGCGGATCAGCTGGGCGAGTATGGCGTCCGTGTGGTAAAAAAGACGGGAAATACCTACACAGAGATAAAGCCGGATCAGATGCTGACCTCTGCGGACAACGGGGCGGTTGTCTACATCTGCGCGACGGAGGCGATGCCGAACAGCTCCGGGGCCATAGCGAAACAGATCGCGACCTTGACGGTCAGGCAGGGTCTTCATATAGAGAATTCTGTGGTACATGTGGTGCAGGGAGTGAAGATCAGCAGTACGATCAGCGTGAACGTTTCCGGGGGAAGCGGAAGCTACCGCATAGAGAAGATCAGCGAGAAGCTTCCGGGCGGCATTGCGATGCAATGGCATAACCCCAGCTTTCTGTACGACGGAACAGCAACGGCGGCGAACGGTTCGTATATATCGCAGTACCGCGTCATCGATACGGATCTGGGACAGAGCATTACAGCGGAGATTACGGTGCAGGTACATCCCTCCAGTTACGCGGAACTGTATCTGTTTGAGATTCCTGCGGATTGGAATAAGGGCACCGGACTGACGGAGGATGTCGTCGGCATCATCGATAACGAGAGAAATATCGTTGTTCTGAGGGTTCCGGACGGGACGGATGTATCGGCGCTGAAGATCAGTACCGATTATGGCGCAGGTATAGGCGTGACCGTGCCTGCGGGCTATGGCCTTATGTCTGAGCACGATTTCAGCAAACCGTTCATCTACGAACTGATCGCGCCGGATAAGGTCACGAGAAGAAAATATACGGTGACTGTGGAATTCTATGATCCTGAGGAGGAGTCTTCAGGTGGAAGCGGCGGCACAGGCGGTAGCGGTGGTGGAAGTACAAGTGGCAGTGCTGGTGGAAGCAGTGAACCCGGAAGCGGAGGAGGTACCGGTGGTCAGCCTTCCGGAAGCGGAAGTACAGGCAGCGGTAGCGCTGGAACTGTTACAGGTACAGGTACAGAGGGCGGCCAGCCTTCCGGAAGCGGAAGCACAGACGGCAGCAGTGGATCGGACATGGGAGGCAGTCAGACTCCGGACGTTTTTTCCTCCGGGCAGGCGAGCGTATCGAACGATCCGAAGGTCGGCACTCTGGTTAAAAAGGGCGGAGCATACTATCGCATTACGGGCGGAGGAAGAGCCGGATACACGGCAGAATTATGCTGTCTGGTGAAGAAAAAGACGAAGACGCTCAAGGTGGCGGCGACTGTCAAGGCAAACGGACACGATTACAAAGTGACATCGATTGCCGCAAGAGCATGCAAGGGCAATCGCTACCTGAGGAAGGTCACGATCGGAAAGTATGTGCAGGTGATCGGCGCGAAGGCGTTCTACGGCTGTAAGAATCTGAGACAGATCACGGTCAAGGGGACAGCCTTGAAGAAGGTGAAGAGCGGGGCTTTAAAGAAGATTCATCCGAAGGCCGTGATCCGTGTTCCGAAGAAGAAACGCGCGGCCTACAGAAAGCTGTTTAAGAGAAAGGTTTCCTGAACTGCCCGGAAATTATAATCTCAGGACGCCTTGAGGTCACAGAGCATAACATAAAGGAAATCCCTGCGAAGCCTATATTTAGGGCAATGCAGGGATTTTTAGTTGTTAAAACCGTAAAATTGTAAACCCCGTAACCCCGTAAACCCGTAAACCCGTAAAACCCGGGTTAGACGGCGCTTGTTAGAAGCAGTCGGAGCGGAACGCGGAACGCACGAGTCCGCAGCGGAAATTTTTTCAAAAAAAGAAATGAAGTACAATACTTCATTACACCCCGGGAACCTCTATTTTTGCTTTTCTGAATCTCAAATTCTATGAGATTCTAACATCTAAACATCCGGATGTCAACATTTTAGGGACAATAAATAGTAATAGAAAATTTTTCCTATCCTTTTTGAATGTTAATTCATCTCCAAACCCTGTTTTTTTCAGACAAAACAAGTATGATTTTTGTGTCATTCTCTCTATTCGCAGTCAAAATTCTGGTCAAAAAAATATTCCCTTATATTTGCGCGGCTGCCATTTCCGACAGCGCTTTTTGTCGCCATTTTTGCCTTTTGCGGGACTTTTCGGCAATTGACAAAAAGCTTGCTGCTATAAAACAAGTTCGGAATTTTCCTGCCCATCCAAAGCAAACCGGATTTATTCGCAGTCAAAATTCTGGTCGCAGTATATAAATATCCCCCTAAAACAGGACGTTTCCTCTAATGATGTAATGAAGTATTGTACTTCATTACACCTTTGACAGCAATCGGTGCAGGAAGGAAATTGGCGGCATGGGAGTCACACTGTATAGACATAACAGGAAGGCATACGAAGCGGCAGCTGACATGCTGGCGAAGAAAGGCCGGGCGGCCGTGATCCATCCGACCGGCACGGGGAAGTCCTTCATTGCGTTCCAACTCTGCGAGAAGCAACCGGATGCGGTCGTGTGCTGGCTTTCGCCGTCGGAATATATCTTTCGGACGCAGTTGGAGAGTTGGAAGGCGGCAGGAGGGGAAACCCCTGGGAATATACACTTTTATACCTACGCGCGGCTCATGATGATGCAGGAAGACGAGCTCACACAGATCCGCCCGGACTACATCATATTGGATGAATTCCACCGTTGCGGCGCGAAAATGTGGGGGCAGGGGGTGCAAAGGCTGTTGGCGCAGTACCCGGAGACCCCAGTGCTTGGCCTCTCCGCGACGAACGTCCGCTATCTGGACGGGCAGCGGGATATGGCCGACGAACTCTTCGACGGCAACATCGCCTCGGAGATGACGCTCGGCGACGCGATCGTGCGCGGCATCCTGAACCCGCCGAAGTATGTGCTCTCGATGTATTCCTGTCAGAAAAAATTGGAGAGGTATCGGGATCGGGCAAAGAACGCAAAGAGCAAGGCGGTGCGCGCGGAGGCGGAGAAATATCTGGAGGCCCTGCGGCGTGCGCTTGAGAAAGCGGACGGACTGGATAAGATATTCTGGAAGCACATGACTGATCCGGTCGGCAAGTACCTCGTTTTCTGCGCAAGCTACGAGCACATGCAGGAGATGATCGCGAAAGTACCGGACTGGTTCGCAAAGGTAGATAAAAAGCCGCTCGTCTACTCGGTCTACTCCGAGGATGCGCAGGCGGAGGCGGAGTTCGCAAGGTTCAAGGCGGACGTAAGTAATCACTTGAAGCTGTTGTTCTGCATCGATATGCTGAACGAAGGGATACACGTTGATGATGTGAGCGGGGTGATCCTGCTTAGGCCGACGGTCTCGCCGATCATATACAAGCAACAGATCGGACGGGCGCTGTCCGCCGGAAGGAAGCAGGGCGAGAACGCCGTGATCTTCGATGTGGTGATGAACATTGAGAACTTATACAGCATCGGTACAGTAGAGGATGAGATGCAGGCCGCGGTGCGATACTATCGGGACCGCGGAGAATCCGAGTTGATTGTCAATGAGCACTTCCACATCACGGACGAGGTACAGGACTGTATGAGGCTGTTCCAAAAGCTGAACGAGACGCTGGGCGCTTCGTGGGAGCTGATGTACCAGACGGCGGAGCAGTACTTTGAAACACATGGAGATCTGGAAGCGCCGAAGCGGTATGTGACGGAGGACAGGTTGTCCTTGGGACAGTGGTTGGACACGCAGCGTAAGGTGCGTGCGGGAAAGGTGAAAGGCGTCCTCACCGAGGCACAGATTGCAAGATTGGATCAACTGGGTATGCGCTGGGAGTCGAAGACAGATCGGAACTGGGAGCGGTACTTTGCGGCTGCGCAGGCGTATTATCGAGAGCACGGGGACCTGCTGGTGAATGTGCGCGACGGGAAATACGGCGATGTGGATCTTGGGAAGTGGCTTGCGCAGCTGCGCACTTACAAGAAGAGCGGCATTCGCACCGCATACCTGACGCCGGAGCGAGTGGAAGCACTGGAAGCGATCGGCATGGTCTGGGATGTGCCGGATTATCTTTGGGAGCAGAATTACTATGCGGCGGTGCAGTATCATCAGGAATACGGGAATCTGGATGTGCCGTATTACTATGTGAATCCAGAGGGCGTTAAGCTTGGCGTCTGGATTGCAAATACACGTTTTGCCAGAAGAAATCAGGACAGCGGAAGGGCGAAACTGACAGACGAACAGATTGCGCGGCTCAACGAGCTCGGCATGATCTGGGAGAACCGGAACAACGCCGTCTGGGAGAAAGCCTATGCCGCGGCGTGCCGCTACCGGAAGCAGCATGGCAGCCTGAACATCCCGGTCGCCTACGTAACCGAGGACGGACTGCATCTGGGACGGTGGATCCGCAAACAGAGGAATACATACAGCAAAGGAATGAATGCGGAGCGCAGAAGGAAGCTGGAGGAGATCGGCGTGGGGCAGGAAGGCCCCTAAAATTTTTACTGTATACATTGGGAACATGAAGACGGGAAGGGATTGATACATAATGGGAAATCAGGTGGAGGAGAGGACGGACACATACATAATGGAACAAACTACGAACGGATGGGTGACAGGAACGGCGGACTCCGCCATCGCGGAGGAAACGGCGGCCTACATAGACATGCATGGGACGGCCGGGATTGCTGTCCATTCCCCGGCTGCCGTCGTTTGCCCTACCTTGCCGGACCGGAGGCTTGGGTATCGGTTTATCAAGAGAACATTCGATATTTTGGCAAGCCTGATCGGACTGATTGTTCTTTCCCCTCTATTCCTTATCATCTCTGCGGTCATATTTTTTTCGGAGGATGGACGGCCGGTCTTTCACCGCCGGCGCTGTGTCGGCAAAAGCGGGTTTTACGATATGCTAAAATTTCGGACGATGGTGATGGATGCAGATAACTTGAGCAAGTACCTCACACCGGATCAAATCGTTGAGTATCGTACCAATATTAAACTTAAAGACGATCCACGTATCACGAAAATCGGACGTTTTCTGCGGAAGACAAGCTTGGATGAGCTGCCACAGCTGCTGAATATCTTTCGCGGTGAGATGTCTTTTGTCGGACCGAGACCGGTCGTGCAAGAGGAACTGGAGCAATATGGGCGCGACAGCGAGCTACTGCTGTCGGCTAAACCAGGTATTACTGGCTACTGGCAGATACATGGCCGCAGTGATAGTACATATGAGAGCGGAAAAAGGCAGCAGTTGGAACTGTATTATGTGAATCACCGAAGTTTTCGGCTGGATGCTGCCATTTTGCTTTGTACAATTCCGGCTGTTTTGAGCAGTCGGGGGGGGTACTAAATCCATTCCGGAAACATGTATATCATGGCATGAAGCGTTGTTTCGACCTTATCACCTCTGCCGTGCTGTTACTTTTCCTTTCCCCGTTATTTGGGGTGACAGCTCTTGCTGTTAAGGCGGAAGATGGCGGCTCCGTCCTGCACCGCAGAAAGTGTGTTGGCATAGATAATAAGACTTACATTATGTATAAATTTCGAACTATGATAGCCGATGCGGATAACCGGTTGGATTTGTTTAGCGAGGAGCAACTGATACAGTATATGCAGGGTGTTAAAATCGAGAACGACCCAAGAATTACGAAAATCGGACGGATCCTGCGTTCGACTAGCATTGACGAACTGCCTCAGTTGCTCACGGTGTTTAAGTCCGATATGAGCTTGATTGGTCCGCGGCCTGTCATTGAACGCGAGGCAGAGACATACGGCAGCCAGAGAAAAAAGCTTTTAAGCTGTAAGCCGGGGATCACGGGATTGTGGCAGGTGAAAGGCCGCGGCACAATTCCGTATTTGAGTGAGGAAGCAAGAGGACTGCAGCTGGAATATGTGGAGCGTCAGGGGTTCCTGCTAGATCTTTTTATTTTGTTTGAAACAGTCAAAATTGTTCTTTCAAGAAAGGGCGCACGATGAAAGCATTCTTACTGGCAGCCGGGTATGGCACACGGCTGCGTCCGATCACGGAGACAGTGCCGAAATGTCTGGTGCCGATCCATGGGCAGCCGCTTTTGGGATGGTGGCTGGCACTGCTGCGCAGTCATGGTGTCACGGATGTGCTGGTCAATACGCACTACCTGCCGGGGCCTGTGAGGGCGTTCATAGAGGATCACAACCGGCAGGATACGGGACTTACCGTTTATGAAGCTTACGAACCCGAACTTCTGGGCAGCGGCGGGACGGTCCGGGCGAACAGGGATTTTGTCAGGGGTGAGGAGAGTTTCCTCATCTGCTATGCGGACAACCTGACAGACGCCGACCTGACATCCTTTGTCCGGTTCCACAGGGAGCACGGCGGCGTGCTGTCCATGGCGCTGTTCCATACGGACAGGCCTGAGCAGTGCGGCATTGCCGGGCTCGACGCGCAGGGCAGGGTCACCAGTTTCGTTGAGAAGCCGGAACATCCCCGGGGCAGCCTTGCAAACGCAGGCATGTATGTCGCGGGCCAGGGGCTTTTCGGTTATATCGATCCGGAAAAGCCCGCGCCGGATCTCGGGAAGGACGTGCTGCCGGAACTCGTGGGGCGGATGTACGGCTGGCAGACGGAAGGATACCTGACCGACATAGGAACGCTGGAGAATTACAAAAGGGCAGATGGGGAATGGCCATATGATCATTACGAAGACACCACTGCGGATCAGCTTCACGGGCGGCGGGACTGACCTGTCGGATTACTACCTGGAAAAGGGCGGGGCCGTGGTGAGCGCGGGGATCGACAAGTACATCTACATAACGGTGAACAAGAAGTTCGACGACAGGATACGCGTCAGCTATTCGAAGACAGAGATCACGGACGAGGTGGAGGAGCTGCGGCACGAGCTGGTGCGGGAATGCCTGAAGCTGGTGGGGATCAGGGGCGGCATCGAGATCACGAGCATCGCGGACATCCCGTCGGGGACGGGGCTGGGCTCGTCGAGCGCTTTCACGGTGGGGCTCCTGAACGCGCTGCATACGTACAACGGGTACAACCCATCCTCGGAGGAACTGGCACAGCAGGCGTGCGAGATCGAGATCGGCATCCTGGGGCATCCCATCGGGAAGCAGGACCAGTATGCGGCCGCATACGGGGGGATGAACTTCTTCCGGTTCCTGCAGGACGGCACGGTGGAGCGCAGCCGAATCTACCTCGGGGATGCGGATGCCCGGAGGATGCGGCAGAAGCTGGTGATGCTGTACACGGGGATGACCCGCAGCGCGGACTCGATCCTGGAGGAGCAGAAACAGAACACAGCCTCTCAAATGGAGGCGCTGGACTACATGAAAGGGCTGGCGGAGGAAATGTACCGGGAGCTCACGGGGAACGGCTTCAACGAACGCTTCGGGGAGGCACTGCACCTGGGCTGGGAGAAGAAGCAGTCGCTGGCGTCGGGCATCAGCAGCGGGGCCATACGGGAGTACTACGGGAAAGCCATCGCGGCCGGGGCGCTCGGGGGCAAGCTGCTGGGCGCGGGCGGCGGCGGCTTCCTGCTGTTCTACTGTGACGAGGACAGGCAGGCGGCGGTGGAGGCGGCGGTAGGCCTGCCGCGTGTCAACTTCCACATATCGCTGCGGGGAAGCCGGGTGGTATTCTTTGAGTAAGGGAAGGAAAGCGGTCTTCCTGGACCGGGACGGGCTCATCAACCGGCAGGCGGCGCCGCACCATTATGTCTGCAGAAGAGAGGATTTCAATTTCCTGCCGGGCGTGCCCGGGGCCATCCGGAGGCTGAACGAAGCGGGCTATCTGGTACTGGTGGTGACGAACCAGCGCGGGGTGGCGCGGGGGATGCTGACGATGGAAGAACTGGAGGATGTGCACCACTTCATGTGTGAGGAACTGGGGAGGCAGGGCGCGCACATTGACGGCATCTACGTGTGCCCCCACAATGAGGGGGAATGCAGCTGCCGGAAGCCGGACACCGGGCTTTTCCTGAAGGCGGAGGGGGAATTCCCCATAGATAAGGGGCGCTCCTGGATGGTGGGCGACAGCGCGACGGATGTGGAGGCCGGGGAAAGGTATGGCGTGCACACGCTGCTGACGGACAGCCTGCCGCAGGCGGTATCGGTCATCCTCGGCCGGACGAACCAGGGATGACGGGAAAGGCAGGGCAGCCGTATACCGGGGCGGAAGCATTTGGGAAAGAATAGGGAAGAAAGGATATGGGAGCCATGAAGGTGCTCATCACCGGCGGGGCCGGATACATAGGGAGCCATACGAACCGGCTCCTGAATGAAAAAGGAATGGAAACGGTCGTCCTTGATGACCTGAGCGACGGGCATGCTGAGGCAGTCGTCTGTGGAAGGTTCGTGCAGGGCGACTTCGGGGACAGGACGCTGGTGGGCAGGCTGATGGAGGAAGAGCATTTTGACGCAGTGCTGCACTTTGCGGCGTATGCGTCCGTGCCGGATTCGGTCATCCGTCCGGCCCGGTACTACCGCAACAATGTCACGAACATGCAGAGCCTGCTGGACTGCTGTGTGGAGAACGGCGTGAAATATTTCGTTTTTTCATCATCGGCTTCGACCTTTGGGGAGCCGCGGTACGTCCCGATGGATGAGGGGCATCCGCAGCAGCCGATTAATCCGTACGGGGAGACCAAGCTGATCGGGGAGAGGCTGCTGAGGGACTATGAGCGGGCCTACGGCCTGCGGTACTGCGCGTTCCGTTACTTCTGCGCGGCAGGGGACTCGAAGGACAGCCGGATCGGGGAGGCCCACAACCCGGAGACACACCTGATCCCGGTGATGGTAAAGGCCGCGAAGATCGGAAAACCTTTCCAGGTGTTCGGCAGTGATTACGATACCCGGGATGGGAGCTGTGTCCGGGACTTCATCCATGTGCTGGACCTGGCGGAGGCGCATTACCTGGGGCTGAGATACATCATGGAGCATGACCGCTCCGACTGTTTCAATCTTGGGAGCAATACGGGGTTTACCGTGTTTGAAATGATCCGCGCATTGGAAAAGGTGGTCGGGAAAAACGTGCCCTACCGGATCGCGGAGCGGCGTGAAGGGGATCCGGCGTCACTGGTGGCTTCCAATGAAAAGGTACGGAAGCTGCTGGGCTGGGAGCCTGTGCACAGCGGGATCGAAGAGATCCTTGCGGATGCATGGAACTGGGAAAACAAGCGAAACTATTGAGGGAGTGTCGACATTGAAAGACTACAGAGAAGATATCGCAGACTACATTGAAAATGAGATTGCAGTGCTGCGTATGTTGGACACGAACGCGATCAATGATGTCTTGAACCTTTTGGCAAATGCGTTGGAGAACGGAAGCATGATCTACATCATGGGAAATGGTGGGAGTGCCGCTACGGCATCCCATTTCCAGAATGATTTCAATAAGGGCGTATCGGAATATACGGAAAAGAAGTTCCGATTTCTCTGCTTGAATGACAATGTGCCGACGGTCATGGCCATTGCCAATGATATTGGGTACGGAGAAATTTTCCGGTTCCAGCTTCGTGGCAGACTCCGTCCCGGTGATATTGTGATCGGCATTTCCGGGAGCGGCAATTCCATCAATATACTCAATGCCGCCGAATACGCCAGGGAATGTGGCAATACCGTTGTGGGGATCACTGGCTATGACGGTGGGAAGCTCCGTGAAATAGCTGACTACAGGCTCCATGTCCCGGCAAACAGCATGCAGATCACCGAGGATATTCACATGGTCTTCGACCATCTGATGATGAGTATTTTTTACCGGGAACTGTGCGGGATTGAGCACTGGACTAAAAACAGCCTATAACAGATGAAAGGTTGACCATGCAAAGAAAAATATTACTGATTGTTGCCAGCGGAAAATCTACCCGGTTTGGCGGATATCCCAAGGCGTTTGTTCCTATCGGAGATAAATTGGTTGTTGAAAACACCGTGCATCTGGCGAAGCCAATGTTCGATGAGATATACATAGCCGTGAATGAGGAAACTTATGCCGTATATAAGGATAAGATCACAGGATGTAGGATGTTCCCCATTGTCACGGGAAACGGGGACGCCCACTCCGTTTTGAAATGCTTGAAGTTCCTTCGGATGAAGGAAAAAGATATGACAAAGGTGACGGTCTGTTGGGGCGACGCCTATTTTACCGATAGCTCACCGCTCGCGGAAGCAGCCTCCTGCATGGAAAGTCTTCCGGACAGTGTTCCCGCCGCAGTTCTCTGTTCACTGGACAGCGAACCCTATGCGTGGTTTGAACTGGACAAAGCATATGTGAAAAAAACGCACTTTGCGGGACAGGAAAGCGGGGTTACCTACGGCGTACACGACCAGTCCCTGTTTGTCCTTACGACCGGTCTTTCCATACGGTATCTGGAAGAATACAAACAGGAATTGGGGATCGGGGACGATTACCGCGAAGATTCGCCCGAAATGAAACTTCTGTATTTTTTTGAATGGTTGTATGAAAGCGGAAAAAAACCTCCTGCGGAATGTCGGATGATACCGTCCGGCAGCGTGCTGGCTTTCAACACGGCGGAGGAAGCGGAAAAGATCCGTGTGCGGATCAAAGAAATACGGGAGCAAAACCTGGAGGTATTATGTTAAAGATTGTGCTTTTTAGCGGTGGGACGGGTAGCATCGCTATTCAGAAAGGATTTGCTGCGCTGTATGGATATGATAATTACCGTATGGATGTGGTAATTAACGCCTACGATAACGGGAAATCCACGGGCGCTTGCCGGAAAGTATTCAACGGAAAGATTCTCGGCCCCAGCGACCTGAGAAAGAATCAGCTGACGCAATACGAACTGATGCATGGGAAAGAAATACAGGATAAAAGCTCTTACGAGGCGAAACTGCTGAATCTCCTCGAGCTGCGATCCGACGCGCAAAACCATGTGGATTATTATAGTAAAGCGCACGCCTTACTGGAAGATTCGGATTTTCTATGTGAGGATATCAAGACGGAATTCCTTTCCCTGTTGGACTTTTTCTTTTTTGAGGATAGCGAAAACAAAAAATACCGCGAAACCGTTCGGAGCGTGGTTTTCCATAATTTCTCGCTGGCAAATATCTTCTATGCGGCTTGTGCGGCGCAGAACGGGTATTCACTCGCCACAGCCGGAAAGAAAATGTCAGAGATTTTGCGGATCGAAAATCGTGTGCATCTGATCTCCGATGTCAACCTTTATCTGAAAGCGGAAACGGAAAGCGGGAAACGAATCGGAGACGAGGGAGGCATTGTCGGCTGGAAGAATCCTGTGGATCATATTCGCCGTGTGATTTTGGAAGACCGTCTTGGAAATGAATATGTTCCCATGGTGGACGAAGGAAATACCGACAAGGTAGGCGAGTTAATATGCGACGCTGACCTGATCATTTTCAGCAGCGGGACGCAGTGGTCCTCCCTGATTCCGACTTACATGCATAAAAACTTCCGGGAACTCATTCGGAATGCGAAAGCGAAAAAATATCTTGTCATGAATAATGTCGAGGATTATGACATGGTCGGCCTATGCGCGGACGAGTTGATTGGAACCGTCGGAAGATATCTGGATTTGGACGATATAACGGTCCTTTTGAATGACAACGCTGTGGAATCAATGAAGCATGTGGATAAGAAATACAGGACGATCCATGGGAAACTGAGCATGCCGCAAAGCCGGAAGCATATCCCGGAGGCCGTCGCGTCGGCTATCATGCGGAACTACTTCTCGGTCAGCGAAGGTACTTTCCGCCTGATATCCGACCTGGACGGTACTCTATGGGATGCGTATGGGGATTCCCATGCGAAAGCGGTTGGGAGAGAAAACCTCGCCCTGTTTCAAGGAACAATTTTTTCGGGAAATTGCTATGACCATGTGTACTCTGTGGCCCAAAAATATTTTACCCACCATGATGGCGGGAAGATATACTGCGACTATGGGAACACCTTTTTTACGCTGAATGATGCCAAAGGGAATACAAATACTCTTAGTGATGCGTTTGCTCTCCCAGATGATATGGCAGATGAAATAGAAAAAGACGTGGATTTTGCCGGAAAGGTGATGCTCCGGGGAGATTCGGTGATCACCGTCAAACCTCTGACGGACAGAGAAGAAAAGCTGGAAAAGATGCGCCGTATCCTAAATAAATACGAAGATGATTACGAGGCCAGTCTCGCCGGGTGCACTTCCATCGATATCAAGGAAAAAGCTCTCGACAAGGCGGCGTCACTGAAGCTTGTTATGTCCACCGAAGGTTGGGAACCGGACAGTATCCTGTATATCGGAAACGAACTGGTCAAGGGACATGAAGTCTGTATCCGGAGTTGTGGTGTACATACGCTTCAGGTGGAGGATGTGTTTGAAACGAATCTGTTTCTGAAAACCATTGCCTGTACGGAGGAAGAGATACGATGAATTCCCAGATATCGGTTCTTATGTGCGCCTACAATACAGAAGCATACGTCGAGAAAGCAATCCGAAGCATACTGGATCAAACCTTTTCTGACTTTGAGTTTTTGATCATCGACAACGGCTCTTCTGATGGCACCGGTAAAATTATAGATCGGCTTTCACGGGAGGATGACAGGATTTCTGTCATTCACAATAATGAAAACGAACCGCCCTCCGAATCCCTAAATAAGGCTATGCAAAAAGCAGAGAGTCAGTATCTCTATATTATTGATTCAGATGATTGGGCGGAGCCGGAGCTACTGGAAAAGATGTATGAGCGAGCGTCGTCGCATGACGCGCAGCTTGTCTACACCGGCTTTTATATGGATTACCACATAAAGAGGAAAACCTATTCTTTCGTTGTAAGATCCGACGATGTGGATTACACACAGCGGGAATTCAGAGAAAAGGCGATTGATGATTTTACGAGAATGGTACTGACCAACTATTGGAACAAATTGTATCTTCTTGATGATTTGCGTAAAAGAGGAATTCAGTTTCGGAATACGAAGATGTTTGATCTTCACTTTAATATGGATGTGATAATGGATGTTGATCGCGTGTCCTCTGTAGGCGAACCTCTGTACCATATGCTTCGCGCCAGAAGCGGATCATATATGAAAAGCAATCCTGACTTAAACCAAAAACGCAGGGATCATTTTGCGCATACCATGCAGGTATATGAACACTGGGGCATATCAGACCGGGCCACGATGGAAAAGCTTGCGGGATATTATTTGGCGCACTTGACCAGAAATATTATAGATACCGTCAATGGGAACGGTTCAAAAGAGTACAAGAAGAATGAACTGAGAATATTTTTTAACGATAAATGGACGATATTTGCTCTTGAAAACCGACCAAAGGGTTTGAAAACTACCGTCTTTGCTCTTTTGCTCGGATCAAGGAGTTATATGCTTTGCAAAATATTCGGATGGCTGGCAGGAAGCTTCGAAAGATTTATGCCGGGAGCTTACTATACGATGAGAGCGGCTGTGGCTCAGAAAGGAAGAAAATCGATATGACCGATTTGAATGAAGTTACACACGAAAGGCTTCGCAAGTTAAGAAAACTTCAACTTAAGGAAATCGAATTGATCAGAAAATTTATCGAAATCTGCGAAAGAGAAAACCTCCTATATTTTATGCTCGGAGGAACCATGTTAGGAGCCATTCGCCATAAAGGGTTTATTCCTTGGGATGACGACGCAGATTTTGGAATGCCCAGACCGGATTATGAGAAATTTTTGTTGATAGCTCCCGAAAATTTACCAGAACATATGATGTTAGAAACAGTTTACACCGAGAAAAATCATACGAATTATTTTAGCAGGGTTTCACTCTTAAAAGAAAAAATTTTCGTTAGACGCGGAGCACATGGTAATACGGAGAGAATTTGGGTGGATATCTTCCCTTTGGATGGAATGCCTAACAATGGAATCCTTCGTCAAATTCATAAATTAAGGCTTCTTGAAAAACGATTGGCATATCAGTATGCACAATTCAACAGTGGTGTGTTCCATAATAATATAGACAGAGTTTGGTATGAGCAACTTTTATTTTACATTGGAAAGTATTTTCCGGTCGAAAAATTGTTTTCAAAAATGACGACGTGGATACAGTTAGATAATGCATTAAAAAAATATCCCTACGAGCAGTCCGATTATCTCGTTAATTTTATGGGCGCATATAAATTCAGAGAGATGTTCAGCAAGGATGTATTCGGTGATGGCGCTTTTTATGACTTTGAAGGGATGAAGCTCCGCGGAGCGCAGGACTATGATTTCTATTTAACGCAGTTGTATGGAGATTATACGATTCTGCCACCAAAGTCAGAACGAAACCATCATTTTACCGAGTTTATTGAGGAGGAATAATGGATGAAAAGAGTCATTACATACGGAACATTTGATCTGCTTCATTATGGTCATATCAATCTTCTCAAGCGAGCAAAAGCATTGGGCGATTATATGATAGTAGCGTTATCAACTGATGAATTTAATTGGAATGAGAAACAGAAAAAATGCTATTTCACTTATGAGATTAGGAAGCAGTTTTTAGAAGCGATTCGATATGTAGATTTAGTTATCCCGGAAGAAAACTGGGAACAGAAAGTTTCCGATATCAAGGAGTATCACATTGATACTTTTGTTATGGGAGGCGACTGGACAGGAAAGTTTGACTATCTGAAAGACAACGGCGTGGAAGTCGTCTATTTGTCGCGGACGCCGGAGATCAGCACAACAAAGCTAAAGAAAAATCTCTCATGCAGGCATGCAAAATAAAACATTTTAAGGTAATCAGAGAAAAATATTTTTGATATCTGTGACAGATTCCTGTTTGAGAGACTATTAATTTGAGAGGATAAGAATGAATTAGTGAGGAAGTTATAGATGGAACGTTATATATCTTTTGACGTTTTTGATACTTTGTTAAAGAGAAGCGTTGCTCAGCCAACTGACATTTTCCGCCTTATGGAAAATGCCACAGACAATCAAGGCCTGTTATTGCCGAAAGGATTCGCAGACAGACGGATTGAGGCTGAAAGATCAGTAAATAGAGAAAAAGGCAAGCCGGTCACCATTCAAGAAATCTATGATAAATTGCAGATTGACTATGGACAACAGGCGAGAAATTGGATGCAGATGGAGATGCAGATAGAAATGGCGGGCTGTCGTCCTAACCAAAACTGTGTTTCGAAGTTTTACGAATATCTTGAAAAGGGCTATAAGATTGTACTGATATCGGATATGTATCTTCCGTCATCCTTTATATCAGAGATGCTTGCAAAATGCGGGATTCACGGATATATAAAATTGTATGTATCCTGCGAATATGGGGCGAGAAAACACAACGGATCACTTTTTCGGACGGTGCTTGCGGAATTGGGAATAAAACCTTGGCAATTGTACCATATTGGAGATGCGAAAAGGGGTGATTTTGTAATCCCTTTGTCTATGGGGATTCGCGTCAAGTTTCCAGTAGCGAACGAACAGAAGAAACTATGCCATATTCCGCCATTTATCGAACATAAATCCGCTCTTTCATATCGGACTCTCCAAGCATCGATTTCAAATTGCTGTCAGAATATGAATGATTATGAAAAACAAGGATGTACGCTTTTAGGGCCCATTCTGGCAGGGTATGTCAATTGGATGGTAGAGCAACTTAATAAGGATAAAATACGAGACGTATATTTTTTGTCTAGGGATGGCTTTGTATTGATGAGAGCTTTTAATGCTCTGCATATTCCAAATATCCGCGCGCATTATTTATATACCTCGCGGAGAGCCTATCTTGTTCCCATTTTTTGGATGCATCCCGATAAAGACAATATCATTAAATATGTTAACCCACTAAAGAGTAAACAGAAGCTGTATGCTTTTCTAAACAGAATAGGGTTAAATCCAATAGAGTATGCGCAAAAGGCGACCAAATATGGATTGGATATAGAAACAACTTATAAGTATAATCATTTTTCTAAATCTGAGGCATTTGCAGGCTTTTATGAAGAAATAAAAGAAGATATTATACGCCAATCGAAAAATGAATATATCACACTGGTTGCATATTTAAAGAACCAAAAATTTCATGACACAATTGCCATCGCAGATGTTGGATACACGGGAACCATACAATACGCATTACAGGAAGTACTTAGACAGGAAAAAATTGGAGTGGATATAAAGGGATATTATCTTGGCCTTCAATCAGCTTCCGAATTCTTGCAGAAAAAGATCATACAGGCAAAAGGGTTTTTATATGATGTTGACAGAGATCAATTCATCTATGAACAATTGAAAGGCTCGGCCTTACTCTACGAATTGCAATTCTTGAAGCAAGAAGGATCTTTAAAAAATTTTCAAGTTTTTAATGGAGTTGCTGAACCGCAGTTTTTAAAATCTGAATTTATGGTTCGAGATTCAGGCTTTTCAGAAGCAACTTTTTGGAATGAGTATCAAAACGGTGCCGTATCATTCGTAGAGTATTGTACGGAGGCTTTTGGAAATAATTTGAAAATAGATCCATCTGTTGCTATATGGAACTGGATGTGCCTTGTCAGAAATCCTACATTAAAGGAAGCAACATTTTTTGGAGACTTCCATGTTGAAAATGGGTATATGAATGCTGTAGCATATCCCCGCGCCCTGTCGTACTATTTATTTCATCCTCGTATGTTGAGAGAGGAGTTTTTAAATGGCAATGAGTGGAAAATAGGATTTATGAAACGACTACTGAGGATACCCCTTCCATATGGAAAGATATATGATACGTTAAAGGCAAAATATAATGAAAAATGATAGGTGATTAAATTGGGGATAAACGATGCAGATAAGATTGGCAATAGAGAGAAATCGTTATTCAGAAATGCGGTTTTCAGTGTTATTAGAATGTTTTCAAATTTAGTTTTTCCCGTCATTACATTTGCGTATGCATCACGCATTCTTGGAAATGTCGGAATTGGACAGGTTAATTTCGCAAAATCGATCGTTTCTTACTTCGTCATGTTTGCTATTCTCGGGATAAACTTATACGGAACGCGCGAAGGCGCTAAACTGCGTAATGATAGGGATGACTTTTCAAAATTCGCGCAGGAAATGCTCATCATAAACGGAAGTACGACCGTTATTGCCTATGCTTTTTTATTTATATCGATTGTCTCTATTCCAAAACTCCAAGACTACAGGACATTATTACTAATCAACAGTGTTGCGATTATACTTCAGGGTTTGGGGTTAGAATGGATGTATCAGGCTATCGAGGAATATCGGTATATTGCCATACGCTCCGTCGTTTTCCAGCTAATATCATTAGTGGCACTGTTTCTTTTTGTCCGGGAGAAAGATGACGTTATTACCTATGCTGTAATCACTGTGCTGGCGGGATCGGGTTCTTACTTGTTAAACTTTTTAAATACGAGAAAATACATACGATTTAAACGATATGATCATTATGAGATTATCCGTCACTTAAAGCCAATTTTTTGGCTGTTTGCAATGACAGTCTCCATCGAGTTATATACAGTTCTAGATAGTACGATGCTAGGCTTCTTGAAAGGGGACGCTGAAGTAGGATGTTATACCGCTGCAGTTAAGATCAACAAAATGGTTGTTCACCTTATTACCGCTGCCGGTTCGGTTCTGATTCCCCGGCTATCTTTTTACATTCGCCAAAATGAAGAGAGTAAATGGCAAAAATTATTAGAAACATTTTATAACTATGTTTTTCTTATATCTGTCCCTGCAGCTGTCGGACTATTCATGCTGAGCGACAATATCATCATGCTTTTTAGTGGCAATGGATTTGTATCGGCGGGATTAACCATGAAAATATTGACGCCAATCGTATTGGTAATCACTTTCAGCATCACGACCAATCAACAGACTTTATTATCAATGGGAAAAGAAAAACTTATGTTGATTGCGACTTCTGCAGGGGCTGTTGTAAATTTAACTTTGAATAGTTTTCTGATTCCGCTTTACGCAGAAAACGGCGCTGCTGGGGCTACCGTTGCGGCAGAAACAGTTGTTGCCGTTATCAGTTTCTTCAATATCAGAAAATATTTTGATATTAAGAAGGCGTTTTGTAGATATTGGCAATATTGGGTTGCCGCTTCTCCTATCCCGATCATTGTATTCCTGATAAAGTTTATGCCCTTGCAATGCGCTGCAGAGACAATTATCATAATTGCTGTATCGGCAGTATGCTATTTTTGCATATTGCTATGGTTAAAGAACCCATTTCTCTTGGAACTATACAGGAAACTGTTAGCGGACAAAATGCAAAGGTAACACAGTAAAAGTCCGGAAGGAGGTGCGTGGGATAGATGATTTACATATTGTTAATATTTCTGATTATATTGTTTTTTCTCAGTTACCTTTTCTTGGGAAAGGATTTTTTTGCCCCGGCAACAATACAGATACTTACTTTTGCAGGAGCTATATTCCTTTGTATTTATTTTATGATATCAATGGATGATTTCTACTCATTTCACTGGGAAACCATTGGATTGATAGCAGCGGCTATGGCGTTGAGCGCGGTGATTGGGATATATGTTCATATAGTGTTTAAGAAAATTAGCGTGCGAACACACAGCAGGCCTGTGATGATACATCCTATTTCTAATATTGTTAATTTTATGGTTATAGTGGTCGTTTGTATTACAATTTTCTGGATATTAAGGGAAGTTATTCGTATCGGAGGAGGCAACTTCGGTACATTTGTTCAGATCATGCATCAGTTTCGCATAAAAAGTACTTATACTATGGAGGCGGAAAATCGATTTCCTTTTCTGTTGAGGCAGATGATGGCATTGATGACAGTGTTATTTTTGCTGTATGAATTTAACCTAATTTACTTTTTCAGCGGCTTCACTTTTTGGGAAAGAAGCATGAATATATTGATATTATGTTTACTAGGTCTTTGCATGTTGCTACAAGGAAGTCGAACGCAACTTATCAATGAAATGATTGCTGGTTTTATGCTGTTCCACCTTCTTCGCATTCGAAGGTTACGAGGATATAAACCGTATGGTGTAAAGAATATCGTTCGTGTCGGATGTGTGTTCGCTATAATTTTAACATTGTTTTATATGAGCAAAAGCCTTGTTGGACGTACAAGTCAAAATGAGAAACTGAACATTGCGGACTACACTGCATACTACTGCGGGAGCGAAATTATTGAGCTTGATCAATATTTACAAGATCCGATTCCAGCAGACAGTATTTGGGGGAAGGAAACATTCTATAACTTGAACCAATTTTTGAGTAAATTTGATGGACTCAACATACCGGCCTATCCTATTCATTTGGAGTTTCGTCCAGTTGTTGCCGGTTATCTGGCAAACACATATACTTTTCTACGCTCGTACCATCATGATTTCGGCATGATTGGCGTGTTTGTCCTACACGGTATATGCATGTTATTTCTGTCGATATTCTATGAATTGGTTAAAAAGAGCAGGAAAGGATACAGAGGAATCCTAATTTTTAGTTTCATATATTACACTGTTGTAATGTCCTTTTTCGCTGATAGATTCTTTTCAAATCTTGTCAGCATGAATTTTGCAAAAAGTATTGTCATGTTGTTGATATTGTATGAAGCTTTCTTTAGGAAAAGCGTTCGTTTTGTTATTCATCGTGGCGCTACATTTCATGCGATTCATCGAACCCGTGGGAAATTTTAGAATGAAGAGTCTGATACTTTTTTTGCATTTAGCTCCTATGCCATTGTTTTCACAGAAACTGTAAAGGAATATTCGCTAAAGTTGTTAAATTTGCGGTTGATTTCGCTGGCAATTGATTTGACAAAAAATAAGCCTGACAAAGCTTTCGCGAGATATGGGTGTCAAAAACCCCGCGGATTGCCGTGAACGACACGCTTTCATCGGAGCGACACACTTTTCATGGCAGGAACGCTGCGGGGTCAAAGGGTTTTCCGTTGTTGGGAGACCATGTTTAGGGACTGGCTGCCGACGGCGGAATCCATACCCGTATACACATTGTAATTCAGTAATTTGATGTCGAAATCTGTCGGGCAAATTTTCTTGCATTTCTTATCAGACTGCGTTAATATAACAGCACATATCATTTATAATCACATCTAAAATACTTATGGGAGGTATCATGGAGAACAAATTGAAACAGTATTTTCCGATGATCCACGAAAGAGAAAATCTATTGAGGTACATACAGGCAAGTCCTGTGCTCATGCAGCAGTTTAACGGTTGGGACCCACATCAGCAGGAAGAGTTTCTTGGCTTCTGTACCGGGGCCAGGGGCGTCAAGATTTTATATGATTCCTTCTTCAAGGAGATTCTGAATCCGGAATACACTCCGGAGCGGCTCAACCGCCTGCTCTCTGTCCTGCTCAGGACAAATGTGAAGATCAAATATGTCCTTCCTGGCGACTCCACGCGCATCGCGGACGAGGGCTCCCTGCTGATCATGGACATTGTCGTGGAGCTCGACGATGGCAGCCTGGCTGATGTTGAAGCCCAGAAGCTGGGATATGCCTTTCCGGGGCAGCGCAGCGCCTGTTATTCCGCAGATCTCCTTTTGCGCCAGTACAAGCGGCTCCGCGACGAGAGGAAAAAGAAATTCAGCTATTATGAAATCAAAGAGGTCTATACCATTGTCTTCATGGAGGAAAGTCCTGTGGAATTCAGGGAATTCCCAGGGGATTATCTGCACTATTTCGAGCAGCACTCCGACACTGGTCTGAAGCTGGATCTTTTGCAAAAATATCTGTTTATTCCACTTGACATTTTCGGTCAGAACATCCAAAATGAAGGTATCAGAAGTGAAACGGATGCGTGGCTTGCGTTCCTCAGCCAGGACGACCCGGAGATTATCCTTCGACTGATCGATACCTACCCGGAATTCAGGCCCATGTATGAAGACGTGTACCGTCTTTGCCAGAATGTGGAGAAGATTATGGGAATATTTTCAGAAGAGTTGCGGATACTTGACCGGAATACCGTGCAGTATATGATGGATGAGATGCAGGCGGAGATCGACAGCCAGAAAGCGCAGCTTGCGAATAAGGACGCAGAGATCGATAGTCAGAAGGCAGAGATTGAACGTCTTAGAAAGCTAATCAATGAAAAACAAAAATAGGACTCTCTGAATCTTAGAGGGGAAATCTACCGGCAGAGCTTTTATGCTTGACAAAACCGCGGCCGTTCGCTAAGATAGGAAACATCAGAAAAAGGTGTTGAGAAAGAGGAGTACGCGCTGTGCGCCAAAAGAGAGGACGGCCCATTGGCTGAAAGGCGGTTCGGGAGAGCGGGCGTGGAAGGTAGCTTTCGAACTGAATCGCTGAAGCCGGAAACCGATTGTCGGGAGAATTGAGCTCTTGCCGCCGCTCCACTGCAAAAGATGCGCAGACGGAGTGAAGACAAGGCTGGGTGCGTAGGCGATTCCGGGACTTCCCGTTACAGAAGCAAGAGATGTAGGACTTATCCTGCAAGAAAAGGTGGTACCGCGAGACATTCGCCCTTTGTACATGTGTGCAAAGGGCGATTTTATTCGCGAAAGCAATGAGCCATGCAGATATATGGTTTTTCGAGGTTGGCATGGCTCAGCGAAGACAAAGAATTTATAGAGGAGGAACGCAATGAGCAAAGAACTTGCCAAGACCTACGACCCGAAGGGGATCGAGGACAGACTGTACCAGAAATGGCTCGACAGGAAGTATTTCCACGCGGAGCCGAATCCGAACAAAAAGCCGTTTACGATCGTGATCCCGCCGCCAAATGTGACGGGGCAGCTCCACATGGGACACGCGCTCGACGAGACGATGCAGGATATTCTGATCCGTTTTAAGCGAATGCAGGGCTATGAGACGCTCTGGCAGCCGGGCACGGACCATGCCGCGATCGCGACCGAGGTCAAGGTCATCGAGAAGCTGAAGGAGCAGGGCATTGACAAGGACGAGATCGGCCGCGAGGAATTCCTGAAGCACGCCTGGGCGTGGAAGGAGGAGTACGGCGGAAAGATCATCAACCAGCTCAAGAAACTCGGCGCGTCCGCAGACTGGGACAGGGAACGCTTCACGATGGACGAAGGCTGCTCGAAGGCGGTCGAGGAGGTTTTTATCCGCCTGTATGAAAAAGGCTATATCTATAAGGGTTCGCGCATCATCAACTGGTGCCCGGTCTGCCAGACGTCGATCTCCGACGCCGAGGTGGAGCACGAGGATCAGGATGGCTTCTTCTGGCATATCAATTACCCGGTGGTCGGCGAGGAAGGGCAGTTCGTCGAGATTGCGACGACGCGTCCGGAGACGCTGCTCGGCGATACGGCGGTGGCTGTGAACCCGGAGGACGAGCGCTATCAGCATCTGGTCGGAAAGATGCTCGAGCTGCCGCTCACGGGGCGCACGATCCCGGTAATCGCGGACGAGTACGTGGACCGTGAGTTCGGGACCGGTTGCGTGAAGATTACGCCTGCGCACGATCCGAACGACTTCGAGGTAGGCAAGCGCCACGACCTGGCGGAGATCAACATCCTGAACGACGACGCGACGATCAACGAGCTTGGCGGCAAGTACGCGGGCATGGATCGCTACGAGGCGCGCAAGGCGATCGTGAAGGATCTCGAGGAACTCGGACTGCTCGTGAAGGTGGTTCCGCACAGCCACAGCGTCGGCACGCACGACCGCTGCAAGACGACGGTGGAGCCGATGATCAAGCCGCAGTGGTTCGTGAAGATGGACGAGCTGGCGAAGCCGGCGATCGAGGCGTTGAAGAACGGTTCGCTGCAGTTTGTGCCGGATCGTTTTGACAAGATCTATCTGCACTGGCTCGAGAACATCCGCGACTGGTGCATCTCCAGGCAGCTCTGGTGGGGACACCGGATTCCGGCGTACTACTGCGACGAGTGCGGCGAGGTGGTCGTGGCGAAGGAGATGCCGAAGGTCTGCCCGAAGTGCGGCTGTATGCATCTGACGCAGGATGAGGACACGCTGGACACTTGGTTCTCTTCGGCACTCTGGCCGTTCTCGACGCTTGGCTGGCCGGAGAAGACGCCGGAGCTCGAGTATTTCTATCCGACCGACGTGCTCGTGACGGGCTACGATATCATTTTCTTCTGGGTCATTCGCATGGTGTTTTCCGCGCTGGAGCAGACCGGCGAGGTGCCGTTCCACCATGTGCTGATCCACGGCCTCGTGCGCGACTCTCAGGGGCGCAAGATGAGCAAATCGCTCGGCAACGGCATCGACCCGCTGGAGATCATCGAGCAGTACGGCGCGGACGCGTTGCGCCTGACGCTGATCACGGGCAACGCGCCGGGCAACGACATGCGTTTCTACATGGAGCGCGTGGAGTCGTCCCGCAACTTTGCGAACAAGGTCTGGAACGCATCGCGTTTTATCATGATGAATCTTGAAAAGGCCGAGGTGCCGGAGACGATCGATTTGAACGATCTGACCGGAGCGGACAAGTGGATTCTCTCGAAGGTGAACACGCTGGCGAAGGTCGTGACCGAGAACATGGAGAAGTATGAACTCGGCATCGCGGTCCAGAAGGTATATGACTTTATCTGGGAGGAATTCTGCGACTGGTACATCGAGATGGTGAAGCCGCGTCTTTATAACGACGAGGACACGACGAAGGCGGCCGCGCTCTGGACGCTGCGCACGGTGCTCGCGAACGCGCTGAAGCTGCTGCATCCGTACATGCCGTTTGTGACCGAGGAAATCTACTGTACGCTGCTGCCGCAGGAGGAGTCGATTATGATCTCCGCGTGGCCGGAATATAAGGAAGAGTGGGCGTTCGCCGCAGAGGAGAAGGCGGTCGAGACGATCAAGGAGGCCGTGCGCGGTATCCGCAACGTCCGCACGGGCATGAACGTGCCGCCGAGCAGAAAAGCGCAGGTGTTTGTGGTGTCTGAGAACCCGGAGATCTGTAGCATTTTTGAAAACGGCAAGGTCTTCTTCGCGACGCTCGGCTATGCAAGCGAGGTGCACGTGCAGGCGGACAAGACCGGCATCAGTGACGACGCGGTCTCGGCGGTGATCCCGGAGGCGGTGGTCTACCTGCCGCTCGCGGAGCTTGTCGATCTCGACAAGGAGCTGGAGCGTCTGCAGAAGGAAGAGGAGCGTCTTACAAAGGAGCTTGCCCGTGTCAACGGCATGCTGAACAACGAGCGTTTTATCAGCAAGGCGCCGCAGGCGAAGATCGACGAGGAGAAAGCGAAACTCGAGAAGTACACGCAGATGATGGAGCAGGTGAAACAGAGACTTGCGCAGTTCGGGCACTGAATCCAAAGATGAGAGCAGAAGTAAATGAGTTATTTAAATCCTGAGCCAGGAGTTGGAGGAAAGATAAATGCAGATCAGAGAATATCAGAAAAGTGATTTGCCTGAGATGATTCAGATCTGGAATGAGGTGGTGGACGAGGGGAGCGCGTTCCCACAGGAGGAACTGCTGAACGAGGATACGGGAGCCGCGTTCTTTGCCTCACAGAGCTACTGCGGAATCGCAGAGGAAGACGGCTCCATAGTCGGTTTATATATCCTGCATCCGAACAATGTAGGACGCTGCGGACATATCTGCAACGCGAGCTATGCGGTGCGTGCGACATGCAGAGGGCGGCATATTGGAGAAGGTCTGGTGAAGGACTGCCTGGAAAACGCGAAGCGTCTGGGCTTCGGCGTGCTCCAGTTCAACGCGGTTGTCGAGAGCAATGTTCACGCGAGGCATCTGTACGAGCGTCTGAGCTTTGTGCAGCTCGGAACGATACCCGGCGGTTTCCGCATGAAGGATGGGCATTACGAGAATATTTGTCCCTATTATCACACGCTATAATGTTCATAAAAGTTCCTTGACTTTGCGGGTATTTCAGGTATGATTAGTTTTATACAAATAAAATCGGCGGGAGGTAAGAAAATGAGCAAGTCTACGGTTTATTTTACGGATTTTCGCTGTTCGCTCGGAAGCGGACAGCTCGAAAAGCTGAAGAAACTCTGCATCGCGGCGGGGATCAAAGACATCAATATGGACGGCAAGTTTGTCGCGATCAAGATGCACTTCGGCGAGCTTGGGAATTTGGCGTTCCTGCGCCCGAACTACGCGAAGGTGGTGGCGGATCTGTGCAAGGAACAGGGCGGAATCCCTTTCCTGACGGACTGCAACACGCTGTATCCGGGCAGCCGCAAGAACGCGCTGGAGCATCTGGACTGCGCGAACCTGAACGGATTCAACACGGTGACGACCGGGTGCCAGATCATCATCGCGGACGGTCTGCGCGGCACCGACGACGTGGAAGTGCCTGTGGTGAACGGCGAATACATCAAGGCGGCGAAGATCGGCCGCGCGATCATGGACGCGGACGTGTTCATCAGCCTGACCCATTTCAAGGGGCATGAAGCGACCGGCTTTGGCGGCGCGATCAAGAACATCGGCATGGGCTGCGGAAGCCGCGCCGGGAAGATGGAGCAGCACAAGAGCGGGAAACCGGCGATCGACGAGGAGCTCTGCCGGGGCTGCCGCCGCTGTGCGAAAGAGTGCGGGAGCGACGCGATCTCCTACCCGGAAAAGAAGGCCGTGATCGATTACGACAAGTGCAAGGGCTGCGGCCGCTGCATCGGCGCATGTGCGTTTGACGCGGTCTACAATCCGAACGACAGTGCGAACGAACTGCTTGACCGAAAGATGGCGGAGTACGCGCAGGCAGTCTGCCACGGGCGTCCCTGCTTCCATATTTCCCTGGTACAGGATATCAGTCCGAACTGCGACTGCCACGAGGAGAACGACGCGCCGATCCTTCCGGACATCGGAATGTTTGCGAGCTTCGATCCGGTGGCGCTCGATCAGGCCTGCGCGGACGCCTGCCTGAACGCGCAGCCGCTGCCGAACAGCCAGCTCGGCGACAATCTGTCTTCCGAGGGCTGGGCGTGCCATCACGACCACTTTAAAGACTCGAATCCGAACATCGAGTGGAAGGCCACGCTGGAGCAGGCGGAGAAGGTCGGACTCGGGACGAGGCAGTACGAGCTGAAGAAGATCTGAATAAGATCTGAATAAAAGGACAGATAATATAGAATACAGAATCGCTTTGCTGCCCGGCATTATCGGAGCGTGGCGCGGACATGGGGAGAGCGGACATGGGCGTTTTTGATGAGATGCTGGACATGGAGGTCCGGGAGAGATTTCTTGCATATAAGGATGAATCCATTTCCTGCAAGCCGGAAGAAGTGGACGCCCTGAGAAGCTACTTTCTGAGCGATCAATGCACAGCCGATATCCTGCGTCTGAAAGCGGGGGATTACTATTTTGATCCTCCCATGCAGTTCGCCCGGCGCAAGAGCCACAGCGGCAAAAAGCGGCTGGTGTACAGCCTGAAGAAAGAAAATCTGATGCTGACGCAGCTGATGACCTTTGCCCTTCGGAAATATGACTCCGTCTTTTCCAAAAATCTCTACTCGTTCCGGAGTGGCCGCCGTGTGGCGGATCTGATCATGCGGCTGAAGTCTGTGCCGGGACTGAGAAGCAAGTATATCCTGAAGACGGATGTGCGCAGTTACGGCGACAGTATAGACGGCGCGCTGCTTCTGGGGCAGCTGGAAGCGCTGTTCGCAGACGATTCGGAGATCATGGCGTTTTTCCGCTGGCTCCTTAACTGGCGTACCTACCGACATCCGTCTGGGGGTATTTTTCATGATGGCCCTGCGGTCATGTCCGGCGTGCCGCTTACCAGCTTTTTTGAAAACCTCTATCTCTCGGAGATGGATTGGTATTTTCAGGAGAAGCATGTTCTGTACGGCCGCTACGCGGACGACATCGTGCTCTACGCGAACACAGAGGAGCAGGTCGAGGAATATAAGTGTTACATCATGGAGGTGATGTCCCGCAAAAAGCTTTCGCTCCATGAGGAAAAGAGCATGATCCTGCCTCCCGGCTCTACCGTGGAGGTGCTTGGCATGAAGCTGACTGGGCGCGCCGTGGACATCGCGGACAGCTCGGTGGATAAGATCAGGTGGAAGCTGCGTCTTCGCGCCGATCGGATCATGCGCCGCAAGAAGCGGGGTGAGCTCGACGACGAGGAGGCGATGCGTCGGATGATCTTTTACGCCAGACGATTGTTTTTCGGGGGCGTCGCCAACCGGCACGAGCTGAACTGGTGCCGCTGGGTTCTGCCGCTGCTGTCGAAGACGGACGGGCTGAGGAAGATCGACGCCGCGGTCCAGTTCAACATCCGCTACGTGGGCAGCGGAAAAAAATCGGACGCCCGTTATCGCGTCCGTTTCGAGAAAATGCATGAGTTGGGGTATCGAAGCCTCGTTAACGTGTACTACCGCCGGTTTGAGACGGACTGGAGCACGTTGTTCTGAATTTCCTATCAGGTAAAAAGGAGGGTGCGCACAGCGCGCCTGCAGAGGGCGGAATGGTCCGGCGCAAAAAGGTCTTGCAGGCGGCCGCCGGTCTGTGACGCCATGAAAAGTTCTCCAGAAATGAATGTCTTCCCTCCTTTTTATAACACTCCGGATGCTCGGCATCCGGAGTGTTTTTATGCGCAGACCCGCGTAAGGTAGTAAGCGCTTCGCGTATCGATGCACTTATGTCTCCGCCTGGAGCTGCTTGCGCACGAGCTCGGCGAAGAGCCCGTTCTTCTCTATCAATTCTTCGTAAGTTCCCTGTTCCGCGATCACTCCGTCAGAGAGCATGATGATGCGGTCGCAGTCTTTGACCGTGGAGAGCCGGTGGGCGACCATGATGACCGTGGCCCGAAGTGCCGTGATCGCGTCCAGAACCTTCTTCTGCGTCACGTTGTCCAGCGCGGAGGTGGCCTCGTCCAGGACGAGCAGAGAAGGCTTTCCGGCAAAGGCCCGCGCCAGAAGGATGCACTGTTTTTGCCCTCCGGAAAAACCGCCGCCTCGGGATTCGGAGATCTCGGTGTCCATGCCAAGCGGCAGGGAGCGGATCAGCTCCTCGATCTGCGCCTTCCCGGCGGCGTCCCAGATTTCGTCTTCCGTGATGTCCGGCGCTCCGAACGCGATGTTCGCCTGAATGGAGCCGGGCATCACCTGGCTGAACTGGAACACAGAGCCGATGTGGCGGCGCAGGGAGCGCTTGTTGAGGGAGGGGAGCGGACGTCCGTCATAGTAAACACAGCCCGCGGACGGCGTCTCCATCCCCATGAGGATGCGAAGCAAAGTGCTCTTGCCGCAGCCGCTCTCCCCTACGATGGCAATCTTTTCTCCCTTCCGGATGGAAAGAGAGACGCCCTTCAGGCACTCCGTGCGGGCGCCCTCGTAGGCGAAATGAATGTTCTCCAGCTGCACGCGTCCGGACAGCTCTTTTACATATTCCTGGCTGCGCGTCTGCTCCGGTTCCGCCTCGAAGAGCGGTTTCAGATTGTTCAGCAGCGACTGCAGGGAGAAGAGGTTGTCGATCACGCTCATCAGCTCCGTGGCGGCTGTGACGATCAGCCCGTAGGAGGCGGTGAAGGCGATGTAGTCCGGCCGGGTGACGCCCGACGGGATCGCCACGGACAGGATCAGGACCGTGCCGAAGGATGAGATGAAAGCGATGAGCTGGCTTCGCAGCTTCACGACACCGGGCGGGTCAAGATTGTATACCAGTCTCCGCCGATAGAGCTCTGCCCACTTCGCGTAGACACGCTTGACGGCGCCGGAAGTCTTCAGCTTCTGAATGCCGCGCACCGCCGCGTAGACAAAGCCGTTCTCCTCCATGGACAGCTCGTTGCTTGCCAGCGTATTTTTGGCGTAGACCGCGGACGCGAAGATACTGAGCGCGATCTGCGCGGCGAGGATCAACAGCGCCGGAATGTACAGGGACGGGGCAAAGCGCGCCATCTGAGGGATATAGACCAGGGAGAAGACGGCCGTGACCGAGGTGTCCATGACCATGCCGGTGAGCTTTTCGGCGAGCGTACGGCTGTTCTGAATGCGTCTGGACAATTTTCCGGCGGACAGGTTTTTGAAATAGGCGTCCGGCAGGAACAGGATGCGCGATACGACGGCGGCCTGCACCTGGATGCTGACATTCCGCCGGACGGTGTTGAGCATGAGCGTCTTGACGACGGTGAGCGCCGCGCGCAGCACGCCCACGGAGACAAACAGGACAGCCGCGGATGTGAGCTTCGGCCAGGCCGCGGACCCGAGAGGAACCAGCTGATTCAGCACCCGGCGGTTGAGTGAGGGAGCTACGAGTCCGAGCAGCGTGATGACGCCTATCGCCGCGGCGACGGGCACGTAGTCGGCGGGAGAGAGCAGGGCAAACAGAAGCCGGAAAAAGCGTGGCAGGGAAAGTCTGCCCTCCGGCAGCGGACGGTAGATCACGTAGGCGGTGGGATCAAGAACCGTATTTTTCGTGATGCGGCCTTTTCTTCCGGTCGACGGGCACACATAGCGATAGCCGCCCACCGTCGGGAAGAGGGCCACCGCGGTCCCGTCCCCAAGAAACCCGAGCATGTGGACGGTCCTTCGTCTCCAGTCTGTTTCCCGCAGATCGCAGGGCTCGTACATGATGCACAGGGGATCGAGCACGCAGTCCATCAGCTCGCCGATGCTGTCGCAGTGGCGGACGGGCTCGGGCGTAACGCCGAAGCGATCCAGAATGCAGCGCAGCGCAGCTTCCGTCTGAACGATCCGGTCCGCGCCGGCAGAGGAAGGAATGTTGTCGCGCAGGGAGGTGTTCGCCTCCTCCATCAGACGCGTATCGATACGGTCGCGTTCCAGAATAAGATCGGTAAATATACTACTCATGAGATCACCACCTCTATTGCAGATCCACCAGACGGCGGTACAAGCCGTTGGCATGATACAGTTCCTCGTGCGTACCCTGCTCCGCGATGTGTCCCTTCTCCATCACGACGATCCAGTCGCATTCCACCACGGTGGAGAAGCGGTGCGCCGCCAGAATGCAGGTCGTCCCTTTGTCGCGGATCGCCCGGAAGACCTTCTCCTCCGTGAGGGCGTCCAGAGCGGAAGTAAACTCATCCAGAAGCAGGACCGTGGGATCCTGACTCAAGGCGCGGGCAAGCTCCAGACGCTGCAGTTCCCCGCCGGAAAAGTTGCGTCCGTTCTCATAGACCGCCGCGTCGTAGCCACCCGGAGCCGCGATGACGCGGTCGTGGATCTGCGCGTCTCGCGCCGCGAGGATCATCTCAAAATTCTCGATCGTCGCGTCCCACATTTTCAGATTGTTTGCAAGGGTATCGTTGAACACGGTGATCTCCTGATCCACGCACGCGAGCGAGGAGTGGAAGGTCACGTCCGGGATCTCGTCCCGGCGCAGTCCATCGTAGAGAATGGTTCCGCTGTCCGCGCGGCAGAGACCGGCGATGAGCTTCATGAGTGTGCTCTTGCCGCAACCCGTCGAGCCGACCAGGGCCACCATCTGCCCCGGCTTTACGTGCAGGGAAAGGTCGTCCACCGCCGGCCGGTCTCCCGGATTGTAGCGGAAAGTGACGTGATCGATCGCTATGTCGCCGGAGAGCTTCTGTGCCCGGGCTTCATCCTGCAAGGGGACCGCCGGCTCCGGCTCCTGTCCCAGCATGTCCTCCACGCGCTCGATATCGGTGCGGCGGCTCGTCAGGTCGTTGGAGGTGGATACCAGGGAGCCGAGGTTTCTCCGCACGTTGCCGAGGACCGACTGAAACGTAGCCAGCATACCCATGGTAAACTGGCCCCGGATGATCAGAATGGCGCCCACAAACAGGAGGCAGGCGGAGGAGATCACATTGTGGCTGCTTCCCAGGAATCCGGACAGCGCCTTTATGCGGTCCATACGCGCGCTCTTTTCCTGCATGCTGTTCTGTGAGGAGCTCCAGAGGGAGAAGAAGGCCTTCTCCGAGCCGATGGATTTGATCGTCTCGATCGTGTTGAAACCGTTGAGCAGGGAAGTGTTCACGGCGCTTGCGCTGGTGCTCAGACTGCGCGACTGGATGGCGATCCGCCTCTGGAGCCACAGGCTTACGAGGATGTAGATCACCTCCACCGCAAGGCAGAGGAAAGCCATCAGCGGGTCGTAGAACAGCAACATGGCGAGATAAAAGACGAGACTCGCCGTGTCGATGACCGTGGGAAGGATCGTGCGCAGCAGGGAGTAGTCCAGACGGGAATTCTTTTCCATGCGGTCCAGAATATCGCCTGCGAAGTGCTGCTCATAGAAGCTCATGGGCAGATCCAGCATCTGTCGGAAAAGCCTGCCGCCGGACTCCGCCGCCATTCTGCGGCCGATCCGGTAGGTGCGTATGGTCTCGAGAACAGACAAGCCGGTGCCGGCAAGCAGCGCCGCGCCCATGCCGATCAGCAGGGGGAGATAGAGTTCCCGCTGTTCCCCGCCCATGACCTGATCCAACATACGCCGGCTTAATTCCAGCAGGATCAGATGCGCCGCCGTGCCGAGCGCGTGCAGCAGAAAGATCGCGAGAAGGGAGCGGCTGCCCGAATGCAGCCGACGCCACAGCATGGACCATATCGGTTCCCGGCGTCCTTCGGGCCGGAAATCGGGGCCGGGCTCCAGAGCGATCACGGAACCGGAAAAGGAGCGCCCGAACCGCTCCTCCGTCACGGCGTACGCGCCGCCGGATGGGTCGTTGACATAGACATTGCCGCTCCGGAACGCGCAGACTACCACATAATATTTTTTGTTCCAGCTCACGATGGCGGGCAGCGGCGCCTTCTTCAGCTCGGACAATCCGACCCTGCGGACGGCACCCTTCAGACCGAATCCTTCGGCGGCCTGAAGCAGCTGCGCGGGCGTGGAACCGTTTCGGGAAGTAAGGCACTTCTCACGCACCGCCGACAGCGGGAGATATTTTCTGTAATAAGCCAGTATCATGGACAGGGCTGCCGCCCCGTTCTCCCCGGTGTGCATCTGGATGATAACCGGTACCTTCATAGCCGTTCCCCCTGATCCTTATCAAAAGCTCTGCCGCGACGCTCAGATCGCGGCAGAGATACAGTCGTTTATCTTGTCACAATGTCCACCGGCACGTTGAAGATCTTCGCGACCTTCAGGATCGTGTCGATGTGTCTACCGACCGCGGCCGCCATGTGATGCGTCGGGCCGGCTTCGCTCCACTTGTTGCAGAACTCTCTCGCGCCGCAGGTGAAGCGTGTCCGCATGTTGGTGTCGCCAAACATGAAGATCGGACCTTCCTCATTGACACCCTCGGCGACGACGAACTTGAAGTGACCGTCCTTGTCCTGTGTGATGCCGAGGTAGGTGACCGGACCGGTCGGCGGATAGAACTGGGTCAGGTAGCCGCCGCCCGTCTTGCCGTGGAAGACCGGAACGATCTTCATGGTCGGCTTCTTCGCCTGGGAGATGTCCGCGTCGCCCGAACCCGAATGTCCGATGATGCAGATATCCTCGTTGAAGTCGATGGAGTACATCTCGGAGAGCTGGCCGGTCCCAGAGATCGTCTTCAGGATGCTCATCGCCATCGCGACCTTGATATCACCCTCAACAGCGCACGCGGTGCCCTGCTTGATCAGCATGGAGAACGCCGGGATCAGCATGCTGTCGAGCTTGCCCGCGACGCCCTGCGCGAAGCCGTCGTAGTGGGACGCGACGAAACCGATCTGCTCGTCCTTCACCCACTGCTCGAACGCCACTACATATTTCGCCATATCCCAGACCTTTTCAATGGTGCCGCCGCCCTCGATATCAAAGGTGTCGAGGATGTCTTGCGCCTTCGCGCGGATCGCGTCCTCGTCGGTGATGTCGTCGGCGATCGCCCACATCTTCTCCCAGTCGAACTGCTTCGTGTAGAGCCACATTCTGTGGTACAGGTTCGTTTCGTCGATGTAGAGATCCATCATGCCCGGATACGGTCTGCCGATCTGCGCGAGGTTCGTGTCGCGGAATCTTCTGCGCACCTGCGCAGCCTTGCACCAGTCCTCGATCTCATGCTGCACGTACGGATCTCCGCCCTCGACGACGCCGGTGATGACCGCGTGGCGCTTGCCCGCGCGCTCCAGGTCTGCAACCATCTCGCCGACGGCGCCGCAGGCGTAGAGCTCGCCGAGCCATTTCGGCGTGTCCGTGTTCGCGTAGTCAGGCGCTTTCAGCTTCTGCACGTTCACCAGAACGACCGGAACATCGAGATCGCGCACTGCCGGGAGCATATTGTAGGATGTCGCATAGGTCAGAAGTTGCATGATCACGAGATCGACGTCCGCCGCGCGGAACTTGTCCCCGGCTGCCTGAGACAGTTCCTTCGTCGTCACCATGCCGCCGTCGATGATCTCAACCGTGTTCGGAAGCGTCTTCTTGAACGCCTCATACTGGCTTTCAAATTCCGGTACCAGAGACGGGAACTGCGGCAGATACGCGCCGAGCGCGATCGAGAAAACGCCAACTCTTGCCTTTGTGTTTACTAACATAGATACGTCCTCCTGAATATAAGATTTCCGTTCTTACCCGCCGGATCGCGGGACTTGCATGTTAAGTACAGTTTACATCATTCAGCCGGACTTTTCCATGGTAATTTTCTAAGATATTGGGTAAAAACAAATGAATTTCTCAAACTTCCTTCAGCTGCCATTTCGTCCCCCGGTATCGCCAGACGAAAAACACGACGCGCACCGCCCAGTCGATGGTCATCGCCACCCAGACGCCGAGCACGCCCATCCCCGCGAACTGCCCGAGCACATAGCTGAAGCCGACGCGGAAAATCCACATGGAAAGGATCGATACCCACATGCAGAAACCAACGTCGTTTGCCGCGCGCAGCACATTCGGCAGGGTAAATGAGGCAGGCCAGATCAGTGTAGACATCAGTGCATGATACAGAATGATCCGCCGCGCCATCGCCCCGGTCTCCGGCGACAGATTGTAGACCCGTATCGCCGTTGGCATCATCACGAGGATCAGAAGATTCATCACGACCACCGAGACATAGGAATACAAAAGCAACTTGCGTGTGTAGTAGCGCGCCTGCTCATAATCCCCCGCTCCGACGCATTGCGCCGCCACCGAGGACAGTGCGTATCCCATCGACATGCCGCCGAGTATTGCGAAATTGCAAACGCTGTTGCTGACCGCGTTTGCTGCGATCGAAACCGTGCCGAAGCCGGAGACAACGCTCAGCACAAGAATCTTGCCGAGCTGGAACATGCTGTTTTCCAGCCCGTACGGAATTCCGATATGAAGAATCTTCCGAAGCACATGCGTATTCAGCCGCAGTCCGGACAGCGTCCGCACATGCAGCGTCCTCTTTTTATCACAGATCAGGCACAGCATCCAGACGCCGGCGAAAGCGCGGGATATAAGCGTCGGGATCGCCGCACCCTCCACGCCGAATCCGAGTCCGTACAGGAGGATTCCGTTTCCAATGATATTCATCCCGTTCATGACAAGGGACAGGAACATTGGCGTGCGTGAATCGCCGGTCGCCCGGAACGCGGCCGCGCCACAGTTGTAAACGGCCAGGAACGGGATCGAGGCCGTCACGATCATCAGGTAGGTGTTGCAGTTTGCCATGACGTCCGGCTCGATCTTTCCGAACACGACATGCAGGATAAACCATTTTCCCGCATACACCAGCGCCATGATGAGCAGGGAGAACGCCGTCGAGAACAGAAGCGTCTGCTCCAGCGCCTCGCAGCCGGCCTCCTCGTGCCTCCGGCCGAGCGCCTGCCCCGCCACGATCGCGCCTCCCGTCGCGAGAGCCGTGAAGATGTTGATCAGCAGGATCATGATCGTATCGATCAGGGAAACCGCGGAGACCGCAGCCTCTCCCACAGACGCCACCATGACCGAATCCGCAAGCCCGACAAAGATCGCGAGAAACTGCTCGATGATCAGGGGAACGATCAATCCCCGCAGATCCCTGCCGCTGAACAACAGCTTCTTCCCAGAGCTGATTTCCGTTTTCAAAAATATACGCCTTCCTCCCGAATTTTCAGATTCCCAATTTTGCACGCAATGTTCTATACTAAACTCATAATACTGAATTTTATCACAGCATTTTTATTATAGGATTCTAATCAGCCGCCCCAGCACGATACCGGCGATGATACTGATCACTGCCAGTACAGCCGTCAGCGCAAGGTTCTTTTTCAGGTTCCGGTTTTCCCGGTAGAGCACCAGAAGCCCCGTCCCCGTGCCGCACAACAGTCCTGCGAACAGTCCGACGCCGCTCAACACACCCTCCAGAAACAGCTCCGTCACCAGCACGGAAGCCGCGCAGTTCGGAATCACGCCGATGATCGCCGCCGCGATCGCCTCAAGTCCCGAGTTCTTCATGATATTTCCGGCAAGTCCGGACGCCGCGAAACGGTCCATCCCGAAACCGAGAATAAGCGTGATTACAAAGAGAAACAGGGCTGTCTTCAGCGTATGATTCAGGGCCGAATACCAAATCCCATGGTGTTCGCACCCGCAGTGTCCGTGTTCGCACATATCCATATGCTCAGGGATCGGACCCCGCCGCCCCAGAATCGTTTCCAGAGTAAAATCAACTAACATACCCGCGACAGTCGCCACGACCGCTTTCGCCGCCAGAATTTTGGCGATCGTCGTCCCGTTCGCCCCCTGCGCGAGCATGACAGGCAGCATTTCGTCCGAGGTCGCCAGAAACACGGAGAGAAGCGTGCCGGGCGATACCACTCCGCCCGCAAAAAGTCCAGCGGCCGCGGCGGCAAACCCGCACTGCGGGATCGTCCCGATCAGACTGCCCAAAAGCGGACCTGCCTTCCCGGCGCGGTATATCATTTCCTTTGTCTTTGCGCTCATCCTGTGCTCTGTGTACTCCACCGCAAGGTAAGACAGATACAGAAACGGCAGCAGTTTCAGACAGTCGATCAGGCTGTCCAGCAAAATCTCCAGCATGAGATCACCTTTTCATATCTTTGCTTAATCAGTTTTTAAACAATAACATATCTGAAAAGATTTGTCTATACATTGAAATTTGTCTATACATTGTATACATTGACACACGATCGAAAAAGCTGTTGTATGAGAAAAACGAGAGTGGTATAATCTCGATAGCGGTGAACAGATTATAGTCAGGGGCATTCGCATGGATGCCCCGTTTTAGACAAGATAAACGGAGAAAGGAACAGACAGAGCATGGATTACATTGTGAGGGCGACGGCGGCGGACAGCCAGATCCGCGCGTTCGCGGCGACGACGAGGAAGACCGTAGAGACGGCGCGGGGATTTCACAACACGAGCCCGGTGGCGACGGCGGCGCTGGGGCGGCTGCTGACGGCGGGCGCGATGATGGGCGCGATGATGAAGGGCGAGAAGGACCTGCTCACGCTCCAGATCAAGGGAGACGGGCCGATCGGCGGGATCACCGTCACGGCGGACTCGTCGGCGAATGTGAAGGGATATGTGCAGAATCCGGCGGTGCTCCTGCACGCGAACGACAAAGGAAAACTTGACGTCGGCGGCGCGGTCGGAAACGGCATTCTGAACGTGATCAAGGATCTTGGCATGAAGGAGCCGTATAACGGTCAGTGCGAACTGCAGACCGGGGAGATCGGGGACGATCTGACTTACTATTTCGCGGTGTCGGAGCAGGTGCCGTCTTCGGTCGGGCTCGGCGTGCTTCTGGACAAGGGCAACACGGTGCGTCAGGCGGGCGGATTCATCATCCAGCTGATGCCGTTCGCGCCGGAGGAGATCGTCGCGCGGCTGGAGCAGAAGCTCTCTGATGTGACTTCCGTGACGGCCCTGCTGGATCGGGGATTGACGCCGGAGCAGATTCTGGAGGAGCTGCTGGGGGAATTCGGACTGGAGATCAACGACACAATCCCGGCGCAGTACCGCTGCGACTGTTCGCGCGAGCGCATCGAGCGCGCGCTGATCAGCATCGGGCGCAAGGATCTGCAGGAGATGATCGACGACGGGGAGCCGATCGAGGTGGACTGCCACTTCTGTGATAAGAAATACCGGCTGACGCCGGATGAACTGCGGGAGCTGCTGCGGCGGAGCAGCCGATAAGGAAAGGATATAATTATGAAAGACGGCTTTATCAAAGTAGCGGCGGTGACGCCGGAGATCAAAGTGGCGGACTGTATTTACAACACGGAAAGCATTTGCCGTTCGCTCGACGAGGCATACGCGCAGAAGGCGAAGATCATCGTGTTCCCAGAGCTGTGCCTGACCGGGTACACCTGCGGGGATCTGCTCTGGCAGGAGAAGCTGCTTGACGCGGCGCGGGAAGGACTGTCCTGTGTGATCGAGCATACGGACGGGCATGACGGGCTGGTCTTTGTCGGTCTGCCGTGGGAGAAGGACGGAAAGCTCTACAACGTGGCCGCGGCTATCAGCAGCGGGCATCTGCTCGGACTTGTGCCGAAACGCTATCTGCCGAATTACAACGAATTCTACGAGGCGCGCCATTTTACGCCGGGCAGTTCGGATGTGGACTGGATTCCTTTCGAGGGGGAAGAGGAGGAAGTGCCGTTCGGGATGGAGCTTCTGTTCTGCGGGAACACCCCGAAGGGGCTTTGTGTGGCGGCGGAGATCTGTGAGGACCTCTGGGCGCCGAATCCGCCGAGTACAGCGCATGCGCTGGCCGGGGCGAATGTGATCGTGAATCTGTCGGCGAGCGATGAAGTGGTCGGGAAAGATTCCTATCGCGAGGCGTTGATTGCAGGACAGTCGGCGCGTCTTCTGTGCGGCTATATCTACGCGAGCGCGGGGGAGGGTGAGTCCACGCAGGACCTCGTCTTCGGCGGACACAATCTGCTGGCTGAAAACGGACATATCCTTGCGCAGTCCTCCCGCTTTGCCTGCGGCGTGACCTGCACGGAATTTGACATTGCGCGGCTTCGGGAGGAGCGGCGCAGAATGACGACCTTTGCGCCGGATGAGGACGCGGCGTACGAGAAGGTCTGGTTTACACTGGAAGAGGAGGAGACGCGGCTTACGCGCGGCTTTGATCCGGCTCCGTTCGTGCCGTCGGGGAAAGCTGACCGGGATAAGCGCTGCGAAGAGATTTTGACGATTCAGGCGCTTGGTCTGAAAAAGCGGCTGCAGCACACGGGATCGCAGTGCGCGGTGGTGGGGATTTCCGGCGGACTGGATTCCACGCTGACACTGCTCGTCATGACAAAGGCGTTCGATCTGCTGGGACTGCCGCACAATCAGATGACGGCGGTGACGATGCCGGGCTTCGGGACGACGGACCGCACCTACCACAACGCCTGTGAGCTGACGCGCAGGCTGGGTGCGGAGCTTCTCGAGGTGGACATTCGCGAATCAGTGAAGCAGCATTTCCGGGATATCGGGCAGGATCCGTCCGTGCACGATGTGACGTATGAGAACGCTCAGGCGCGGGAGCGCACGCAGGTGCTCATGGACCTCGCGAATAAAAAAGGCGGACTCGTGATCGGTACGGGCGATATGTCGGAGCTTGCGCTCGGCTGGGCCACTTACAACGGCGATCACATGTCGATGTACGGCGTTAACTGCTCCGTGCCGAAGACGCTGGTGCGCCACCTTGTGCGCTACTATGCGGATACCTGCGGCGATGAACCGATCAGCCAGATCCTGCGGGATGTGCTGGACACGCCGGTGAGCCCGGAGCTCCTTCCGCCGGAGAACGGCCAGATCTCGCAGAAGACCGAGGATCTTGTCGGCCCCTATGAGCTGCACGACTTTTTCCTTTACTATCTGCTGCGCTTCGGCTACCCGCCCGCGAAGATCTACCGCGTGGCGAAGCTTGCTTTCGCCGGGAGTTACGATGAAGAAACGATCCTGAAGTGGCTGAAAATCTTTTACCGGCGCTTTTTCAGCCAGCAGTTCAAGCGCTCCTGTGTGCCGGACGGCCCGAAGGTCGGCAGCGTCGCGCTTTCCCCGCGCGGCGACTGGCGCATGCCGAGCGACGCGTGCGTCCGGATCTGGATGGAGGACACAGAAGTTTAACCGGCTACGGTCAACAGCACGGGAATCGTCAGCACGCACAGCACGGTCGTCAGAATGATGGCGGCGCTGCAGTTCGTGCAGTCGATTCCCTTTTCTGTGCCGATCATCAGGGGCATGTTGCCGACCGGCATGCCGAACATGATCATGCAGGTGGCGATCACCCCGGCGTCGTGCGTCGCGAGCCGGACGAGCGGCAGCAGCAGAAGCGGCAGGATGAGCAGCTTGATCGCAGAGAAGAGGTACAGCTTCCCGTTGCAGAAGATCTTTCGGAGATCTGCGTTAGCGAGTGTGTAGCCGACGCAGATCAGGGAGAGCGGCGTGGTCGCATTGCCGAGATAGGTGGCTGCCGATCTGAGAAAATCGGGCAGCGGGATCTCGAACAGGATGACGATGAGCGCCGCCACGCCGAACACCGTGCCGGAATTCAGCATGGATCTCAGGGATGAGACGGAAAACCTGCCGTCCATCAGGGCGACGCCGTATGTATAGAAGATTACGGTGTAGATCAGGATAAACTCCGTGACGTAGACGACATACTGCGCGCCGAGAATGCTCGACACGACAGGGATGCCGATGAAGCCCAGATTGGAGAAAATGAACATGAGCTGATAGACCTTTCGCTGCATCTGATCCCTGTCAAAAAACGGCGCGAGGAGCATCCCGATGACGATGAAGAACGCGAACATCCCGGCCGCGATCAGTCCGACGAGGAGCAGGATGTGCAGCGAGACCATCCCGATGGAATTCGCGGCGCTAGAGAAGACCAGCAGCGGATTGAAGATGTTGATGATCAGCTTGGAGATATGCCCATTCGTGTTGTCGTCGACCATGCCGGTCTTTGTCGCCAGAAAGCCGACGCCGATCATGATGAGCAGGGAGAGCATCTGAAAAAATACGATGAAAAAGGTCATTGCATGTTCCTCTTTTCTTTGATCTGTTTCAGGCGCGGAAAGAATCATGGAAAGCCGCCGCGTTGCTTCAATAAGTATACCCCGAGGCGCCACGCAAGTCAAATATCACTCCGCAGATATTACTATTTCTGTTGCATTTTGGGGGAAAATGGATTATCCTTTAACGCAGCAGAAAAAGTTTTCTTAAAACAAAAATGAATTTGAGGGAATAGGGGAAGGGGCGGAAACTATGCGCAGAAAAGACAGGGAGGTCACGGATCCGGAGCGGATCGAACAGATCATCGCGGACAGCCACTGCTGCAGGATCGGTTTTGACGACGACGGAGAGGTGTACATCGTTCCGCTGAGCTTCGGCTACGCGCGCGGCGCGGACGACAGTTATATGTTCTATTTTCATGGAGCGGCTAAGGGCCGCAAGATCGATCTGATCCGGAAAAACCCGCGCGTCGGCTTTGAGCTGGACACGAACTACGAGCTTCACCCGTCGGACGTCGCGTCGGAGTGCACGGCCGCATTCCAGAGCGTCATCGGGACGGGGACGGTCAGCTTTGTCACAGAGCCGGAGGAAAAGCGTGAGGGGCTGCTGCGCATCATGCGGCACTACACAGGGAAAGATGACTGGACTTTCCCGGAGAAGATGTTCGAGACGGTCTGTGTCTTCAAGCTGGTGACGGACAAGCTCACGTGCAAGCTGCATCTGTAATAAATGGAAATACGGGATATGATCCGATGCGTTTATGGTAACAAGCACTTACATAACAGATCAAAACAGGGATTGGATCAGAACAGATTAAATCAGAATAGCTTAAATCAGAACAGAAAGAAATCAAAAAATGAATCAGGAGTTGTTTGACCTATGAAAGAGAGCAGAGAAGAATTAACCTTATCGGCGGAGACGATCGACCGGGTGTCGCAGTTATTCTCCGAGACGCTTGCCGGGGCGGGTACGGACAGGAGGGATCTCCTTCGTCTTCGCCTGTCTCTGGAAGACATTTTGGGCGTATGGCTGGAAAAGGCGGAGGGCAGCGCTGTCATATACAGGACGGTGCAGAGATTCGGAAGGCTGCAGGTCGAAGTGAGCGTACAGGGGATGCCGCTCAGTCCGGAGGACGATGACGGGAGCTTTCTGTTTAGCAGCAGACTGCTGGCGCAGGCGGGCCTCGCGCTCGATTACTCCTACAAAAACGGAAAAAACTGTCTGAGCTGCGGCGTCCAGAAAAAGATGCGGATCGGGCAGATGACGAAGCTGGTGATCGCGATTCTGGCGGCGTTCCTGCTCGGCGGCGTGGTGCGTGTGCTTCCCGAAAGCGTGGAGAGTGCTGTCCTCGGCATCTCGGAACCGATATTCAACACCATTCTGAATGTTTTGCGGGCGATCTCCTCACCGATGATCTTTCTGGCCGTGTGCTGGGGCATTGTCAGCATCGGGGATCTGGCGACCGTGGGGAAGATCGGCAAGAAGCTGATCACAAGGATGGTGATCGGCTCGTTTGCCGTCGGTGTGGTGTTTGTTCTGCTGGCATGCCCGTTCTTTCGGATCGCATGGGAGAGCGACGGCACGGCTTTCGGCGGTTTCGCGGATATCTTCCATATGATTCTGGACATTGTGCCGTCGGATATCGTATCGCCGTTTCTGGAGGGGAACGCGCTGCAGGTCGTTTTCCTTGGAGTATGCGTCGGTATCGCGCTGCTGATCCTGGGACAGCGGGTATCCGCGGTTCAGGATATTGTCGTTCAGGCGAATGAAGTGGTGGCCTGTCTGATGGGAGCCATAGGGATGCTCGTCCCTGCTTTTGTGTTTCTGAGCATTCTCAATCTGATGCTGTTCGACGCTGGCGTGAATTTTCTGGGGATCATAAAGGTGTTCGCGCTTGCGGTGCCGGGCTGCCTGCTCCTTATGCTGTTCTATATCATCGCGGTGGCGCTGAAGTTTCGCGTGAGCCCGGTCCTGCTTGTCAGGAAACTGCTGCCCACCTATCTCATCGCTGTGTCTACAGGCTCCTCCGCGGCGGCCTTTGCCACTAATCTGGAGACCTGCACGGAGAAGCTGGGAATTCCGGCCAAGGTGGCGAATTTCGCGATCCCGCTCGGGCAGGTGGTCTATATGCCGGGCGCGGTCATCGGCTTTCTCGCGATGGCCCTGTGCATGGCGGAGTACTATGATACGCCGATCACGGTCATATGGCTGGTGACGGCGGTCCTGACCGCAGGGCTTCTGGCGATGGCGGCGCCGCCGATTCCGGGAGGGGCGGTCTCTATTTACACGATTTTGTTTTTGCAGCTCGGGATACCAGGCGAAGCGGTGGCTATCGCGGTCGCCTTAAACTCTATTCTGGATTTCCTCATGACATCCTCCGACTTGACTTGTCTGCAGACGGAGGTGACGCTTGCCGCGGGGTCTCTTGGGATGCTGGATAAAGAGAAGCTGATGCGCTGAGCGGAGCAGACGATGCCTGGAAACTGCCTAAGGTATGCTGGCTCCATCGACGAGACGGCAATACGCAGTTGGTTTTTAGAGGAAGAATGACAGAAATATTCTTGTGAAAGAAGATGCCTATGATCAGTCAGACGCTGCGCGAGGCGCGCAAATACGAAGAAGTTTCGGAAAAACTGATCGAGCCGGAAATGCGGCCGGAGTTTCACTTGTCGCCCCGCGTCGGCTGGATGAACGATCCGAACGGGTTTTCTTTCTACAATGGAGAGTATCATCTGTTTTACCAGTATCACCCGTACGACTGCCATTGGGGATCGATGCACTGGGGGCACGCAGTGAGCAAAGACCTGCTTCACTGGACGTATCTTCCCGCGGCATTGGCGCCGGACGCGCCGTGCGACAGAGGCGGCTGTTTCTCCGGGAGCGCTCTTACGCTTCCGGACGGACGGCAGCTCCTCATGTACACGGGCGTGATACGAAAGCCGCAGCAAAACGGAGAGCTTTGTGAGCTGCAGACGCAGTGTCTGGCGGTCGGCGACGGAGTGGACTATGAGAAGTACGAGGGCAATCCTGTACTGGATGAGCGTGATCTTCCCGAGGGCGCGAGCCGCTTTGACTTCCGGGACCCGAAGCTCTGGCAGGCAAAGGACGGGACTTACCGCTGCGTGGCCGGAAACTGCAGGACGGACGGCAGCGGACAGATCCTCCTGTTTGAGAGTGAGGACGCGTTTCACTGGCGCTTTAAGAAAGTACTCCTTGCGAACGATGGCCGTTTCGGCAGGATGTGGGAGTGTCCGGATTGCTTCCCGCTGGACGGCAAGCAGGTGATTCTGACGAGCCCGAAAGACATGTTGGCACAGGGGTTTGAGTACCCCAATGGAGACGGCACGCTCTGTCTGATCGGGAGCTACGATGAGGAGACGGACAGCTTTACCGAGGAGTCGAATCAGTCCGTCGACTACGGCATTGATTTTTACGCGCCGCAGACTTTTCTGACGCCGGACGGGCGCAGGGTCATGATCGGCTGGATGCAGAACTGGAGTACCTGCGGCCAGCATCGCCCGACGGAGGAGCAGCGGTGGTTCGGCCAGATGAGTATTCCGCGCGAGCTTTCTATCCGAAACGGACGTCTTTATCAGAAGCCGATCCGTGAGTTGGAACGGATGCGCAGGAACGAAGTGCGCTATGACAACGTGATCGTTGAGGGAACGGTGCAGCTGGACGGTATAACTGGTCGCAAAGTCGATCTGGAAGTGGAAGCGGAGCCTGAGGATGCGCAGAGGGTATATCGGAAATTTGCCGTGCGTTTCGCACGTAATGAGAGGTACCAGACCTCGGTCAGCTTCCGCCCTTACGAGTGCGTGCTCAAGCTGGATCGCAAATTCTCCGGGTCTCGCAAGGCGATCCTCCACCAGCGTCGGAGCAAGGTTCCCGCACCGGACGGAAGGATTAAGCTGAGGCTGATTCTGGATCGCTTCAGCGTCGAGATCTTTGTGAACGACGTCGAGCAGGTCATGTCGGCGACGATCTACACGGAGCAGTGTGCGGACGGCATCGCGTTCTTCGCGGACGGACGCGTGCGGATGAATGTGGTGAAGTACGATCTGGTTTGAGCGTTTGCTATTGAAAGTACAGAGAGCTGAACTGCCATGAAACAGCAGACATCTGAGATTTCAGAACAAGCTGCATCATGGCGGCGCGGCTCTTTTTGCGTCCGAAAATGACAGGGTACAGATTTGTTTAGAAAGGACTTGCAAATTCTCTCACATGTAGTAAAATAAACTACGTAATACAAAAACGAAAACCAAATCGTGCGGTTTGCTGCACGAGAAAATGTGAGGGAAATTTATGTATCAGATTATCAGCGACGGTTCCTGCGACCTGCCGGAGCAGCTGGCGAAGGACAAGAATGTAGAGGTGGTTCCGTTCTACGTCTCCTTTGACGAGAAGACTTATTACAAAGAGATTTCGGAGATGCCTATCCGGAAGTTTTATGATCTGATGGTAGAGCAGGAGAACGTCGTTTTCCCGAAATCATCGCTTCCTTCGATCGAAGACTATATCGCTTCCTTTGAAAAATATGTGAAGCAGGGGATTCCGATCATCTGCATCTGCATCACCGAGAAGTTCAGCGGCTCCTATCAGTCGGCGATGAACGCGAAGAATATTCTGCTGGAGACCTACCCGGACGCGAAGATCGAGGTCATCAATTCCACGATCAACACGGTGCTGCAGGGCATGTATGTGTTGGAGGCGGTAAAGCTGCGGGATCAGGGCGTGCCTTATGAAGAAGCGATAAAACGTCTTCTGGATATCCGGGAGACGGGCAGGATCTTCTTCACGGTCGGAAACGTGGAATACTTAAAGCACGGGGGACGGATCGGAAAGCTCGCCGGCGTCGCGGCCTCCATACTTGGGATCCGGCCGCTGATCACGCTGAAGGAGGGGGAGATCTTCCCGTCCGGGCTGTCGAGGAGCCGCAAGAGGTCCCTGGAGGCGGTGATGAACCTGCTGGACAGCCACATGAAATCCCTGATCGCCGCCGGAGAGAATATGGCGGATTATGTAGTGGATGTGGGATACGGCTACGATATCCCGGAGGCGGAGGCGTTTCTCGAAAAGCTCAGAGAGAGATTCCGCGGCGTTCTAGATGTAGACCAGATCCGCCTGTATCAGATCGGCGCCGGGATCGCCGTGCACACCGGCCCGTATCCGCTCGGGGTAGGATTTCTCAAAAAGGCATGATTATCTTTTGGGGATCACGGCGGACGTTGCGGCGTGGACACAGAGGAAGGCGTCGGGAGCACATTCTGGATTGAGCTGTAGCCAATCATAAAATGAGGAAAAATGCGAAAGGATGTAGTCATTTCTGTGTTGATAATTTGCACAATGCAGATTATAATTACGGTAAATGACAGGAAAAGCTTCTATTAACCACAAATTGTGAGGGCTGCGGCAAAGGAGGTAAGGTATGAGTCAACATCAAATTGACGTTGCCGATATGCAGTGTTGGATTTTTCGGATGGCACAGCTCAGATGGCGTATGTCTTCGAAAGAATGTGCCGCTGTTTTCAAACAGCATGATGTTCTTGGCTTTATCTCCAGATGTTATGATATCCTCCATCTCAGCAGCTATGAGTGTGCGTTAAATGACGTAGAAGAGATGCTGCGGAATCGCGGGGTGATTTTAAGATGACGCTTCAGGACGGAATGTTTTTGTATCATGGAAGCTATACAGAGATTTCCACTGTTGATCTTTCAAAATGTAAACCCGGAAAGGATTTCGGACGGGGATTTTATCTGACGGCTTCATTTGAGCAGGCTCAAAATTTTGTTCCTCTTTCTATAAAAAAGCAAATCAATGAAGGCAATCTTTCCGAGAATGAAACGATCGGATATATTTCTATTTTTGAATTAAATCTGACTGAGGATATAAAAATTCATTATTTTGAAGCTGCAGATGAGGAATGGCTTCACTTTGTCGCCGCAAACAGGCGGCGATCGCTTTTTCCGATTGTCAGGCAGAATTATCTTTCTTGTGATATTATCGGTGGGAAGATTGCGAACGACCAGACCGCCCGGACTCTGCAGCTTTATACTTCCGGCGGGTATGGTGCACCTGGTTCTGATGACGCTGACCGTATTGCCATCATGACGCTTTTGCCAAATCGGCTGGAGAATCAATTTTGCTTTTGTACTGAGAAAGCCATCCGCGCACTGCGTTTTATGGGGAGTGAGAGATATGACATCGGCAACAGAAGTATTTGACGACCAGCAAAGGGAATTATGCGCAATCGTTGTCATGCGCGCTATGCTTGAGGATTATTGCGCTGAAAAGAATATTTCTTTCGAGGAGGCTTTCCTTGAGTTTGCCGCATCGAAGGCCTATTTTATGCTGTTTGATTTCTCAACCGGATTATGGAGAGAAGGACCTGATTATCTGAGGTATGTATTTGTGGAGGATTTTCACTAACATTATCTGTGCTTTGCCTTTCTCAGATCTCAAATCTTGACAACGATTTCAGTTTCTGCTACAATACAGAAGTTAGATAAAACTAACCAAAAGAAAAGCCGCAAGGCTTCTTTTTTGGACAGACGGTTAGTGCGAACTAACTTCAAAGAAAGGGATTCAGGATGAGCGTTACGATCATAGGCGGGAACGAGTGCATGGTCTGTCAGTACGAAAAGATCTGCAGGGAACATGGATGCAAGGCAAAGATATTTGTGAAGGAGAGCGGCCGTATAAAGAAGAAAATGGGCTGCCCGGATCTGATGATCCTATTTGTGAACACGGTATCTCATAAGATGGCGATCAGTGCCGTCGCGGAAGCCAGGCGGAATGGGGTCCGGGTGGAGCGGCTCCATTCGAGCAGCTGCGCCGCGCTAGAAAGTGTTCTGCGGGATGTCAGAGAGGAGCAGAGGTGAGCATGGAAACAAACGCGGAACAGGCGCGGGAGCAGCTAAAAAATTTTTTGGAAATCGTTGACCTCACAAAATCCTTCGGCAGCGGAGATACCAAACAGGAGGTGCTTCGGGGACTCAGCTTCTCTGTGGCAAAGGGAGAATTCTGCGTGCTTCTCGGTCCTTCCGGTTCGGGTAAATCCACACTGCTGAACATCATCGGAGGGATAGACAGCGCCGATTCCGGCTATATCTCTATCGGCGGCGATAAATTGAAGGAACTGGGAGAAAAACGCCTGACGCAGTACCGCCGCCGTCATCTCGGCTATGTCTTTCAGCAGTATAATCTTATTTCAAATCTGAATGTCAGGGAAAACATCGAGGTGGGAGCGTACCTTTCCGATGCGTCGCTTAATACAGACGAGCTGCTCCATACGCTGGGGCTTTACGAGCATCGCCATAAGCTGCCGAATCAGCTTTCCGGCGGGCAGCAGCAGCGCGTGTCTATCGGCAGAGCCATTGTGAAAAATCCGGATATCCTGCTGTGCGACGAGCCGACGGGAGCGCTGGATTATACAACCTCAAAGGAAATTTTGAAGCTGATCGAAGAGATCAATCAGAAATACAAAAACACCGTTATTATAGTTACGCACAATGAGGCGATCAAAAATATGGCGGATCATGTGATCAAGCTGCGTGACGGCAGGGTACGCTTGAACGAAATAAACACACACAGGATATCTGCCGATGAGCTTGAATGGTGAGGGGCGTGGCGATATGAAAGGAAAAACAAAAAATCCGCTTACGAAACGTATTCCGAGAGAGCTTATCGGAGATTGGCGGAAGTATCTGGTGGTCAGCCTTTTTCTGACTCTCACAATTGGATTCGTATCTGGAATGTATGTGGCAAACGAAAGCATGCTGTCAGCGGCAAACAGCGGTGCGGAGAAATACAAATTGGAAGACGGGCATTTTGAGCTTGATGAGAAAGCGAATCCGGAGCTTCTCGATGCGATTGCATCGGGAGAAAAAGCGGACGTCAAGCTGAACGATGCAGACTTCCGCCCTGTTCCCGTCAGGCTCTATGAGAACTTCTATCGTGATGAAGAGGAGGATCATAACAATGACGGCGTGACCGACGGCTCTGTTCGCGTATACGTTAAAACGGACGATGTGAATTTAGCCTGCCTGATGGATGGTCGTTTTCCCGAAAGCGACGACGAGATCGCCATCGACCGTATGCACGCCGACAATGTAGGTTTGAAGGTGGGAGATACCATTACAGTCGGCAAAAAGGAATGGAAGGTCGTGGGCCTTCTCGCCTATGTCAACTACTCCACGCTTCACGAAAAAAGCACAGATGTGATGTTTGACGCACTGAAATTCAATGTGGCGATGACTACAAAGGAAGGCTTTGATCGTCTTCAAAAGCCGATCCATTATGCTTATGCGTGGCAGTATAAAAATTCCCCGGAGGATGAAACGGAAGAGAAGAAGCTTGCGGATGATTTCCTGAAGGCTGTGCTCACCCAAACTGTTACCGCGGAAAATGAGCTTGCCGATTATCTTCCCGCCTACGCCAACCCGGCTGTCAATTTTGCCGCCGACGACATGGGCGGAGATATGGCGATTGGCGGCGTGCTGCTTGATATTCTCATTGTGATTATCGCCTTTATCTTTGCCGTTACGATCAGCAATACGATCACGAAGGAATCGCAAACCATCGGTACACTGCGCGCTTCCGGATATACAAGGGGCGAACTGATCCGGCATTATCTTTCCATGCCGGTGATCGTCACGCTGATCTCGGCGGCGCTCGGCAATCTGCTGGGCTATACGGTATTCAAAAATGTAGTGGTTTCTATGTACTATAACAGCTACAGCCTGCCTGCCTATGAGACAGTGTGGAATGCTTCCGCCTTTGTGAAAACAACGCTGATCCCGCTTATATTGATGTTTATCGTCAATTTCTTCATCATTGCCCGGAAAATGAGACATACGCCGCTTGCATTCTTACGGCAGGATCTCAAAAAAGGAGGGCGCAAAAAAGCGATCCGCCTGCCGAAATGGAAATTTTTCACCCGTTTCCGTATGCGCATCATCTTCCAGAATGTTCCGAATTATCTGGTCCTGTTCTTTGGTGTACTTTTTGTCCAGGTTCTGCTGGCGATGGCGGTGGGAATGCCGAATACGCTTGACTATTACAAGGAAAACGCAAGCGATATGATGTTCGCGGATTATCAGTATATTTTGAAATCCTGTGAAGATGCAGACGGAAATATAATCGCAACGTCAAACGACAGCGCTGAGAGATTCGCTATGACTTCTCTGGTACGAAAGAGCGATGCGATAAGCGAGGAGGTTTCCGTATACGGAATTGAGGACGGCAGCAGCTATGTGTCGATTGGCGGACTGTCCTCATTGCAGGAAAATGAGGTTTACATTTCCGGCTCTTTCCGGGATAAATACGGCGTTTCTATCGGAGATACCATTCTGCTCGATGAAAAATATGAGAGCAAGCAGTATGAATTCAGGGTAGCAGGTTTTTACGATAAGTCGCTGAATATTGCGGTCTTTATGCCGATCGGACAGTTCCGCTCTATTTTCGGACTGGCGGAGGACGAGTTCAGCGGATATCTTTCAGACTCTGAAATCACGGATATTGAAGACAGCAGCATCGCCACGGTCATTACCGAAAGGGAGATCACGAAAATGTGCGATCAGCTCGATCATTCCATGGGAGCATACATGCGGTATTTTCAGATTCTCTGCATACTGCTGTCGGCGGTTATGATCTATTTGCTCACAAAGATCATTATCGAGAAAAATGAGAACGCCATCTCCATGACCAAGATACTCGGCTATGAAAACAGCGAGATTGCGCGGCTGTATCTGCTCTCTACGACGATCGTTTTTGCAGTATGCGACGTTGTCGGCGTTTTCCTCGGCACACTTGTTATGAGTGCTGCGTGGAAAGCTATTATGTTCAGCTACAGCGGTTGGTATACCTTTACGGTGGCTCCGGTGGGATATGTAAAAATGTTCCTGTTTGTACTGATCGGATACCTTATCGTTTTGTTCTTTGATTTCAGACGCATTAAAAGAATACCGCTGAACGAAGCGCTGAAAAATGCGGAATAAATTTTAAAGCAGGAAAGGACAGGTGAACAATGAATAAGATCACAGTGAAAATCGACGGCATGATGTGCGGGATGTGCGAATCCCACATAAACGATGCTGTCCGCCGGGCATTCCCGGTGAAGAAGGTCACGTCCTCCCACGCGAAGGGCGAGACAGTGATCCTGACAGAGACGGATATTTCGGAGGAACAGCTTCGCACAGTCATGGAGCCGACAGGCTATCGTGTACTGGAAGTCAGTACAGAAGAATACGAGAAGAAAGGGTTGCTCGGTTATTTGAAAGGGAACAAACGATGATGGTAGGGAGAGAAATATGTTAGTAAATACAATGGGCAAAGAAGAAAATAAAAAAATGATAATGCTGCCGGGTTCCTTTTGCAACAGTAAAAGCATGGCAGGGCTGTATAACATCTTAAAGGATGATTATTACATCATTCTCCCGGAATATTCAGGGCATTATGAAAACAGCACATTTACGACAAGGAAGCAGGAAGTGTCATATATTGCGGAATATCTGGAAAGCAAACATATTCAAATTATTGATCTGATATACGGACAGTCAATGGGAGCGGAAGTCGGAATAGAATTACTGTATCAATTAACCAACCGCGGAATAAAAGTCGGCCATGCTTTTTTTGACGGCGCTCCATGTATAAAATTGTCTTATCTATATAAAAAATTTATGTATTTTAAATTCAAGACTTTAATCAAAATGCTTAACGGAAAATCAATGGAGGATTTAATGAATTGGAAATTTTTAAGGAAATTTGCCAATGGTGATCCTGAATCATACAGGCCGATGCTTGAACCGATTTTAGAGATTGCGCCAATTATATCAGACGAAACAATATATAATGAAAATGAATGTTGCTATACCTTTGATTTTCCAAGATTAGATGATGATATTCAAAAAATCATGTATTTCTTTTATGCAAAGGAAGAAAAAGCATATAGAACATGCATAAACGGAGTGAAGAAAGCTTATCCGAATGCCAATTATGAAATTGTGGAAGGCTATGGTCATTTAACTTATTCTGTGAAGAACAGGGACGAATACATAAATAAGTTAAAGAAGATTATAAAATGAATAGGAAAGAAAAAACCTCTTGACAAACTATATAACACTGTTATATACTGCTCATGTAACACCGTTATATAAGAGGTGAGCGAATGAATACAGAGGAATCTGTTACGCTGCAAAACATTCACAAGGCTGCCTTGCAGGAGTTTCTTGATAAAGGCTACCGGGATGCTTCCCTTCGGAATATTGTAAGGGCTGCCGGTGTGACGACAGGGGCATTTTATGGTTATTATTCCAACAAAGCAGCCCTGTTTACCGCTCTGGTGGAGCCGCATGCCGCTGCGGTAATGGGGATGTTTATGCGGACGCAGACAGACTTTGCCGCGCTGCCGGATGCGGAACAGCCGGATCATATGGGGATTGACTCAGGAGCCTGCCTTGATGAAATGATCGATTACATCTATGAGCATTTTGATACTTTCAAACTGGTCATCTGCTGTTCAGAGGGTACGGCTTATGCGGATTTTATTCACGAGATGGTGGAGGTGGAGGTAGAGTACACCTTCCGGTATATTGACGTACTCAGACGGTTGGGGAAAACGGTTCCCGACATCGACCGGCAGCTTGCACACATTCTTACAAGCGCCATGTTTGAAGGAATTTTTGAAATTGTCCGGCACGATATGCCAAAGGAGAGGGCCAGGCAATATGTCGCCACCCTGCGGGAATTTAACGTAGCTGGTTGGCAGAAAATTATGGGGCAGTGACCCTGTAATTTTTTTCAAGGGAAGTTAGACATAACTAACCCGATTCATACGGATACAGGGGATACGGCCGGTCCCTTTATCATCATAAAATTTTATAAGGAGGCCTGCTCTATGAAGCAATCAAATCTGTCACGACTGATGGACTGCGCCGGGAGCCGGCGTGTGCTGCTCTATCTGTCGTGGATACTCTCGGCGCTTAGCGCCCTTGTCGCCCTTGTGCCGTTCTGGTACGTCTGGCGGATCATTCATGCGGTGCTGGGTTCCGCGCCCCATTTTGAACAGGCGGAACACCTGGCCGTTTACGGCTGGATGGCGGTGCTGTTTGCCGCGCTGTCCTTTCTGATCTATTTCGCGGCCCTGATGTGTTCCCACATCGCGGCGTTTCGCGTGGCGAGCAATCTGCGGAAAATGATGATGCGGCATATCGCAAAGCTGCCCCTCGGCGCGGCGGAAGAGTTTGGCAGCGGAAAGTTGCGGAAGATTATCAATGAATCCTCAGCGGCGACGGAGACCTATCTCGCCCACCAGCTCCCCGACAAGGCGGGAGCCATCGCCACGCCCTGCGGCCTGCTGCTTCTGCTCGCCGCCTTTGACTGGCGGCTGGGGCTTTTAAGCCTCCTGCTGGTAGTGCTTGGCTTTATCCTGATGATGACCATGACCGGTGCGCGGATGGCCAAAAAGATGAAGGAGTATCAGGACGCGCTGGACAACATGGCGAACGAGGCCGTGGAGTATGTCCGGGGCGTGCCGGTGGTAAAAACCTTCGGGCAAACGGTATTCTCATTCAAAAAATTCAAGGGTTCTATCGACAATTACGAAAAGTGGGTCATCGCCTATACGAAAAGCCTGCGCCTGCCCATGATGCTTTACACCACCGCGATCAACGGTGTGTTTGCCGCACTGATCGCCGGGGCGTTCTGGTTCACCAGAGGCGGCGAGACTGCGGCTTTTTTGACGAACCTGCTGTTCTACATCATCATCACGCCGGTGATCGCGCTGACACTTACCAAAATCATGTTCATGAGTGAGAACGGCATGATCGTCGTCGATGCGTTGGAGCGGATCGACGGCGTGCTGGTCCTCTCGCCGCTGCCTGAGACAGCAAAACCGCAGGCGCCGCGGGACAACTCCGTGGAACTGGAGCATGTGACATTCAGCTACAAGGTGAATTCCGGCGAAGCCGGAAGAGAAGACGGCTTGGGCCGCAGGGTGAATTCCGGCAAAGCCGAAAGACAAGGGGAGGCTGACAGGCCGGGAGGACGCCTTGGGGTGGAGGGCGGTATGGGCCGCGACGGCCAGAACGAGGTGATCCACGACATATCCCTGCGGATCGAGCCGGGACAGAGCGTGGCGCTTGTCGGTCCCTCCGGAGGTGGGAAGTCCACCTTGGCAAGCCTTGTTTCCCGTTTTTTTGACCCTCAGGGAGGCTCGGTCAGGATCGGGGGGGGGCGTGGACGTGCGGGACATTCCCAAAGAGAAGCTGATGGATACCGTCTCCTTTGTGTTTCAGAACAGCCGCCTGATCAAGGCATCCATCCTCGACAATGTGCGGATGGGAAGGCCGGATGCCTCAGAGAGCGAGATCCTGACGGCGCTAAAGGCGACGCAGTGCGGGGACATCCTGGAGAAGCTACCTCAGGGTATCCATACTGTGATCGGCAAGGACGGCGTGTATCTCTCCGGCGGGGAGCAGCAGCGCATCGCTATTGCCCGCGCCATGCTGAAAAACGCGCCGGTTCTGATCCTGGATGAGGCCACGGCCTTTGCAGACCCGGACAACGAAAACAAGGTGCAGGCGGCGCTGTCCACTCTGGCCCGCGGCAAGACCGTCCTGCTGATCGCACACCGGCTCTCCACGGTAGCGGGGGTAGACCGCATTTATGTTATTGACGATGGCAGGATCGCGGAGGCGGGCACACAGGACGAGCTGCTGGAACAGGACGGACTGTTTCGGAGAATGTGGAAGGAATATCAGACCTCCGCACAGTGGAAGGTCGCAAAGGAGGGAACCGTATGATCTCGATGCTGCAAAAAAAACTGGCGCTGTCCCGGCAGGGCGCTGTGGATCTGGTGAAGGGGTGCCTTGCCTGCGCCTTACAGAATATTGCCCTGATGCTGCCGGTGTCGCTTTTGTATCTGCTTATAAAAGACCTTCTTGGAGATGGCATCAGCGGAAAGGCTGTGTTTTACGGGGCGGGCTGCGTGGTCTGCCTGCTGCTCATCTTCGGCGCGACGTATGTCCAGTATAATGCCACCTATTTTGCCACCTATATTGAAAGCGGCGTTCGCCGGGTGACGCTGGCGGAGCGCTTAAGAAAGCTTCCTCTCTCGTTTTTCGGCAAGAAGGATCTGTCCGACCTGACGGGGACGCTGATGGCCGACTGCACCTACATGGAGACGGCGTTTTCCCACTATATCCCGGAGCTGGTCGGTTCCTTCCTCTCCACCGCCCTTGTCGCGGCAGGGCTGTTCTTCTTTGACTGGCGGATGGCGCTGGCCGCCCTGTGGGTGCTGCCGGTATCCTTTGCCGTGGTGCTGCTGTCGGCAGGCGTACAGGATAAATTTTACGCGAAATCCTCCGCGGCGAAACTGGCTCTGGCGGACGGGATACAGGAGTTCATTGAGACCGTGCGGGATCTGAAGTCCAATAACGCCGAGGACGCCTACCTTGCGGGCCTCGACCGGAAGATCGACGAGGTGGAGAAACGTTCTATTTTCACCGAATTGGGCGTGGGCGTGTTTGTTGTTTCGGCGAGCCTGATCCTGAAGCTGGGCATCGCCACCACAGCCCTGGTGGGTTCCCTTCTGCTGGCGGGCGGCTCCCTTGACCTGATCACCTTTTTCGCGTTCCTTCTGCTGGCGTCACGGCTGTATGACCCGCTCCAGGGCGCGCTGCAAAATCTCTCCGCGATTATCTCCTGCCGGGCGCAGATCGGACGCATGAATGAGATTCTGGAGCATCCGGTACAGACCGGCATCTACAAGCTGACGAATCACGGTTATGATATTACTTTTGATGGCGTGGGATTTTCCTACAACGACGGAGAGACGGTGCTGCGGGATGTTTCCTTCACCGCAAAGCAGGGCGAGGTAACGGCTCTGGTGGGCCCTTCCGGTGGTGGTAAGACCACGGTATCCCGTCTGGCGGCGCGGTTCTGGGACATCGACAAGGGAAAGATCACTGTGGGCGGCATGGATGTGTCGCAGATCGACCCGGAGGCGTTATTGTCCCTGTACTCCATCGTGTTCCAGGATGTGACGCTCTTTGACAATACTGTCATGGAGAACATCTCTATCGGTAAAAAGGACGCCACGGACGAGGAAGTGCTGGCGGCAGCGCGGCTGGCCGGATGCGAGGACTTTGCCGAGAAGCTGCCGGAGAAATGGAACACCAACATCGGCGAGAACGGCTGTGAACTCTCCGGCGGGGAACGCCAGCGTATCTCCATCGCCCGCGCTTTCCTAAAGGACGCGCCCATCATTCTGCTGGACGAGGCCACCGCCTCTCTGGATGTGGAGAATGAGACAAAGATTCAGACGGCGCTATCCCGGCTGATTCGAAACAAGACGGTGCTGGTCATCGCCCATCGTATGCGGACTGTGGCAGGTGCGGACAAAATCGTGGTGCTGTCTGACGGGAAGGTGGCCGAACAGGGTGCGCCGGACACGCTCCTGAAGCAGAACGGTCTCTATGCCCGCATGGTGGAGCTGCAGACGGAAAGCAGGAATTGGGCGATTGGGGCTGAGTAATGGGTAGTTGATAGATATAGTTTTCAATTTTGGTTGGAATAGATGTTAATTTGATATGATTGTATTGGGAAACTCATTATGATATAATCCTTTATGTTACAGCCAGAGTTTCCGGGGTGTATCCGGACAATATTTGGCAAATTCATACCATTAGGGAGCCCTGCTATGCTGAAAAATAAATTGGGGATCACAGATGCGGCCGAACTGGCGCGCGAGGAAGAGCGCATCAGCAAGAAGCGGGCCGCAGAGCTGTTCGAGAGCGGGTATCTGGACGGCCTGCAGGCCGGAACTTACCGGACGCTTGCAGAGATTCATAAATATCTGTTCGGACAAATTTATGATTTTGCCGGAAAACGCCGGGACGTCAATCTGGCAAAGGGAAATTTCCGGTTTGCACCGGTCATGTATCTTGACGCGGCACTGAAGAATATAGAGAAAATGCCGCAGGGCACATTTGAGGAGATCGTGGAAAAGTATGTGGAAATGAATATCGCCCATCCTTTTCGGGAGGGAAACGGACGCAGTGCCCGGATCTGGCTGGATCACATGCTGAAAAAGGAACTCGGCACAGTGGTCGACTGGAGCCGGGTGGAAAAAGAAGATTATCTGCTGGCAATGGAGCGGAGCCCGATCAGGGACATTGAGATTAAATATCTGCTCCAGCAGGCATTGACAGAAAAGATTCATGACCGTGAAGTGTATATGAAGGGCATCGATCACAGTTACTACTACGAGGGCTATTCTGCTTACAGGACGGATGAGCTGTAAATAGCGGGTTTTTACCGAAAACATCCGTCCCGGCGCGGAAAATGGGCATGATATAATCTCCTTGGATGACGGAGGTGTGACATGGAAGAAAAAGTACGGCTCTCGGATATCGCTTCGGAGCTGGGACTCAGTACGGCGGCGGTGTCCTATGTGCTTCACGGCAAGACCAGCATGGTGTCGGAGCGCACGGCGATCAGGGTGCGCCGCGCCCTGGAGGAGCGGGGGTATCTGCCGCGGGCGGCGGAGGTACTGCTGGCGGAGAATCCGGCGAAGATCGTGGGCATCGTCATCAATGCCCATGAGAAATACGAGGCGCACATCTTAGAGGACGCCTTTATCGCCTCGGCACTCAACGCATTAGCCGCGGAAACGGCCAGCCGTGGCCTGCAGATGATGGTAAGGACCGTGAGCGGCTTTGACGAGATCATTTCCTTTGCCACCATGTGGAATCTGGAGGGACTGGTGCTGATCGGTTTTTGCAGTGCGGATTACAGGCATCTGCGTGAAAATGTCCGCATACCCTTTGTGGTCTATGACGCCTGCGGAGTCATGGCGGAGCGCGTCTGTGCCGTGAACATTGACGACTGTCGTGGGGGATTTCAAGTAGGCGAGTATTTCCGGCTTTGTGGGCATCAACGCGCCCTGTGCCTCTCGGACAACGATATCGACATGGATCTGGAGCGCTGGAAGGGTTTCCGCGAGGGCTTCGGGAGCGGCGCGGAGTTTATGATGATTCCGATGGCCAAAACAGAGCGGATGGCCTTCTATCGGGAGAAGCTGCCGGAGATCAGGAGCTTTTCCGCTGTTTTCGCCGTGTCAGACTACTATGCCGTTGACCTCATCCATTTTTTGCAAAGCAGCGGCGTCGATATACCGGGCGAGATTTCCGTCGCCGGATTTGACGACACGCCCCTTTGCGGGATGGTCTACCCGTCCCTGACCTCTGTACGCCAGGATAATGCCAAACGCGCGCGGGCGGCGCTGGACGCGATCGCAAAAATGCGCTCCGGCGAGCCGATGGAAGCGGTCATTACGCTTTCCACGTCCCTCGTGATCCGGGACAGCACAGGGAATCGCTGAATGGATCGTCTGCAATGGATCGTCTTCGGCGCTTTGGCTGTCATTTTCCACAAAAACAGCGTTCCATTTTTGGTACAGCTTAAGGATTTAAGTTTTGAAAAGCCTCCTCCCGTCAGTTTATACTTGAACTGACGGGAAATTTTTTGTTTGCGCAGACCCGCGAGAAGTATTCTGCCGCTGTCGCAGCACGCGGATCGCGCAGCGAGTAGGGTGAAATCGTCCCTACTCGATGAAACACGGAGGTTGAAATGGAACGAAAAATCATACTCAAAGAAGAGCAGACTTTTTTACGGAAGGTCATTGTCCTGGCTGTGCCGGTGGCGCTGCAATCCATGCTCCAGGCGTCCTTCGGCGTGGTGGATCAGATCATGATCGGCCAGCTCGGAGGCGTGGAGGTGGCTGCGGTCGGACTGGCGGGGAAATTCACAGGGATATTCAACGTCGTCGTATCCGCCGTGGGCGCTGTAGCGGGGATTATGATCTCCCAGTACATGGGCCAGAAGAATACCGCTGAGACGCGCCGGAGCACGATCCTCAATCTGCAGCTGTGCCTCATCCTTGCCGCGCTGTTCACCCTGGCCGGTGTTGCGGCTCCAAAGCAGATCATGAGCCTTTATATCGACGACGTTGTGACCGCGGAAGCGGCGGGGCGGTATCTGTTTATCGTGTCCGGCACCTTCTTCCCCGCGGCGAGGATCACCATTTGGTCCACCCACCTGCGGTGCATGGAAAAAGCGCCCCTTCCGCTCTATGCCGGGATCGTGTCGGCGGCTGTCAACACCGGACTCAACTGGATCTTGATCTTCGGGCGGCTTGGCGCGCCCACCCTCGGCATCACAGGGGCGGCTCTGGCGACGCTGATCTCACAGCTTGTCTATTGTCTGCTCATCCTCGGGATGTATCTGAAATACCGGGAAAAGGCAGAAAATGCCGCGGCGGGGCCTTTTGCTTGGAGCCAGTATCTGTCCATGCTGTTGCCGCTCCTGGTCAGTGAATTCATGTGGGTCTTGGGTGAAAACGTGTACGCGGGCATTTACGGACATCTGGGCACTGACGCCTGCGCCGCCATGACGCTGACGAATCCTGTGCAGTCTCTGGCGATCGGGGCTTTGTGCGGATTGAGCCAAGCGGCGGCGATTCTCATCGGCAAGCGCCTTGGCGACGGGGATAGGGAGGCGGCTTACCGTGAGGCGAAAAAACTCCTGTTTTATGGCCTGGCGGGTGCTCTTTTGCTGTCAGTGGTGATTTTCCTTATTAACCCCTGGTATGTTCGTATTTACAAGGTAGAAGCTCACGTCAGAGAATTGACTGCTCAGATTCTCACCGCCTACGCAGCGGTTATGCCCTTCAAGGTGCTGAACATGATCATCGGCAGCGGCATCCTGCGAAGCGGCGGAAAGACGAAATATGTCATGGCCATTGACCTGATGGGTACTTGGATTTTCGGCGTCCCTCTTGGACTCCTCACGGCTTTCGTGCTTCACTGGCCCATTCCCATGGTCTATTTTGCCCTGTCACTGGAGGAGTGCGTGCGCTTTGCCGTTTCCGTCGTCGTTTTCAGACGCCGGGGGTGGATGAATCAGCTGAAAGCGTGAAAGTACAGTACTGGATTTGAACTAATTGGCTGATGCCCTTTTTCGGAAAGGTGAAAATCGTGAGAAAGTTTACTCGGAGGAATTGACGAAATCAACATTGCGGCCTATAATATAACTGATGTTATATAACGAAAATTATAAAAAGGGAGAAAACCATGCCGCCAAAACCCAGGATCACAAAAGAGATGGTCGTTGACGCCGCTTTTGAGCTTGCCCGAGAAACAGGCGCGGAGAATATTAACGCGAGAACAGTCGCAAAAAAGCTGAACTGTTCTACGCAGCCTGTTATGTACCACTTTGCGACGATGGAGGAGTTGAAAAAAGCCGCGTACGCAAAGGCAGACCGCTATCATTCGGAATACCTGATGAATATGGAAAGCCAGCAGGGAGGGGTGATGCTCGGAATCGGGCTAAATTATATCCGCTTTGCGATGGAAGAACCGCATTTGTTCCGTTTTCTTTTTCAATCAAACTTTTTTACCGGAACGACTCTGCTTGAAATGATAGACGCCGAGGAACTCGCTCCTGTTCTCTTGGCAATGCAGGGAGCAGTCGGAGGGAGTATAGAGCAGGTAAAAGAAATCTTTATAACCATTTTTCTGTTTGCTCACGGATATGCGAGTATCATCGCGAACAATTCACTGGAATACGACGAGGAGCTTATAAAATCCCATCTGGAGCGGGCATACAGGGGCGCAAGATCGGCAGTACGGGAGGAGACGAAATGAGAGATCAGCAAGTTATAGAAAATAATAGAAAGAGTGTTGTCCTTGCGATGACAGGCGTGGCGATCATGATATTGCTGACGCTGACAAAGGTTGTGCCGTCCTCGAATATTGCAGGCTATTCTGTGTTTGTGGGGATCGCGTTTTTCTTTCTTACGGAAGCGGTCGTTAAAACGCCGCGTTCTGAATCGGGATTGCGCTTTCACACGATCGTGGAAGATATCAAAAAGCCGGGTGTGATCGCATGGCTGCTGCTGCCGGGTGTGAGTGGGATTACGACGCTTGTAGTGGGAAATCTGATCTTCCACGGAGAATTTGTCGCTCATGAAATGGGACGGGTGGGCTCCATCTTGTCTTTTGATAAAATCCCACTGCTGATCGGGCAGGTCATCATTGCGGCATTTGGCGAAGAAATCGCGTACCGGGGGTTTTTCCTTGGGAGGGGAATGAAACTGTTCCCGTTCTGGCTCTGCGCGGTGGTATCATCTGTCGTATTTGCCGCCGGACATATTGCCGCAGGAAACACAGAAGTGGCGATTTATGATGTCGCCTGCGTATTCATCGACAGTCTGATCTTCTCGGTGATCTATCGGAAGTCGGGCAATTGCGTGATCAGCACCCTTTCGCACATCCTCGGAAACGCGATATCGCTTGTCGCCGTGTTTGCATTCTTATAAGTCGGGATAAAGAATAAAAATTTAGAAAAATCCTATTGACCCTCACGGAACGTCATAGAGTAGAGTGTTTCTATCAGGAGCAGGGAGGGCATACAGAATGATG
>CANQDA010000005.1 GCA_947591155.1 uncultured Lachnospiraceae bacterium
TGTTTTAAAGGTCAGTTCCTTAAAAATAAAACTTCTTAAGAATTTTCAAGGTTGTTCCACTGTTCAGTTATCAAGGTCCTGTTGCCGTCTCCCGAAGAGACAGCTTTAATAATGTAGCACGCATTCTCAGCTTTGTCAACACTTTCTTCCGGAATTTTTTTGCAGTTTTTGCAGTTTGCTTATTATTGATTTCCGCGCCCGATCCGAACTTATTTTATTGACGCAGATATCGGTCGGGAATATAATTACAGCAATGGTAAGTATGTTCCAATAATAAAGCATCCGAAATAATATACGGACAACTGCATTCAAAGAAAAGAGCGAAAAAATGACCAAGATAATTTGCGACAGCACCTGTGACCTGTCAAAAGATTTACTGAAAAAATATGACATCTCAATCCTGCCCCTGCATATCCTGCTGGGGGACGAGGAATACAACGACGGGGTGAACCTCACTCCGGAAGAAATTTACAAGTGGGCGGACGCGCACAAGACGACTCCGAAGACTTCGGCGCCGTCCATTGAAGAAGCGGTCAAGTTGTTTGAGCCTTATGTGAAATCCGGCGACGAGCTCCTCTGCTTCTCCATCTCTTCGGAAATGTCGGCCTCCGCGAACGTTATGCGTCTGGCCGCGCAGGAGTTGGACGCGGAGGACCGCATCACCGTGATCGATTCGAGAAATCTCTCCACCGGAATCGGCCTGCTGGCGGTGCAGGCGGCGATTCAGGCGCAAAAGGGAATCGGCGTTAAAGAAATCGCGAAAAGCATAGAAGCACTCAAACCAAAGGTTCGGGCAAGCTTCGTCGTGGATACGCTGACCTATCTCTACCGGGGCGGGCGGTGCAGCGGGCTGGCCGCGCTGGCCGGCAGCGCCCTGAAGCTTCACCCCAAAATCGAAGTGACTGATGGCGCAATGAAGCCCGGGAACAAATACCGGGGAAGCATGGATAAGGTCATCCTGCACTACACAAAAGATATGGAGTCTCAGCTGCTTCAGGCGATGCCGGACCGGGTGTTCATCACACATTCCGGCTGCAACACGGGGATCGTGAAGCAGGTGTACGAATATCTCGACAGTCTTCATTATTTCAATGAAATCCTGGAGACCCGAGCAGGCGGCGTAATCTCAAGTCACTGCGGACCCGGGACGCTCGGCGTTCTGTTTATCAGCTGAAAATCAAAAACGTTCCACAAAAATATCCCGTGCATCTCTGGTTTCATGCCATAAGATGCACGGGATATCTGAATGTTCAACCTTACACAGACCTCATTACCTCTTCCAGGATCTTCTTCTCGTCATACTCGGGCGCATACTTCTGCACAGTCTCCACAATGCGGCTGATCTTCTCCTCCGATTCCTCCAGAGCCTCCGCAATCTGCGCTACAGTGCAAGACTTCTTCAGCTTTTTCAGTATCAGACTGATCAGTTTCAGCTCCGTTCCCTGTTCGAGTCCCTCTCTCCGGGCATTCTCTTCCTTCTCATTCATCATCTGCTCAAACCCACTGATCATCTTCTTCTCCCCCTTCTGGAAGCATTCTCGGATGAACGCCTGCTCCTTCTCACTGAATCGATGGACATATCTTAACATAATTAAAAGGATAATGCTATTGAAATCTGGCCTTTTTACAAAACCCGGAAAACGATATGCCAAGGTTTCCGGGCGACCCGAACCGAAGGGCGGAAACCTGTCCATCGGTTCCCGCCTTCGGTTGCCAATATGCCTTAAATTTCTCTTTTCTTCAAGTCCTGCCGGACTGCATCCTGTCACTTCGTGACCGTCACCGTCACGACCTTCTTTTTCTTTCCGGACCGGATCGTGATCTTTGCCTTGCCCGGCTTCTTCGCCTTGATCACACCCTTCTTGCTGACCGTCGCCACCTTCTTATTCGAGGACGTGTACTGCACCTTATCCTGGCTCGTCACAGGCGTGACGGCCGGCGCGAGTTTCCATGTGCCGCCCTTTGTCAGCGTCACTTTCGCCGAAGAAACATTGATCTTCTTCGTCTTCACTTTCCCGGTCTGCACCGTGACTTTGATCTTCCTTTCCAGGCCGCTCATCAGTGTGACCGTGATTGTCGCCTTCCCCTTCTTCTTTCCGGTGATCTTGCCGCTGTTCGACACCTTCGCCACCTTCGGGTTGCTCGACTTCCACGACGTCACGAAGTCGCCCTTCGCCAGGCCGCTCACCTTCACCTTGTACGACTGCTTCACCTTCAGCGGGAAGCTTGTCGCCGACAGGCTGATCGTCGCCGGAACCGGTTGCCCCATATAGCGCGTCTCGCTTTTCTTGCAGATGGAACAAAAGCGCGTGACCAGCTCTCCAAAGAACACATCCGCCTCATAGACCGTCTCCCAGGGCCCCCATACATGCTCGTGGTCTTCCGATGGCTTGGTCGGATCAGTCGGATCGGTTGGGTCGGTGGGATCGGTCGGGTCAGTCGGGTCATCCGGGTCATCCGGCTTGACTGTTCCGCCCTGTTCTTTCACTATGAAGCTCTTCGTCACCGTTCCGGAATACTCCCCGATGCCGGTGACCGTGAGTGTGTAGTCGCCCGCCTTGACGATGCGCAGATCTCCGCTCAGGGTATAGTCCTCGTTCTCCTCCAGTTCCAGTGCACCCTGTTCTTTATCCGTATAAGTCACCGTCACATCCGGGTACTGCACCCCTCCGTTCGCCGTCATCTCCGCGATCACGACGTCCGCCTCCGTGATCAGCTTGTCGGACGGGCCGAAGAGCTGCTGTGTCGCCGTCGTGCTGCCATGGCCACCCCTCGGACGGCAGTCGAAGCTGACCGTGCCGGTTTCGTCGGTCATGCCCTGCGCGATGTAGAGGAGATTGTCCGGGGCGAGCAGATCGGCCGCCTCCGCGCTCACCACCTCCACGAAGAGATAGTCCGTGTTCGGCAACTTGTCGCTGAAGATATACCGCTGCCCGGATGTGCCGCCTGCCGCGTCGCCTGCCGCGAACACCTCGAGCGTGCGCTCCTCAACGATGAGGGCGCCATCCGGCTGTCCCGCTGCGTCTGCTGTACCCACGGCCGCGATGCCCGCCGAATCCGCCATAGCCTCAGCGTCCGATATCTCCACCGTATCCGACATATCCGCTGCGTCCATGCCGCTTTCCTCTTCTGCAATAATATCCTCCTCCGGGAAAACATCGTCAGCCGCAGGGGTATCCTCCGCCTGGAAGACGTCCCCGGCTTCACTCTCGCCCTCTGCTCCGGCCACATCTCCGGAACCGCTCTCCGGCTCCGTCCCGGCCGCATCCTGTCCGTCTGCGCTCTCCGCTTCCGGTGCGATTATCTCATTCCCTGTACTATCATCTGTGAGATCAAGTGACAGCTCCGCGTCGTACGCGATTGCGTCAGCCCCGATCTGTTCAGCTGCCGTCTCCGAAGCCGCCTCAGGCAAAGCGCTGATTGCTAAGGTAGCCGGATCATAAGGACGCCATTCCGGATTGTGATATTCTGTACCGATATCATTAAACAACGGATCATTCTCTATATCAGCCCATGTGGAATCCCCCTCCGGATAATACGCGTATCCATTACCAACCGCATTTTTGAACATGTTCTTATCGGCTAAAGTAGTTTCATATTCATTAAACTCACTCGTAATGACCTCCGGCTTATGACCCTTAAAGTATACTGTGATCCCCCTATGATTATAAAACAGTTTTTCTCCGACAGCCGTCACAGTGGAGGGAATTACAACCTTGCCAGACCGCAGATGATCACAAGTACTGAATGCTTCCGCTCCGATAAATGTCACGCCCTCCGGAATATCAACATTCTCAAGATAAAAGCATCTGCTAAATGCATTCGCTCCGATAGACGTCACCCCAGACGGAATCTTGATACTGCTTATATCGCTCCTGGAAAATGCGCCGTCCTCAATCTTCTTCAAGCCACTCGGAAGGACAATATCACCGTTCAGATTTTCACAATTAAAGAAAGCATACGCGCCTATCGCCTTCAATTCGCTCGGAAAGACTATTTCGCCTAACTCTTTGCAGTCGCTAAAAGCCTCTGCCCCTATGCTCTCCAGGCTGTCCGGCAATTGGATTTCCCCGAGGTTACTGCAGTTCTTAAACGCGCCGTCCCCAATCTCTATCAACTTTTCCGGCAGATGAATAAACTTCAGAAGACCGCAATTTGCAAACGCCCTTTCTCCGATCCTCTTTATGGTATCCGGAAGTTCAATCCCATAATCTCCAAGGCGTCCCAGGCGTCCTGTAAACGCATCATCTCTCACCGTGGTGATCCCAGGTTCTATGATCACATCACTATATTCGGCAAGATCGATTCCTCTTTTTCCGTCCCATCGATATCCATCTGTTTCGCCCTTCATTTCGTCCGGCAGCCCTTCCATAGCCCCGTTTCCGAAAATGTGCAGCGTATAATCTTCAGCCGTATAGTAGACCGTACTTTTCTTCATCTGGACCGTCGTAGTTCTATTGCAGTCCAACTCATCTTCGTCCATTATGAGCATTTTTACCCCGAAAAGTCCGTCCGTGTAGACCTGTAACTGCTGATAATCCTGGTTCCTCAGCAGGATATCCACCGTCCCGTCCGGGCCGGTCACCGGCCGTTTCATCTGAAAGTAATCCAGTCCGTATACCTCGATCCCGGGCATCGCCTTCCCGGAATCATCCACCACGGTCAGGTGCAGCGTAGCTGCTTCATATACCTCTGCATAAGTCTCAACCGTAGAATCCTCCGTCACAGTAACCGTCGTTTTTCCCACTAATCCATCTCCGGACACAAGCACCGTCCATGTGCCGGTTCTCATCCGGAACTCCGCCATGTTATCTGCATCTGTCGTCACTGGCTCTGCCTCCGCCAGCCCATCGCTTGTGATTACCATACCGGCCGGTATCGGTGAAGATCCATCATGTGCCATGATCTCCATCCGTACCGTCCCGTAGGCGATCTTTTTCAGCGTTACCGTGACCTCCTGGTCCTCGTGGTCCATCGTTACCTCGGATTCGCCGATGTAGTTCCCCTGTCTCAGCGTCAGGTCGTACGTCCCGCTCCCCAGGCTCAGCTCCGCCGTGCCGCTCTCGTCCGTCTTCGCTTCCTTCCCGGCATTCGGCACCGAGACGGTGACGTCCGCCATCGGCTCGCCCGCCTCATCCTGCGCGTGGACCGTCAGCTTGTACGTATTCTCCTTCATCTCGATCTTCGCGCTCTTCTCCTTGTCCTTGACCGTCACCTTCTTGCTGCCGTGGTAGTCCAGGCTGTCCGCGTGGATCGTGTACGTCCCGTTCTTCAGCCAGATGATGATCTCGCCGTCCTCATCCGTGGCCGGGTCCACGCCCTGCTTTCCGGTGACGACCTCTACGTTCGCGCCTTTCTTCCCCTCGACCGAGATCAGCGCGCCGTACACCGGCTCCCTGTCCTCCGTCTTGTCCGTTTTCACCTCTTTCGTCGCCTTCACCGTCACCGGGTAGCGGATGTACGGGCAGGTCCCCCAGCCGTGCTTATCGTGTGTCACCGAGTAATAGAAATCGGCCAGCTTATAGCTCACGCTGGCAAACGTTATCTCCTCCTCAAAGAGACCGTCAAGCAATTTCACACCGGCTTTGATGGATGCTTCAAAGCTGATCTTGCCCGCATAGCATTCCGAACACTCATGCTTATGGTCGTTTTCCGCACAGAGGTCCTCCTCCGCGCTCACCGTCACGCCCGCCACTGCCTCAATGGACGCCTCGCCTATCTCTTTCTTTATGATCACCACCTTCGGGTTGATCTTAAGCGCAAGCTTGAATTTCCCTTCCGCCTTGAACTCAGCGTCGTATTCCGGTTCCCCCTTCAGTTCCTCAAAGCCGCTGTCGCTGTCAAAGATGAAGCCTTTCGTACTTGAGACCGACGTGCTCAGCTCCAGCTTGCCCGACACCTCCACGACGACCTTCGGCGTGAAGTCCAGCTCCACCTTCCCCGGGATCAGGACGAACTTGACCGGTACGGTCGGGAACTCCGCGCTGACCTTTGCGCTCAGGCTCAGCGACGCCTCCATCGAGCTTCCGACCCCAAGTTCGAGATACGCGTACGTGAGGGTCAGATAGCACCTCAGGTGCACCGAGAACTTCATCTCGAGCTCCCCGGTCGCTTTCACGGTCGCGGTCACATGGGTGCCCTCCTTGTCTCCCAGCGTCTTGGATTTCAGCTTTTTGTTCACCTTGAAGCTGATGGACTTCTCCTTTTTGATGTCCTTGTCGATCAGCGGAGGGAGCCCGATCTCCGCCGGCTCTCCCACCGGGTCGATCAGCTCAAGCCCTTCCTCTATGTGCTCCGTGTCCAGCTCCACCTCCGCGTCGCTGCCGTCCGTCTCGATCTTGATGCACTCGAAATAATCCTCCCGCTGCGCGTTCTCGTCCCCGGTGATCGTGACGGTCACGCTGCCGTCCTCCTCCGTGGTCTGCGTGATCTCCTTCACCTTCACGAGCAGGACCGTCCCGTCCGCATAGTTGTAGGAGAACGGGTCGCCCGGCTGCAGTCCTGCCACGCTCTTGTCCGCGTTGTATACCGTATAGCTGCCGTCCCCGTTGTCGCGCAGGTCGTTCACTTTTTCGCCATCTGTGCCGGCGTCCTCCTCGACGACCGTCGTGTCCTCCGAGTAGACCGCGAAGTTCGTGTCCGGATCGGAATCCAGGTTCAGCACACGCTCTTCGGCATAGTCCTCCACCGTCGACTGCCGCAGCTGCTGTATCTCTTTCGTATACAGCTGCGTCGTGAACGGCTTACCGAGCGGCACGTGCGTCGCCGCGTCCAGCAGGTAGGCCGTCGCGGTGAAGTATTCCGGCATCTGTGCGCCCGCGGGGCCTAAGTCCACCACCACGACGGAAGCCTCCGGATCCTCCCCGGGAAATGCGGCCTTTCCGGACAGCGCCATCTCCAGGCTTCCCTCCTCATAGACCGCGACGACCACCTCCGCTGACACGCCTTCCGCTGTCCCGCAGCGCACGGCAGCCTGTCTCTTGTCCGCGTACACCTCCAGGGCTGAGATATAGTTCTCCTGTGCCGCGGCCGCCTCCTGCTGCGCCTGCTGCTCGCCGATCTCCTCCGCGATCATGCTGCCGACCTGGCCGTCGCCGCTGACCCGGTACTCTCCCGTATCCGCGGCGGCCGTCCCGCTGCCCTGTACTGTCTGCTCCGTGCCATCCTGCAGCGCACTCGTCTGCGCTGTCCCGCTGTCCTGCGCGCCTGTCTGCGCCGTGCCGTCCTGCAGCGTGCCTGTCTGCGTCGTGCCGTCCTGCGCGTACGCCGCCCCCTCGGTCAGCCCGAGGCACAGCGCCAGCGCGAGGAGCATTGCCAGCAGCCGTTTTCCGTAATGCTTCATCGTCCTATCCTCCTGTATATGATCACAATGTTATATTTTTCCTTTTAACATTGTAACCCCCCCCCGAGCGGATTTGGCAAGCATTTATTTTGCAAAAAGAAAACAAAAAATTTCTTCCGTTCCTCAACAGAAATTCGACAAGCTCCATCGACAAATACACTCATTGAGTGTATAATACTCATGGGGTGAAGCTACATGAATATACGTGAAATGAGAATGCGCTTAGGGGACACACAAAGTGAATTTGCTCTACGGTATAATATCCCGTTTCGCACCATTCAAAATTGGGAAGCAGGCGTGCGCAAGCCACCGGAATATGTGATAAATCTTTTGGAAAAATGTATACGGGCAGACCTGATCAATCGGATGACAGTCTCTCTGCCAAAGTACAGTCCGGGGAAACTCAATCTCCCCAAGAGAAGCGACTATGTGGGCGCCCTCGCCTGGCTCAGAGCAGTTCGTGACTGCATTGGAGAAAAAATTGTTTTTGCTTTGGACGAAGCACTTATATGCCAAGGCAACTTTGGAGGACGCAGCGATGAGTTTCTTGTATGGGCTTACGGGGAGAGCTCGGTTTCTCGCTTTAACGGCGTAGTTCTGCTTGGCAACCAGATAAGTGCTTATAATGTAAAGGAAAAAAACGGCCTGGCTTACACGGACTTCAATAGAACGATCGCAGACGCTCTGGCCAACGAATCGATTCTTGATATGCAGGGAATTACAGAAGCGCTCAGCCGCTACTATTTCAGCAATGGAGAGAGCTTCAACGGTATTTCCGTAGTTCCCGAATACCAGGAAAGATTTGAGAAATTAGCAGACGCAGCGATAAACTATTATGAAAATTGAGGGAGTTGATTTCTATATGAGTATTACAGCAGAAGAACGACTGATGTATAAAGTGATGAAAGCCATATTCGGCTATGTCAAATGGTTTCAGTGACCCCAAAAACCAAGGGCGGGAACCTGTCCATCGGTTCCCGCCCTTCGGCTGTCAATACGTCTTAAATGTCTTAAATCTCTTTTTTCTCAAGTCCTTCCGGAGCACAACCCTTTAATTCGTGACCGTCACCGTCACGACCTTCTTTTTCTTTCCGGATCGGATCGTGATCTTTGCCTTGCCCGGCTTCTTCGCCTTGATCACGCCTTTCTTGCTGACCGTCGCCACCTTCTTGTTCGAGGACGTGTACTTCGCCTTGTCCTGGCTCGTCACAGGTGTGATGGCCGGCGCGAGTTTCCATGTGCCTCCCTTTGTCAGCGTCACTTTCGCAGAAGAAACATTGATCTTCTTCGTCTTCACCTTCCCGGTCTGCACCTTGACCGTGATCTTCCTGCTCAGGCCGCTCATCAGCCGGACTGTGATCGTCGCCTTCCCCTTCTTCTTTCCGGTGATCTTGCCGCTGCCCGACACCTTCGCCACCTTCGGGTTGCTCGACTTCCACGACTTCACGGAATCGCCCTTCGCCAGGCCGCTCACCTTCACCTTGTACGACTGCTTCACCCTCAGCGGGAAGCTCGTCGCCGACAGGCTGATCGTCGCCGGGACCGGCTGCCCCGTATAGCGCGTCTGACTCTTTTTGCAGATGGAGCATCTGCGCATGATCAGCTTTCCAAAGAACACATCCGCCTCGTAGACCGTCTCCCAAGGCTCCCATACGTGATCGTGATCTCCCGTAGACGGGTCGGTCGGGCCAGTCGGATCGGTTGGGTCGGTCGGGTCATCCGGCTTGACCGTTCCGCCCTGTTCTTTCACAGTGAAGCTCTTCGTCACCGTCCCGGAATATTCCCCGATGCCGGTGACCGTGAGTGTGTAGTCGCCCGCCTTGACGACGCGCAGGCCTCCGCTCAGGGTATAGTCATCATCCTCCGCAAGTTCCAGTACTTTCTGCTCCTTATCCGTATAGGTCACCGTCACATCCGGGTACTGCACCTCCCCGTTCGCCGTCATTTCTGCGATCGTGACGTCCGCCTCCGTGATCACCTTGTCGGACGGGCCGAAGAGCTGCTGTGTCGCCGTCGTGCTGCCATGGCCGCCCCTCGGACGGCAGTCGAAGCTGACCGCACCGGTTTCATCGGTCGTGCCCTGCGCGATGTAGAGGAGATTGTCCGGGGCGAGCAGATTGGCCGCCTCTGCGCTCACGACCTCCACGAAGAGATAGTCCATATTTGGCATCCCGCTGAAAGAATGTATCTGCCCAGACGTGCCGCCCGTCGCGTCGCCTGTCGCGAACACCTCGAGCGTGCGCTCTTCGACGATGAGAGTATCGTCCGGCTGTCCCGCTGCGTCCACAGTATCCGACATATCCGCAGCGTCCGCGCCGCTCTCTTCTTCCGCGAGGATATCCTCCGCCGGGAAGCCATCCCCGGTTTCACTTTCATCCTCTGCCCAGACTACATCTTCAGAACCGCTCTCCGGCTCTGTTCCGATCGTATCCTGCGCATCCGCATCCTGTCCGTCCGCGCTCTCCGCCTCCGGTGCGGCTGCCACCGCTTCCGCGTCGGGATCCGTGAGGTCAAGCGCCAGCTCCGCGTCGTACGTGACCGCATCAGCCCAGATCTGTTCAGTTGCCGTCTCCGAAACCGCCTCAGGCAAATCGCTGATTGCTAAGGTAGCCGGATCGTAAGGATACCAGTATGTCATGTCTGAATAATGGACATCATCTGTTTCACTGTCGTAAAATTCTCTGAAATAATTAAACAAAGTTTCACTATCTATCCCGTCCCATGTAGAGTCACCCTCCGGATAGTACGCTTTTCTGAGCATAGGATCATTGATATAGAAAATACTATGGGCGGTTATCTCATCATCTTCTTCCAGTTCTCCCATAATGATCTCCGGCTTGTGCCCCTTAAAATATATTTCTTCCAGAGGATTGCAATCATAAAACAGATAGTCACCTATTGCCGTTACGCTGGCCGGAATCACAACTTTCTCAAGATAAGTGTCCGCGAATGCGGATTCCCCAATGGACGTCACACCCTCTGGAATATCAATTTCCTTAAGACTGGAATCTGCGAACGCGGATTCCCCAATGGACATCACACCTTCCGAAATCTTGATATTCCTTATACCGCTTTTGAAAAATGTGCGGTCCTCAATCTTCTTCAGTCTACTCGGAAGAACAATTTCGCCTAACTCTTCGCAGCCGCTAAAAGCCTCTGCCCCTATGCTCTCCAGACTGTCCGGCAATTGAATTTCCCTGAGGTTACTGCAGTTCTCAAACGCGCCGTCCCCGATCTCCGTCAGTCCTTCCGGCAAATGCATAGACTCCATACCGCAATTTGCGAACGCTCTTTCACCGATCTTCTTTATGGTGTCCGGAATCACAAATTCAGAAACCCCTGCAAACGCGTCCTTTCTCACCGTGGTGATTCCGCGATCGATCACCACTTTTTTGTAATTGCCGGCGCTGGAAATATGGCTATATGAATTTCTCCCCTCACTCCACGGAAAGCCAAAATCATTGCTTCCGTCCGGAAGCTCCTCCATGGCCCCATTCCCGAAAATGTGCAGCGTATCATTTTCCACCGTGTAGTATACGTTGCTTTTCTTCATTTGAACCGACACATTTTTGTGATAATACGGTTGATTTTCATCTGTCACAACCATTTTGGTTCCAAAAAGCCCATCCGCGTAGACCTGCAACGGTTGAAAATAATCATGGTTTCTCAGCAGAACATCCACCGTCCCGTCCAGGCCGGTCAACGGCCGTTCCGGCTGATAATAATCCAAGCCGTGTATCTCGATCCCGGGCATCGCCTTCCCGGAATCGTCCACCACAGTCAGGTGCAACGTAGCTAATTTCTCCATGTATATGCAGGTTTCTATCGTAGAATCCTCCGTCACAGTGACCGTCACTTTACCCGCAAAACCTTCCGAGGAAGCGAGCAACGTCCATGTACCGGCCTTCATCCGGAACTCCGCTACGCCGTCAGCTTCTGTAATCACCGGCTCCGCCAGACCGTCGCTCGTGATTTCCACCCCAGAGACCGGTCCTCCATTGTATACCGTCACCCGTACCGTCCCGTAGGTGATCTTTTTCAGCGTCACCGTGACCTCCTGGTCCTCGTGGTCCATCGTTACCTCGGATTCGCCGATGTAGTTCCCCTGTCTCAGCGTCAGGTCGTACGTCCCGCTCCCCAGGCTCAGCTCCGCCGTGCCGCTCTCGTCCGTCTTCGCTTCCTTCCCGGCATTCGGCACCGAGACGGTGACGTCCGCCATCGGCTCGCCCGCCTCATCCTGCGCGTGGACCGTCAGCTTGTACGTATTCTCCTTCATCTCGATCTTCGCGCTCTTCTCCTTGTCCTTGACCGTCACCTTCTTGCTGCCGTGGTAGTCCAGGCTGTTCGCGTGGATCGTGTACGTCCCGTTCTTCAGCCAGATGATGATCTCGCCGTTCTCATCCGTGGCCGCATCCACGTCCTTCTTTCCGGTGACGACCTCTACGTCCCCGCCGTTCTTCTCCTCGACCGTGATCAGCGCGTCGCAGACCGGCTCCCTGTCATCCTCACCGTCTGTTTTCACCACTTTCGTCGCCTTCACCGTCACCGGGCAACGGATGTACGGGCAGGTCCCCCAGCCGTGCTTATCGTGTGTCACTGAGTAATAGAAATCGGCCAGCTTATAGCTCACGCTGGCAAACGTTCTTTCCGCCTCAATGAAACCGTCAATGAAGCTCACACCGGCTTTGAGAGATCCTTCAAAGCCGATCTCGCCCGCATAGCATTCCGAACACTCATGCTTGTGGTCGTTTTCCGCGCAGAGGTCCTCCTCCGCGCTCACCGTCACGCCTGCCACTGCCTCGATGGACGCCTCTCCTACCTCTTCTTTTATGATCACCACCTTCGGACTGATCTTAAGCGCAAGCTTGAATTCCCCTTCCGCCTTGAACTCGGCGTCGTATTCCGGTTTCCCCTTCAGCTCCTCAAAGCCGCTGTCGCTGTCAAAGATGAAGCCTTTCGTAGCTGAGACTGACGTACTCAGCTCCAGCTTGCCCGACACCTCCACGACGACCTTCGGCGTGAAGTCCAGCTCCACCATCTTCGGGAGCAGGATGATCTTGACCGGGACGGTCGGGAACTCCGCGCTGACCTTTGCGCCTAGGCTCAGTGACGCCTCCATCGAGCTTTCAACCCCCAGTTCGAGGTACGCGTACTTGAGGGTCAGGTAGCACCTCAGGTGCACGGAAAATCCCATCTCAATTTCCCCGGTCGCGCTCACGGTCGCGGTCACATGGGTCTTGTCCTTGTCCCCCAGCGTCTTGGATTTCAGCTTCTTGTTCACCTTGAACGAGACAGATTTCCCGACCGTCACGTCCTTGTCGATCAGCGGAGGGAGTCCGATCGTCGCCGGCTCCCCCGCCGGGTCGATCAGTTCAAGCCCTTCCTCCATGTGCTCCGTGTCCAGCTCCACCTCCGCGTCGCTGCCGTCCGTCTCGATCTTGATGTACTCGAAATAGTCCTCCCGCTGCGCGTTCTCATCCCCGGTGACCGTGACGGTCACGCTGCCGTCCTCTTCCGTGGCCTGCGTGGTCTCCTTCACCTTCACGAGCAGGACCGTTCCGTCCTCATAGTTGTAAGAGAACGGGTCGCCCGGCTGCAGTCCGGTTACACTCTCGTCCGCATTGTATACCGTATAGCTGCCGTCCCCGTTGTCGCGCAGGTCGTTCACCTTTTCGCCGTCTGTGCCGGCGTCCTCCTCGACGACCGTCGTATCCTCTGTGTAGACCGCAAAGTTCGTGGTCCCGTCGTCGTCCAGGTTCAGCACCTGGGCGCCCTTCTTTTCGTAGTCCTCCACCGTCGACTGCTGCAGCTTCTGCATCTCCTGCGTATACAGCTGTGTCGTGAACGGTTTGCCGAGCGGCGCATGTGTCACCGCGTCCAGCAGGTAGGCCGTCGCGGTGAAGTATTCCGGCATCTGTGCGCCCGCGGGGCCTAAGTCCACCGCCACAACGGAATCCCCCGGAGCCTCCCCGGGGAATGCAGTCTTCCCGGACAGCGCCATCTCCAGGCTCCCCTCCTCATAGACCGCGACTACCACCTCCGCCGACACGCCTTCCGCTGTCCCGCAGCGCACGGCGGCCTGTCCCTTGTCCGCGTACACCTCAAGGGCTGAGATATAGTTCTCCTGCGCCGCGGCCGCCTCCTGCTGCGCCTGCTGCTCGCCGATCTCCGCCGCGATCATGCTGCCGACCTGGCCGTCGCCGCTGACCCGGTACTCTCTCGTATCCGCGGTGGCCGTCCCATCGGCCTGCTGCGCCGTTCCCTCCTGCAGCGTGCCTGTCTGCGCCGTGCCGTCCTGCGCGTATGCCGCCCCCTCGGTCAGCCCGAGGCACAGTGCCAGCGCGAGGAGCATTGCCAGTAGCCGTTTTCCGTAATGCTTCATCGTCCCATCCTCCTGAACATGAATACAATGTTATATTTTTCCTTTTAACATTGTAACCCCCCCCCGGGCGGATTTGGCAAGCATTTATTTTGCAAAACAAAAAAGGATGCCAAGCTCTGCCGATAACATCAAGCCTTGCATCCTTCCACACTCTTTTTAACATCAAACGGAATCATAACTTTATCCGCCGATATCGCTCAGCGCACTCAGATCCACCTCAAATTTCATGCCTTCCCGTAAACGGTCCTGCCTCAGAAACATGACCATGTACCAGGGCAAATACAGGATATCTCCGCACCTCTCCACATTGCCCCGGCAGAATACATAGGAATGCTTCGCCTTCCAATTGTCAACTGCCAGTATTTTGGCAAGTGTGGGATGCTTCCTGTAATCCTGTCCCGCTTTGACCTCCAGGAAGTCGACCTGCGTTCCATCCTGAAGCACAAAATCCAACTCTCCGAATTTTTTGGCGTCATAATAGTGAAGGCGAAATCCGTTACACTGAAGCTGCTGCGCCATCATGTTCTCCAGAATGCTTCCGAAGTTGATCTCCACGTTCCCCCGCAGGAGGTCGAACTGAATGTTGTCCATGCAGGCCGCGCAGAGCAATCCGGTGTCTCCCATAAAAAGCTTAAACAGGTTTCTCTTTTCGTTCAGCTGAAGCGGCGGCTGCGGCTCTGTGACGTTAGGGCAGAAAAGCGCTACCCCGGCGTCCGCGAGCCACTGAAAGCTGTTCTCATACCGGTTCATCCTCGCCTCGTTGTTTATCTTTGTGAGGAAGAATCTGCGGTTCTTCTCATTCAGCTGGGAGGGAATGCTGTCGAAGATCGCCCTGATCTTCTCTTTATCGCTTCCGGTCGCGTATTTGGAAATATCGAGACGGTAGAGCTCCAGGATCTCCTGCTGGCTTTTGACCACCCGGCCGATATCGTGCGTGTCCACGTAGGTCTGCACTACCTGCGGCATCCCGCCCACGACAATATAACTGAAAAACAGGTTTTTCAACGTGTCATGCACGGAAGCCGCAACAGGCGATTCAGAGTCGAAACAATTTTTCAAATAAGCAAAGGTTTCCTTCTGCACACTGTTCGCACGAAGATATTCCTCGAAATCCATCGGATACATCCTGTAGATCTCTTCAAATCCGACCGGATAGGATCGAACCTCCTTATAGCGGACGCCCAGCAGGGAGCCGGATTCGATATAGTCAAACCGTCCGTCCTCCACCAGAAATTTGATCGCAGTCCGTACGTTCGGGCACTCCTGTACCTCGTCAAACAAGATCAGCGTCTTTCCGGGCTCCAGAGGCCTGCGCACATACGCTGTCAGGTTCGTGACGATCGTATTTGCATCCAGGTTTCCCTCAAAGATCTGGCTTGCCTTTGCGTCCTCGATAAAATTGAGTTCCACAAAATTCTCATAATTTTCCCTGCCAAAATGGCGGATGATCGTGGTCTTGCCCGTCTGCCTGGCCCCGACTACGCAGAGCGCTTTCTTTTGCTTCTGCTCTTTCCATGCCAAAAGCCGGTCATACGCTTTCCGATACAGCATCCCCTCACCTCACTATTCGTTTTTTCGTTCAACTGCTTCTGTTTCCGGAGTCAAACTCTTGTCATCTGCTGTTAATGTAACATTATTCCCAGATTTTTTCAATATTATTGTCACATTATTCTCTGTTTTTAAAGCCGTATTGTAACATTTTTCCGCAATCAGATCAGGCAGTTGTAGCAGATAAGTGGACACATTACCCCTCCCGAACGGACTTTGTAAACATTAATTTTGCAATAAAAAAGGATACCAAGCTCTGCCGATGGCATCAAGCCTTGCATCCTTTTAAAAATTCGCTTTTTTGATTCTGTTATCTTTTCTCCCGTCACTCGACCTTCGAGAACAGGATGCGGTCGTTGTCAAGCTCCTTGCCGACGCCTTCGCTGAACTTCTCCAGCAGTCCGTCTACGGTCAGCCCGTCCCTCTCTTCGCCGCTGATATCCAACACGATCTTTCCGCTGTCCATCATCAACGTGCGGTTGCCCATCTCGAGCGCCGAGTGCATGTTGTGCGTGATCATCAGGCAGGCCAGATGATTCTCCCCCACAATCTTCTTCGTCAGCTCGATCACCTTGTCGGCCGTGGCCGGATCGAGCGCCGCCGTATGCTCATCCAGCAACAGGATCTTCGGCGGAACCAGCGTCGCCATCAGAAGGGTGAGCGCCTGTCTCTGTCCGCCGGAGAGCAGACCCACCGGCTGCTTCAAGCGATCCTCAAGTCCCATGTTCAGCAGAGCGAGTTTCTCGCGGAACATCTCCCGCTCCCGCGCCGTGATACGCGAGAACACGGAAGTCTTCTTCGACGCGCGCAGATACGCGAGCGCCAGATTCTCCTCAATGCTCATGTGCGGAGCTGTGCCCTTCATCGGGTCCTGGAAGAGTCGTCCGATCTCGATCGCGCGCTTGTATTCCGGAATGTAAGTGATATTCCGGTCGTCCAGAAACACGCTTCCCTCGTCCACATAAAAGCTGCCGCCGATGCAGTTGAACAGCGTCGATTTCCCGGCGCCGTTGCTGCCGATGATCGTGGCAAACTCCCCATCGTTCACGGTCAGGCTCACGCCGTCCAAGGCCACCTTTTCGTTGACCGTCCCGGCGTTGAACACCTTCCTCACATTCGTCAGCTTCAGCATACGCCGTCCCCTCCTTTCGCGGAAGAAGCGGAGGTCATTTTCCGTTTCTGGAACGCGATCTGCTGTTTCAGGTACGGTGAAGCGATGGCGATCGCCACGATCACCGCCGACACCAGCTTCAGGCATTCCGCCGGGACATGCAGCCGCAGCGCGATCGCGATCGCGAAGCGGTACAGGCAGCTCCCGAGGATCACGCCGACGATCCTGCGGAAAATGCTGTGCTTGCCAACCAGAGTCTCACCGATGATCAGGCTTGCCAGCGCGATCGTCACCATGCCGGTACCGAGGTTGATGTCGCAGGTCTTCTGATAGTGTCCGATCAGGCAGCCGGAAAGCGCCGTCATCGAACCGGAAATACAAAGGCCAACAGTCACCGTGAAGCCCGGATTGATGCTGGAAGCCTTCACCATATCCTCATTGTCTCCAGTCGCGCGGATCGAGAGTCCCATCCGCGTCCCGAGGAACCACGCCAGCAGTACGCACACGATCACGACGATAACGATCGAGACGACCAGACGGTACCAGTCGCCGCCCAGCCAGTCTTTGAACAGACTGTAGATCGTTTCATTTTTAAAGATAGATAAATTGGAAGAAAAGCCCATTACCGCCAGATTCACGGTGTAAAGCCCCGTGTTCACGATGATCCCGGCAAGGATCGGCTCCACGCCGAGCTTCGTCTGCAATGACGCCATAATAAAGCCGGAACACACGCCGGCAGCCATCGCCGCGAACAGCGCGAGCACCGGATGCCCCATGATCGCGACCTGCGCGCCCACGGCACAGCCGAGCGTGAAGCAGCCGTCCGTCGACAGGTCGGCGATATTCAGGATCGAATAGCTTAAGAACAGGGCCAGCGCAACCAGCGCGTAGATAAAGCCGAGCTCCAAGGCGCTGACGACGACCGGAAACGATAGTAATGAGCTCATGATACCTTCCTTTCTTTAAAGCCGAATCGTTTGAATACCTGTGCTGCGCACAGTCCGTTGCCATGCATGCCGCAGACCGCTTTCTTCGAAAGCTATCGCTGCATTCGCAGCTTCTGTCTGCGGCTGATGGGCGTTCCGCCCATCTCTCCAAATGAACATTCAGTCCATCGCAGATAAATCTGCGTGGCCTGTCTGTTCATTTTCCGCATGGCAAAACTGTTTATTCAAACTCTTCAGCAGTCACTGTCTCCACGACGCCCGTGCAGACCTCGTCAAATCCGCTGTAGTCCAGGCCGAGCGCCTCCGCGCTCTCCGTGTTGACCGTAGCGATACCGTTGTCGAAAGTCAGGATCGGGGTCTCGGCCGGGTCTGCGCCGCGCAGTACTTCCGCCGCAAGGTCAGCCGTTTCCGTACCGAGGTTCGTGTAGTCTACGCCATAGCCGCAGAATGCGCCGTTCAGAGCAAAGGAATCCGCTCCGCCGTAATGCGCGATCTTCGCGTCAAGGAATTTCTCATAGATCGCGAGCTCAGCCGTCATGATCGTGTTGTCGGACGGCGTGAATATCGCGTCGACGCCCTCTGCCACCAGGGCGTCCGCAGCCTGCGTCACCTCGGTGTTGTTGGTGCCGGTCTTCTCGATGTATTTGATGCCCTTCTCATCCAAATAAGCCTTCGCGTCTGCGATCGCCTGCTTGGAAGCATCCTCAGACTGGCTGTAGAGCAGTCCGACATAGTCGACGTCCGGATTCGCGATGAACATCAGATCCAGCATCGCGTTTGTGTTCAGGGCATCGCTTGTGCCCGTGATGTTCGAGCCGGGAGCTTCCATGCTCTCAGCGAGACCTGCGCCCACCGGATCGGATACCGCGGAGAATACCACCGGAATCTGGTTGTCTTCCGTCGCCGCCTGCACGATCTGCGCCGCCGGCGTCGCAATCGGGATGATCACGTCCACTTCGTCCGCGATCATCTGAGATGTCATCTGGTTCATGGTCGTCGCGTCCGCCTGCCCGTTGTATACGTTGCCCTCATATACGAACGTGTCCTCGCCCTCCTCGGAGAGCGCGTCGAGCTCAGCCTCGATCGCGGCTTCGATCTGGTTCAGGGATGCGTCGTCCACGAGCTGAAGGATGCCCACCTTGTACTCCTGCGCGGAAGCAGCGCCCGCGATCATCATCGCAGCAACTGCAGATACGGTTACGCCTGTCAATACTTTTTTCATAATAACCTCTCCTTTTCTTTTAGGCCGATCGGCCGGTTGATTCAAAGGATGTCGCCGAGATGTGGGACGTGTCCGGCACGGCTCATTGCTTTCGCGGACAGAACGACAAAACCGTCTCAGAAATAAATCTGAGACGGTAATAAGTTCTTATTATCGCGGTGCCACTCACTTTGGCATAATGCCCACTTTCGCATGTACGTTCATACACTCCTGATTGATAACGGGTTCGGTTCCCGGCGGCGCCTACTCTCGGCGGATCACTTCTGACGATTTCAGACCGCCCTCAAAAGTCCATTCGGCAAACGGTTCCATGCCGCGATCCCACCATCCGCAGCTCTCTGAGATGTCACATCAGATGCCTACTACTCTTTCTCATCGGTTTCATCCTCTGTTGTGTTAAAGTGTACCACCGGCCTATGTTTTTGTCAATTAGAAATTTCTGTGAGACGGCGAAGAATTCCCCGCGTCAGTCTCTGCATCCGCGATTTTCGATCACAGCGTCTACCATGACGCGTTCGGTATCCTCATCAATCTGATAGATCATCGTCAGTCCCTCTGATATATTTTTCGCCCAATATCGTTTCGGGATCCCGTTCATGTGCGCCGCGTCTTTTCTGGGATCTGTTCCAAGCGCAGCAATGCATCGCTCGAATGTCTGCATGAACTGGCCGGCCCCTGTTCTGCCTCCGTATTCCAGCTGTTGGAGCACCGCCCGCTCCATCTGGCACATGGCGTCCGGCGAAAACTCAATCCGAAACATACGAATGCCCTCCTGCCTTCGTGCGGGTTCCCGTGAGCAGGGCCTGCAGTCTCCCGCAGACGGTCTCGGCCGGGATATCCCGTACGCCCGTCAGGCGCAGTTCCTCGGCCTCGACAAGTTTTTCTCGTATCTCCATCCGGCGTTCTCTTTCATTATATACATCAATGTCCATCACGACCAGGTCGCCTTTTCCGTTCTTGGTCAGGAAGACCGGCTCTCCCGTCTTTCTGCAAAGATTCGAGATCACATTATAATTCTGCCTGATGATCGCAGACGGTCTGATCTGTATATTCATAACGCTGTCCCCCGTTCCGTCTCCTTTGTATCCGGCTGTATTGCAGCCTTTCTGTTCCGTCGAAGTCCCGCTACAGGAACATCCCCGCCGCCTGAAGTACGATTCGCATGAAGAGATTTGAATCGTACAGATAGCCGAGAAGCCTGCTCTCCTGTATCATAGACATCAGGTACAGTCCGGCCTCAGTCGCGGACGCGGCGGACACTGCCATGAAGAAGATCCACAGCAAAAACAGCATCTGAAGCAGGCCGAGCAGCAACCCGGCCACGCGGTTCACCGTACTCAACACAGGCGCCTGCGACAGGATATCGAGCGCGGCGATCACCATGCGCAGGACCAGCTGTACCAGAATAAAAGCCACAAGAAAAGAGACGACATTCAAAATGACCGTGGCGCAGAAATGTACAACATAATCCTGAAACGACGACACTCCGAGCTTCAGGTATCCCTCGCCGGTATTGTTGCTGACCAGCTGCTCGCGGAGCAACTTCGGAAGCGGGAGACGTTCGATCAGCTCTGCCTGCATGGCGCTGCCCGGCTGAATCTCGAGCGACTGATCTCCGCTCAGATAGCGGGCTGCATACTGCTGGATGAACTGTTCCCGGTAATTCTCGAGCTGTTCGTCGGTGAGCGAGTCGATCACGGAACTGTCGTAGCCCTCCTGCCGCATCAAGTCCTTGATCTCTTCCCGCCCCATGTTCCGATACGCGTCGAGCGCCGTATCCGGCGCGCCGCCCGAATCGAGCACCCCCGCAATCTGACTCTCCGCAATCTCCCGGCATTGATCTACGATCACATCGTAGACCGGCGTGCTGTTTTTCAGAAAATCCGTCACGTACGGCAGACTCACGGAGACAAGCGTCACGGAGACGACCAGAGACAAAAGCGAAGCCAGCTTTCGAACAAACCCTTTCAGATAACCCGTGACCGCAAATACCACAGCCAGAACAATGATGATGATTTCAAGAATATTCATAATCTGCCTCCCGGCACCGTATCCCCGCAACAGCTCAGGCGCTCAGCTGATCCTGATCTTGTCAAAGCTGTTTCTTGTGACGATCAGATACCGCCTGAACTCCGAAAAATAGAAAACCTCTGTGATCTCCTTCTCATAAGCGGCGGAAAAACGCTTTCTCCCCGAGGAAGTGAAAATGTCGCAGCCGGAATCGCTGTACATCAGAATCTGTCCGTTCTCTATCTTTATCTCGTCAAATTCAGCGTTGATATCTCTGACCGCTTTTCTCTTTCCCCTGTAATCGTACAGCTCCATCCGGTAATTGTATTCTTCTGTGCTGCCCCTGAACAAAAACCCGATCCGGTCTTCATCGTGGAAGCAACTTATGATCTCCTCCTCGAACTCCACGGATGCCGCCTTTTTCGGCGCGTTCGATCCGCGGTACACCACATAGCCGCGATCGGAGACCGCCACCGCGCGCGAGTTTCCTGTAAAGTAGACTTCAGGCATCACGGCTTCCTCAAAGCTCTCCTGCGCGACAATGTGATCGTCCTGTGACTGTCCTGCCGCTCCGAAATGGTAAAATACGATATCGCTCGTGATGATTCCCTTGTCTGTCTTCAGATAAGAAACTATGAGCTTCTGTCCGTCCGGCGAGACGTCAATGTCCACTGGATAACCGGAATCAGGAATCGTGGTCTTATCGCTCATGATCGACGTCCCGTCCGGCTGATACATGTTGATCCAGGTAACGTTGTCCTCCTGAAGAACCACCGCGACTACGCCCTGCTTCGACACACGGATCTTAAGGATCGGCAGCAGAGTCTCAAAGCTTCCGACCAGACCGTCCTTATCCACGATGTAGATCTGATTCCCCTGCTGCTCCGCGACCGCCATCGTGTTCCCACAGATATCCGCGACTGGCGCCTGCATGTTGTAGGTGATGCTCCACTTGACCTCATTGTCCCGGGTGACGCAGGAGATTCCATCCGTATTGTAGCGGTACAGATTCTTCCCGGCCGCCTTGTACTGCGTCCCCGCAGACACTTCATTGTCGATGGACGAGGTGATCACATAGTCCTGAAACTCATGGACATTGTTGTACACGGCAAACCCGCCGGCGATACATGCCACGAGCAGCACTGCGATGACCCTCTTTCGGAGGAGCCATCTGCGGCTTTTCGCAAGCATCTCCCGAAAACCGCTCCCCGGCAGCTCCTCATCATAGGAATCGCCGGAGGGCAACGAGGTCTCTTCTATCTGTATCTCACCGTCGATATCCAGGTCTTCATCCAAACGCAGAAACCACAGTTTCTCCCGGATCCGGCCCAGTCTCTCTCTCCATTTATCTTTCATCTGTCTTACCCGCTGCTTCCGTCTTTCGCGCCTCAAAAAGATCCCCGCAGCCCTGAAATTTTCTCCGGTCAAACGGTTCCCCGGCGCGCCTTTGTTCATATAATATAACAGAATTGGCCAACAAACGCAACCTGCCCCCGGATTTTTCGACATGATTCGGAAAAATCTACAGGAGGAAGCAGATCACTGACGCGCATGGATCGCCTTTCTTTTACGGAAGCACGATCCTCTGTCCCGGAAGGATCATGTTTGCGTCCTTGATGTCGTTTGCCTCGCAGACGTCCGCAATGCGATCCATGGTCCCATAATACCGGCTGCAGATCGCGGCGAGCGTGTCCCCCTCCTTTATCACGTAACCGGCCTGCGTATGCCGCACGGCAACAGCCTCCTGCGCGGCCTCCGACTCCGTCCCGGTCGCCGCCGTGCTCTGTGCCCCAGTCTGACTGCCAGTCTCATCTGCGTTCTGTATTTCGTCTGTCGTGCCGGTTTCCGTTGTGCTCTGCGTCCCGGCCTTGGCACCCGTCTCCGCCGCGTTTCCTGTCTCGGTCTGCGCGTCTGCCTGCTGATTTGTGTCGTCCTCCGGATCAGGTTTTTCCCAGAACGCATCGGAGCCAGCAAGCTGCGCGGCCTCCGAGGCCTGTCGTGCGGCGTCCTCGGATGCGTCATACTGCGCCCCGGTCTGCTCCTGCGAAACATCTTGCCCAGCTGTCGCCTCCTGTCCCGCTACACGTTCCCTCCCTGTCGTTGTCTCCTGTTTCGCCTCTGTCTCCTGTTCTTCCATTGTCTTCTGTCCTGCCGTCATTCTCTCCGCGATCTGCCAGGACGCGTCCCCCGAGGCCGCGTTCGTCAGCGTCTCCTGCTCCCCCTGCGGCTGATACACGGGAACGTCCTCCCCCACAGAGGAAAGCTCGCGCACCGACCGAATATCCTCGATCCGATTCACGACGATTGCCCCGATGATCAGAATCGTGATGACGGCAAACGAACTCGCCATCCGCAGAAAACTGCTTTGTCTCTGCTCCCCTTTTTCCTTCACCTTCTCCCGGAAGCTGCGGATCGCCCGATCCGGCAGACTTTCCTTCTCCACGCTGTCCTGCCCGAAGAGCTCCTCCAAATATTGCTGCATATTCCGGTTCTGTTCGTAGAACACAAAATAGCCCCGGAGCCTGCCGTACTGCTCCTCACCGGTCCAATAGAGCGTCTCCTCCTGTTCCTGAAGATGGTAGATCAAATCTCCCGTCTCCGGCAGCCACGACGTCAGTGTTTTCATGCGCTCTGTCGGATAAACGCCGATCACACAGCAGCCCTGCACCGTCCATTCCCCGAAAAACTTTTCGTACTCCTGCTTTGCCGTCTCCCTATCCTGCGACTCCTGTATCTCCGCCGGCACCTCAAAGACCCCGCGTATGAACACGTAGACGGAATCCTCCGTCTCCTGCCGTTCCCCAAAGAAAATGCCGAGATATCCCTTTTCCTCCTGCTGTTCTCTCTTGCGAATCCAGGTCATCACGTAGTCCTCGATGCAGATCTTCTCCCTTCCGCTGATCTCCCCTATCTGGCGTATGTTTTTCGGCAACGTCGGCCCTTTTTCCATACTCCTCTCACTCCTTCTTGTCTTCCACTTCTTTAATACCTTACCATATACTCTATGCGGAATTTATCATTTCTTGGACAAAAGCGAGAAGAATTTTATAATTAATGTGAAAAAAACGGCCGTATGAATATTCCCGCCGCCGAATGGATAAAATAGAAAAAATCTTAACGCTGAAATATAGGAGGCAGATCATGTGGACTCTTTTTCATTCAATACGCGAAAATAAATCCGCTCCCCGGCAGAGCGGTTCTCTCGCGCTGTGCCCAGAGCCCGCATACGAAGCTTCTGTGTATAACGTTTCCTGCACCCCGGCCCCGCTTTCATCCTGTGAGACCGCGCCGCTTTGCGCAGATCGCCTGCGCGGCCTGCTTGACGAGATCGGTTCCGCCGCCGCGCCGGTCATCCTTTGCATCGGCACTGACCGCCTGATCGGAGACTGCCTCGGCCCATTCCTCGGCACGCTGCTTGAACGAACAGCGGAGGATCGTCTGCAGGTATACGGGACGCTCTCTCAGGCAGTTCACGCGTTGAATCTCCCGGATATAATCACGCAGATAAAAAGAAAGCACCCGAACCGCCCTGTCATCGCGGTGGATGCTTCTCTCGGCGCGCCTGAGCACGTCGGTTCCGTTTTTGTGAGATCCGGGAGTCTGCGCCCCGGCGCCGGCGTCCGCAAGGAACTCCCGAAAGCCGGCGACATCTCGATCACCGGCATCGTCGGCGCTTTCGGCGCTCATCCATATCTGAATCTCCAGACTGTGCGTCTGTCCACGATCGCCGCGATGGCCGACGAGATCTGTGAGTGCATTCTCGGCGCCTGTCTGTAAGCTACAATTCCACGCGCCCTTCGAGCGCGCGCAACAGCGTCACTTCGTCAATATATTCCAGATCGCCGCCCACCGGCACGCCGCTCGCGATGCGGCTGACCTTGATTCCGGTCGGCTTGATCAGCTTGCTGATATACATCGCCGTGGTCTCACCCTCCAGACTGGAGTTTGTCGCGATGATCACCTCGTTTACCTCGCCCTGAAGCCGCTGCATCAACTCTTTCAGGCGAATGTCCCCGGGGCCGATCCCCAGCATAGGTGAGATCGCGCCGTGCAGGACGTGATAGACGCCCTCGTACTTGCCCGTCTTCTCGTAAGCCGCGAGATCCCTTGTACTCTCCACAACCATAATCGTCTTTTTGTCTCTGGAAGGATTGCTGCAGATCGGACAAATCTCCTGATCGGTCAGCGTATAACACTCCTTGCAGTAGCGGACGTTTTCGCGCGCTTCCGTGATAGCCTGCGCCAGCTGCTCCACCCGTTCCTTCGGCATGTGTATGATGTGAAACGCCAGTCGCTGCGCGGACTTCCCACCGATGCCCGGCAGAGAGGAGAGCTGCTCGATCAGACGCGCCATCTGACTTCCGTAGTAATCCATTAGAATCCGAGACCTCCCAGTCCGCCCAGTCCGCCGGTCAGCTTCGCCATCGCAGAGGAAGCCGCCTCTTCCGCCTGGCGGAGCGCCTCATTCGTGGCCGCCGCGATCAGGTCCTCCAGCATCTCAATGTCATCCGGGTCTACGACCTCTTCCGACAGCTTCACTTTTGTCACTTCCCGCTTCCCGGTAACCGTCACCTCGACGGCTCCGCCGCCCGCAGCCGCTGTGAATTCCTTCTCCTCAAGCGCCTTCTGGTTTTCCTCCATCTGCTTCTGCATCTTCTGCGCCTGTTTCATCAGGTTGTTCATGTTGCCCGGCATGCCCATTCCGCCGGGAAAACCTCCGCGTTTTGCCATGTTGTTCCCTCCATATTCTGTTATATAGGATCTTCCTCTTCAATTTCTATATCTGTATGGACAAGCTCGCGCAGCCTTTCGTCCAGATCGATCTTCGCGAGCGTCCCCTTCTGTATCGCCTCATCCGCGGCCAGGACAAACTTTACCTCAACGCGCTTCCCTGTCCTGTCTTCTATGATCTGCTCAAGCTCCGCTTTCTTCTGCGCGTCGTCGATGTAACGTTCCGCGAGAAAATCGGCAAACACGACAAACAACCGCCCGTCGTCTGCGTCCTGCACGTTGTATTTCGGCTGCGCGGACACAAGGATCGCACGGAATTTTCCGTCTGTCTGAGCTACGATCGTCCTCCACATCGCGCAGACCTGTTTCAGATCCTCCGGGGCCGCGCGCTGATATGTGACCGGCTGACCGCCCGCAGGATCGCTTCCATCTCCGGCAATGCCGCCTGTCATACCGCCGTTCGGATCGCCCGGTGCCCCGAACGCCCCGTTTCCTGACAAACCGCCTTGTGCCCCCAATGCTCCGTTTCCCATCGGACCACTTTGCGCTCCTCCCGCCGGGCGGGCAAACGCTCCCTGCTCCGCCATACGCTCCAGCCTGCGGACACGTTCCAGCACGGACAACTCATCGCGCTCCGTTTCCGGATGGCACAGCTTGATCAGCGCGAGCTCAAGCTGTACACGGCGGTTGCTCGAATAACGGATATTCGAGGCCAGCTCGGAAAAAATGCGGATAAAACGCATCAGCGTATCGTTGCGGATCATCGCGGCCTCCTCGCGAAGCTGTTTCAGATTTTCGGTGGAGACGTCGAGCACTTCCTCCATGTCGTCGGAAGCCTTAAGAAGCATCAGATTGCGCATATACCAGGTAAAATCATTCACAAACTGCGTCAGATCCCTGCCCTGCATGATCAGCGTCTCGAGCGAACGGATCACATTCACCAGATCCCCGTCGATAATCTTGCGCAAAAAATCGCTAAAGACCTCGGTATCCACCGCGCCGAGCACCTCCAGCACCCGGTCGTAGGTCAGCGTCTCTCCGAGGTAAAACGCGATGCACTGATCCAACAGGCTCAGCGAGTCTCTCAGCGAGCCGTCGCCCTTCTTAGCAATGTAGCGCAGCGCCCGCTCCTCCGCGTCCACATGCTCGGCCTGCATAAGCTCCTGCAAGCGTTCCAGTATTGTCTCCTGTCCGATCCTGCGAAAGTCGTATCTCTGGCACCTCGACAAAATCGTGACCGGAATCTTGTGCGCCTCGGTCGTCGCCAGAATAAAGATCACATATGCCGGCGGCTCCTCCAGCGTCTTCAGTAACGCGTTAAACGCGCCCGTTGAGAGCATGTGTACTTCGTCGATAATATAAACCTTATATTTTCCGTCCGCTGGGGAATACATGACCTCCTCGCGGATCTCACGGATGTTGTCGACGCCGTTGTTGGAAGCGGCATCGATCTCAATCACATTCATAGAGGATCCTGCCGCGATCGCGCGGCAGGACGCACATTCATTACAGGGATTTCCTCCGACCGGATGCACACAGTTGACCGCTTTTGCCAGAATCTTGGCCACCGTGGTCTTGCCGGTACCTCTGGTCCCGCAGAACAGATACGCGTGTCCGATGCGGTCTGCAAGAATCTGATTCCGAAGCGTTTTTACAATGTGGTCCTGTCCCCTGACATCCCCAAAATTGTCCGGACGGAATTTTCTGTATAAGGCTGTGTAGCTCATACCTGCACCCCTGTCAGTAATCACACAAACGCATGCCTCGTAAAAAAGCAGGCGCATGCGTTTTTTTTATCTCTTTCGTCTCCGGATAATTAGTCTCCGAAGCTGATGCCCATGAGCTTGGCTTCCTTGATGATCTGGTCCTTCGGGGAGACGACCTTCAGCTTGCCGGCAACCTCGCCGAGCGGCACCTTCTTCATTTTGCCGTTGACGATACCAACCATGTAACCGTACTCGTCGTTCAAAATCAGTTCCGCACAGGTCACGCCGATCCTTGTGGAGAGCACACGGTCGTACGGGCACGGACTTCCGCCCCTCTGCGTGTGTCCAGGGATCGTGATGCGGACCTCAGGACCGTTCGCAGCCTTGATCTCCTCCGCCAACTCGTAAGCCACCGACTGATATGCCTTGGATTCAATCTTCTTCTTATAATCCTTCTTGCTCAGCTTCGCATCCTTCTTGGAGATCGCACCCTCGGCCACCGCAATGACCGTGAAGCCTTTGCCGGCCTTCGTCCTGCGGTCGATCGCCTCGATGACCTTCTTGATGTCGTACGGGATCTCCGGGAGCAGGATGATGTCCGCGCCGCCCGCAAGCCCCGCGTACAGCGTCAGCCAGCCTACCTTGTGGCCCATGACCTCGACGATGAAGACACGGTTGTGCGAAGCCGCCGTCGTGTGGATACGGTCGATCGCGTCCGTCGCGATGTTGACCGCGCTGTAAAATCCGAAGGTCATATCGGTGCCCCAGATGTCGTTGTCAATCGTCTTCGGCAGATGGATGATGTTCAGTCCCTCTTCGCGCAACAGGTTCGCCGTCTTCTGCGTACCGTTGCCGCCCAGAATCACGAGACAGTCCAGACGAAGCTTATAGTAGTTCTGCTTCATCGCCTCGACCTTGTCCAGTCCCTTCTCGTCAGGCTCGCGCATCAGCTTGAACGGCTGACGGGAAGAGCCGAGGATCGTGCCGCCCTTTGTGAGGATACCCGAGAAATCCCTGGAGGTCAGCAGCCGATAATCTCCGTAGATCAGGCCCTTGTAACCGTTCATGAAGCCGTAGACCTCAAGCTCCGTAAGGTTTGAAGAAAGGCCTTTCACCACGCCTCTCATTGTCGCGTTCAACGCCTGACAGTCGCCGCCGCTTGTCAACAGTCCGATTCGTTTCATACTTATCACGTCCTTTTCTTATATAATTTTTTAGTTCCTTTTGCCGAACATTCTGCCCAACATATCCTCTACTGCCTTCACTGAATAATAGTATATAGATTCCACGGTCGTTTGTCAATTTTTTCAGTGTGATTTTGGTCTGTTCATGCGCATATAACTCTGTCCGTATTTTTCCGATTTTCTATTCTTTTCGACGCCAAATTTTTGTTCACAAATTTTTCACAAAAGTTTTAGCACTCACCTATTGACAGTGCTAACAATGCGTGCTATATTACATCTAGAACGAGCAAGAGAAAAGATTTTTCAATGAATTTCTTTTCCCGGGTTCTAAAAAACAAAAACACAGGAAACAATAAAAGAAAAAAGGAGAGATGATTTATGATGATGCCTAGTATTTTTGGAAGAGATATGTTTGATGACTTTTTCAGCTTCCCATTCAACGCGTTTCGGACGAGTGAGCTCGACCACAGCAACATCGCGAAGGCCGGCATGATGAAGACCGATATCAAGGACACCGATGCAGGCTACGAGATCACGATGGATATCCCAGGCGTTGACAAGGATCATGTCCAGGCAGAGCTGAAAGACGGCTATCTTACGATTCAGGCCAGCACCGATTCCAACAACGAGGAAAAAGATGAGAACGGCCGCTTCCTCCGCCGCGAGCGCCATTACGGCTCCTGCAGCAGAAGCTTCTATGTAGGCGAGGCCGTCACACAGGATGAGATCAAAGCGAAGTTCGAGAACGGCACGCTGAAGATGCTCGTCCCGAAGAAGGAGAGCAAGCCGGCTGTCGAAGACCGGAAGTATATCGCGATCGAAGGCTAAACTTTAAAAAAAACTCAAAATCAATCCCGGGCGCAGGCCCGGGATTTTTTTGTCATCATTCAGCACATATTTCAAGCCTCGCTCAAAATCTGCTCTTCCGCTTTTCGTTTTGATACTCCCTTGACTCGATAAAGAAATTTCTGTATAATTCCTTTATATCAAGCAGGAGGTGCAGCTATGCCCACAATCCGTTCCAGCGCAGATTTGCGCAACTGTTACAGTGAAATTTCAAAATTATGCCACGATTATTCCGAGCCTGTTTTTATCACCAAAAACGGCAAAGGGGATCTCGCTGTCATGAGTATCGAGGCATATGAACAGCTCACTGCTCGCTTTGAATTGTATGGTTTGATTCAGGAGGGGCTGAACGATATCGCTGCGGGAAGGATCCGTCCTTTCTCCGAAGCAATGGCGGATATAAGGAGTAAACGGAAGAAATGAGTTACCGTATTCATATCACACAGGCTGCGGAAAAAGATCTGAATCATGCCGCAGATTACATTGAGTTTGTGCTGAAAAACCCGCAGGCGGCAAACCATCTTCTCGACGAAGCAGAAAAACAGATCGATTCCTTATCATCGTTTCCCAAAAAATATCCTCTTGCCGAGGATAAGGTACTCGCCTCATGGGGCGTTCGTTTTTTGAATGTAAACAATTATCTTGTTTTCTATCTTGTTTCGGATGAGGGACTTACGGTAACAGTCGTCAGATTCTTATACTGCAAAAGTAACTGGCTGTCTGTCCTGCGGCAGGGTTTTTCGCTCACATAAAATCATTTTTATTATATCCACAGAGGGCATCGAAATGGAAGAGAACATTTTACAAAAACTGAAAGAAAACATCGCAAGGGTCATGATCGGCAACGAGCGCACGATTGAGCTGGCGCTCACCTGCATTCTGGCGAAGGGGCATCTTCTTCTGGAAGACGTCCCGGGTACCGGCAAGACCGTGCTGGCGAAAGCGCTGGCGCGCTCGGTGCAGGCGGAATTCGGACGCGTGCAGTTCACGCCGGATCTGCTGCCCTCCGACGTCACCGGATTGAATTACTTCAACGCGAAGCAGGGCGAGTTCGTTTTCTCGGAGGGACCGGTCTTCTGCAACATCCTGCTCGCGGACGAGATCAACCGCGCCACGCCGAAGACGCAGAGCAGTCTGCTCGAGTGTATGGCAGAGCGGCAGGTGACAGTGGACAAGGTCACACGGCCTCTTGCCGAACCGTTTCTGGTGATCGCTACGCAGAATCCACTCGAAACGCTTGGGACTTTTCCACTGCCGGAAGCGCAGATGGACCGTTTCCTGATGCAGATCTCCATGGAGAATCTCTCTCCGGCTCAGGAGCGCGCCATGGTGGAGCGTTTTCTCACGGATGAACCGCTGGACGAGCTTGCCGGCGTATGCGCGAAAGAGGATATCATACGGCTTCAGGAGACATGCCGGGAAGTTTATCTGCACCCGGAGCTTTTGAAATACATCGTAGACGTCATTCACGCTACGCGAAGCCACGCGAAAGTGCTTCACGGCGTCAGCCCGAGGGGAACGCTCGCATTTGTGCGCGCGTCGCAGGGTTACGCGCTTGTGCAGGGACGCGATTACATCGTCCCCGAAGACATCAAGGCGGTCGCCATTCCTGTGCTTGCCCACAGGCTGAATCTGGCGGCCGGCGAAGATGAGAAACGGCTTTCCGCGCAGATCGTCAGCGAGCTTCTCTCAAGCGTGCCGCTGCCCACCGAGGACTGGGGGAAACGTTAAATGCTCGTTTTACTGTTGCTCGGTGTGCTGTTCGCTTATCAGCTTCAGAAATACATATACGGAAACTACTGGGATAAGAATCTTCAGGTCCGGACGTCTTTTTCCGACGCCTATGTATACGAGGGGGATACTTCGTCCCTGCGCGAAGAGATTTCCAACGACAAGAAACTCCCGCTCCCCGCGCTCGAAGTGCGCCTTGCCGTCAGCCGCAATCTGGAATTCTCCGGTGAGGCAAAGGCAAATACAGACGTGACTGACTTAAGCTATAAGCGTGATGTGTTCTCTTTTCTGTTCCACCAGAAGGTGATCCACACGCTTCCTTTTATCTGCCGCAAAAGGGGATTCTACCAAATCTCCAAAGTGGAGGTGGTCGGATACGACCTGTTCTTTCACACAAAAAAATACCTGAGTGCCGCCCAGCAGACGCAGCTCTACGTCTATCCGGCGCAGATCGACGTCAACCGCATCCGCCTGATCTGTCAGGCGATTTCCGGCATGGTGCTTGTGCAGAACCGCCTCTACCCGGACCCGTTCGAGTTTTCGGGAATCCGTGAATATCAGCGCGATCCGATGCACCACATCAACTGGAAGGCGTCCGCGCGGAGCAGCTCCCTGATGGTCAACCAGTTCGATTCCACCACCAGCATTCAAACGACGATCCTCCTCGACGTAGAGGACTCCCGCATCCTGCGCAGCGAAGCATTGACCGAGGAGGGCATCCGCATCGCCTCGTCCCTTGCCGCGCGGCTTGTCAGACAGAACATGGAGCTCCGCCTCGCGAGCAACGCGACGACCGGGAAATTTATTTCAGACTCTCCGGATGCCGGAAACACAGACAACTTTGCAAATGATCCGAGCGCAGTTTCGGCGGGCAGACCGCTGGGGTGGCAGGGCAGGCAATACGGACCCCTTGGGTGGCAGAGCAGACTCCTGACATGGCAGGGCAAACCGGGCGCGGCGAAAATTCATGAGCTGAACCGCTTGCTCGCCTGCATTGATATCGGAGAAAAGACCGCCCCAATCAACGATCTCTTGCGGGAGGAAGTCGGCCGAAAGCAGTCTGGACAGATCTACGTCCTGATCTCAAAGAATCAGGACATCGTCGAGCGGGAATTTTTGCGCGCGCTCTCGGTCGGAAACGAGATCCTCTGGATCGTTCCCGTAGCCCCGGGCGAAAACCTGCTCCATGAGGGCGCTCCGGGCATTCATTTCATGCGATGGGAGGTGGGGATCTCATGAAAACAGGAAAAATCCTGTTCCGTCCCGACTGCACCGGCAAAGCAGAAACATCTTCAAATGGAAAAAGGGGCAGTGGTGCCGTCAAAATTGCAAAGCCGGAAGACAATCTCTTTCTCGCCGTTCTTTCCTGGATCCACATCCTGCTGCTTTGCGCGGGTCTATACCTGCTGACCGTTCTCGCCTACGACATGGAGATCCCAGGCGAATTGTCGGCCAGCGCCGTGAAAGCCCCCGCTCCCGCCGAATTGCTGATCGAATCGCTGTGGCTTCTCATTCCCCTCGCGCTTGGCTGGGTCTTCCTGCGCGTGATCCGTTCACTTGTCGTCTATCTGCTGTGCTCCTGCGCCGTCTGCGCGCTGCTCGCGGGACTGACGCACTCGACCCTGACGGTCACGCTGGCCGCAGTTCTCTTTGCAGTGCGCTGCTATGCGCGTCTCAAAAAAGGAAAGATCAAACGCATTCTGACGGAAATGCCGGGCGAAACCAGCGGACAGCTCTCCGCCGAGCTCTGGGAGATTCCGACCTTTCTCGATCGCCCGAACCCGGCGCACTGGGGCGTATTCGCGTTTTACTATATCGTCTTCCTTGTCGCCGAACGAAACGATCTCCTGAGCTATATCTTCTACCTGTTGCTCGCCGACGTCTTTGTCTGCTTCCTCTTCGGCTATCTCGACAGCATGCAGCGCTTCATCCGCGAAAACAGGCGGATCGCCAATCTCCCGGTCCATTCGATCCAGAAAGTCGGACGGATCCTGCTGCTTGTCAGCGTGATTGTGCTCGGACTGATCGTGTTGCCATCGGCACTCTACGGCCGCGAGCCCCTTACCGATCTGCGCGCGCGCATCAAGCCGGTCGAGCTCACACCTTCTACTGATATGGAAGAGCTGATGCAGGGCGGACTTTCCGACCCGGATTTCGGCATGCCGGGAGAGGTTCCGTCCGATCCGCCGGCGTGGCTGGCCGCGCTGAGCAATGTTCTCTTCTATCTTGGCGTGGTCGCCGTCGGCATCGTCCTGCTGATCGTCATCTACCGGATCTGCCGCAGCGCTCTGTCCTACTTCGCAGAGGATGAGGAAGACGAGATCCTTTTCCTCGGAGCAGAGGAAGTTTCCGGCACGCGTGCCAACAGACGGCGCACACGCGCAAAAAAAGAACGGCGCAATTCGCCGAATCAGAAAGTTCGCAGACAATACAAAAAGACGATCCTCCACGCCATGAGAAAGAAGCGTTCCGGTATAGGAAAATCTACCTCCGAATTGAAGTCACCGACAGGGCAAGAATACACAGGCGGATGGACCGCCGCTGGTCATGCAATTCTGGCAGGGGAGGAAATCCCCGCCGGATGGGAGACGCCATCCGAGCTGGAGACAAAAGCAGAGCTTGCCCGGGACAAATCCACAGACAAGCTCCATACACTGTACGAAAAAGCGCGCTACAGCCGCGAGGGCTGCACGGAAGAAGAGGCGGGCGCTCTTCGGTGAATGCTCTCGCGCTCCCGTCCTCCGCCCACCGCAGCCCGAAAATTTTATTTCAGGTATTTTTCCCGGTTCTCCGGGGTATTCTCTACAAAATCCACTTCCTGTATCTGCACATTCTTTGTAAATCCTATAAGAAGGCTGTTGAATTCCGCTTCGTTGGAATCCCTGCCGGTGACGTACCTGTCAAGCAGGTCGTCATATTGCGCCCACAGATCAGAAGCATCCGTGAAATAGTAATAGCCATAGTCGTAAACCACACCGCTCTCGGCATCCGTCCGCTTCCTGGTCAGATGCTCCATCAATCCGTATTTGTAGCCGTATTTGTTGCAGGGAACAAACGTATCGTAGCCTTCAAACCAATACGACTCCAGCGGGGCGGACTCATCCCCCGCGATCGAAGACTGGACACCCTTGTACCGATACATCACAAGGTTCTGCTTCGGATAATAGTAGTAAGTCAGCCCTTCTATGTCCGTATCGATGTCGGTCGCTATGAACATCACCTGATCCGCGGCCTCCGACCCGTTGATGTAGTATACATGATTGCTGCTGTTCTTCTCTGTGACAGCTACCAAATCCGGAATGTCGTCCTCATTGATATAGCAGACGCTAAAGTACTTGTACCTCGTGTTTTTCTCCAGCATTTGCCTGTAGTTCTCAAGTTCCTGTGACTGCGTCTGTACATTCTGGCTCTGCTCCTTCACCGTCACTTTGCAGGTCGCCTTTTTCCCGTTCTTCGTCGTGACGGTGATCGTCGCTTTCCCTGCTTTTTTCGCAGTCACTTTCCCTTTCTTCACCGTCGCGACTTTCGTATTGCTGCTCTTCCAGCTCAGCTTCTTCTCTGCTCCCTTCGGAGAGACGGTCGCTTTCAGCGTCGCGCTCGACCCCACTTCCAGAGACAGCTTTTTCTTGTTCAGAGTCACTTTTGTCGGCTGCTTTTTCACAGTCGTTTTGGCGACGACTGTCACCTTGCAGGTCGCTTTTTTCCCGTTCTTCGTTGTGACAGTGATCGTCGCTTTCCCTTTCTTTCTCGCGGTCACCTTTCCGTTCTTTACGGTCGCGACCTTTTTGTTGCTGCTCTTCCAGCTCAGCTTCTTCACCGCATTCTTCGGGGATATGGTCGCTTTCAGTGTCGCGCTCGATCCGACTTTCAGGGACAGCTTCTTCTTATTCAAAGTCACTTTCTTCGGCTGCTTTTTTGCAGGCTTTTTGGTGACTTTCACCTTGCAGCTCGCCTGCTTCCCATTGCCGGCCGTGACGGTGATCGTCGTCTTTCCTGTCTTCTTCGCGGTCACCTTTCCGTTCTTCACCGTCGCGACTTTCTTGTTGCTGCTCTTCCAGGTGAGCGTTTCCGGCGCGCCGCTCGGAGAGACCGCCGCTTTTAAAGTGGCTTTCTTACCGACCGCCAGAGACAGTTTGCTCTTGCTCAGCGTGACCTTGAGCGTTCGGTATGTCTTGTATGCTTCCGCCAGACCAAAGCCATAAGCGCTGTCCCAGCCTTCGCTGCCCAGATCCATCGCATTACTCTTTATCAGCGCTTCAATCTGTACCGGGGTCCTCGACAAGTCCTGAAGCTTGTACATTGCCGCGAGGGCGGACACATGCGGAGCCGCCATGGATGTCCCGCTCAGGCTGTCAAACCGGTTCCCAAGAACCGGCCCGACAATGTTCACTCCGGGCGCCACAACGTCGAGGGACGATCCCCTGTTTGAAAAAGCAGCCACCTGAAAGTCGGAATCGACGGCCCCGACGATAATCGCCTCTTTGATATGCGCCGGACAAAACTGAGCGGTATCCTTCCCCTCGTTTCCCGCGGCGACCACAACGGTCGCGCCCCTTTCGATTGCGTAGGCAACATTGTCATCCAGAAATTTGCTGTGTCGGCCGCTCAGACTGAGATTGATGACGCTCGCCCCGTGGTCCGCTGCGTAGCGTATGCCAAGACCTACCGTCAGCGACAGGCCTCTCCCCTGAGCATCCAGGACACGGACCGGCATGATCTTCACGTTCAGGCCGGGCGTACAGTCCACGATAGTGCCCGCCACATGCGTCCCATGCCTGTTCAGGTCTGATGGATCGTTGTCGTCATCCACAAAGTCACGGCCGGCAATCAGCCTTCCGCTGAGGAATGAGTGCGAGGCGACCCCGCTGTCCACCACGGCCACACTGAGCTCCTGCGTCCTGACCAGAGAGAGGCTTGCGGCCAGCTTGTCCGCAGCGATCGCGGAAACTCCCCAGGAATAATGCGTTGCCGCTCCAGTACTCGCGGCATCCGCTTCCATGTTGTAATCCGGCTCCGCATAGACCACCTGACCGGATGCCTCCAATTGGCTCATTGCCGACCTTGCTTTCTCGCAGCTGTCGAACTGAAGTACATACATGCACCCTGCCTCGATCACGCTGACCGGACCGTACTCTTCATAATCCAGTCCCCCTTCAAATTTTGCCCTCACGACGAGTCTTCTGTTGCAAAAAATGTCCTCCGATCCTCCTCCGCTCTGCCCATCGGAGAAGGTGTATTTGTCAACCATTTCGGTCACCGCGTCGGAAAATTCTTCGAAGTTTTTTACATTGTTTACATCTTTAACGTTATTGCTCTCAGACGCAAGAGCGGGGCGAGATCCAGCAAACAGGAAACAGCCCACGAGCAACAACAGTTTCAGTCCATATCTGTATTTTCTTTTTCCCATATCGTCCCTCCTTGCGCCTAAAATTCAGGCCTTCCGTTTCTTCGGAGATAACAGGCATATTTTTCTATTTTCGATTCTATCATACATTTTTTTCTACACAATATCAAGTTTTATTCAGTAAATCAGGCAAATATTTATTTTTTGCAAATTAATAGTATGCAATAGACTTTCATGGCTTTTTTGAACTATTTCTGCGTCGCTTCCACTCCATCAGTTTGCAGAACGCCACCGCCACCAGCGTACTTACCATTGTCGCCGCGATCCCCGGGCCGACGATCGCCGTGGGGTTCACACTGCCGTACTGCGCGCGGTAAGCGATGACGTTGACGGGAATCAGCTGTAGAGAGGAAATGTTCAGGATCAGGAATGTACACATCTCGTTGCTCGCCACGCCGCGTGGCATGGCATACGTTTTTCGCCCGCGCCGCATGCCCGCAGCCCGCTCTGTACCTGCCGTCCGCTGATCTTCATCTGCCTGCCGCCTGGCATCTGCGCTTTCCGACGATGCGGATACCCGCCTCTCCTCCTCCAATTCGGCCAGACTCTCCATCGCGTTCAGGCCCGCCGGGGTCGCCGCCCAGCCGAGGCCAAGAAAATTCGCGACAAAGTTCATCGTGATATGCTCGTTCGCCGGATGGCCTTCCGGAATATCCGGGAACAGAAAACGGATCAGGGGCCGGATCCGCCTCGAAATCGAGCGAACCAGCCCCGCTTCTTTCGCAATCTCCATCAGTCCCATCCAGAGTCCCATGACTCCGAACATCGTAATGCACAGAGTGACCGCCTCTTTGGACGAACTCAGCACCGCGTCGGAGACCGCGTTAATATGCCCTGTCAGGATCCCGTAAACCATCCCGACCAATATCATCCCTGCCCAAATATAGTTCATGTCTGTACCTGACTTCCGCCTGCGCGGCTTCGGTGCGGCCTTGCCGGCTTTCCGGATTTTCTGCCGCCCCGCTTTTCCGCCGTTTGGTACAGTATATTTCAGTGATCCCTGTTACATTCTTCGCTGTTGCACTTCCCGTCGTTACATTCCCTGCCGTTGTCGATCCGCTTCGAGATCAGGTATCTCGGCCGTCCCTTGACCTCCTCGTAGATCTTCGCGATATAGTATCCGATGATCCCGAGGCTGATCATGATAAAGCTTCCGATGATCAGAAGCAGCAGGATCACCGTGGTGAAGCCCTCCACCGCGTGGCCGCTGAAATATTTCACAAGCGACTGGATCCCCAGCACGACTGCAAGCAGAAGCACGAAAAATCCGGCCACTGTGACAAACTGCATGGGAACTGTCGAAAACGAGACGATATTTTTGATCGCGTACTTTGTCAGAGACCAGGTCGTCCATTTGGACTCTCCCTCCGTGCGCTCCTGCACGTCAAACTCCACCGATGTCGTCCGGAATCCGATCCACGATGACAGCGCCCGGAAAAACGTGTTCCGCTCCGGCATGGCGAGCAACGCGTCGACCGCACGACGGTCAAGCAGCTTAAAATCTGAGGCGCGCGACATATCGATCTTCGCGGCTTTGGAAATGATCCGGTAGAACAGCCCTGCGCTCGCGCGGTGCAGCACGCTCTCCCTGCCCCTGCTGCGCTTCACGCCTTCGATGACCTCGTAGCCCTGCTCCCAGAGCCGGTACATCTCCACAAGCGTTGCCGGGGGATGCTGCAGATCGCAGTCCATCACGGCGCAACAGCCTCCCGATGCGCTCGCAAGTCCCGCAAGCATCGCGGCCTCCTTGCCGAAATTGCGGGAAAAACAGAGCGCCGTCACATGAGCGTCTTTTGCCGCAGCCTTCTCGATCTCTTCCCAGGTCCCGTCCTTCGAGCCGTCGTTCACAAACACAAGCTCATAGGCAATGTCCGCGCCCGCAAGCACCCGGCCGACCTCCGCGGCCGCCTTCGCGATCATCTTCTCCTCATTGTAAGCAGGTATTATTACAGAAAGCATTTCCTGATTCCCTCTCCCAAAAGCTCAGACCTCAAACCCCGAATACTCTCCCAGATCCATCAGCACGATGCTGTGGCTCGTCCTGCGGCTGCTGACCGGGATCATCTGCCTGTAATCGCCGTAAAGATACGTCAGATATTTGTCGTACTCCTTCGGCACCGGGAACTGATACCCCTCAAAGTCTACATACACGACCTCCTCGAGCCATTTCTCCGGGAACGAGCCGCGGCTTAAGTTGCGGCCCATACCGTCGTACAGATAGCCTGTGTCGCGCTTCTTGTAAAACTCCAGCAAATGGTTCTGCGCCCAGAGCGCGAAGCGCATGGGAACAATGTATTTCACCTTGTCCACGATCTTGCAGATGACCGGATGTCCGCCGCCCCCCGCAATATCGGTGTCGCCCCACTTGTTGAACACGATCGAGCGCATCAGCATCGTCGCCATCAGATGAAGCTTCTGCGACCACTTGCGCTTCCCGGTGCGATCGTGCGCGAGAATGTCGAAAAAGATGCCGTTGTGCATCCAGAGGAAATGCCCGGTGAACTCCGTCGCAAACATCGTGTTGTCGATGCGCAGCTTCGTGAACGGATTGTAGTTACCCTTCTCCGTGTGCGGAAGCTGGAGGAAGATATTCTCCGGCAGTTCATCCTTCGCCACCTTAAGGAAACGGTCGTAGTCCCCGCGCAGCATCATCACATCGGCGTCGTCATCCCAGGGAATAAAGCCGTGATGCCGGATTGCGCCGAGCAGCGTCCCGCCCGCCAGGAAATATTTGATGTTATGCTTTTTGCAGATACGATCGATCTCCAAAAGATATGCGAGGAGGATCTTCTGCACCTTCTCCAGCTTGCCCAGATAGGTATTGTCGAAGATAAATACCTCGCCGGTATTTAGCAGGCTCTTGACGAGGATGATCAATCCGTCCTCCAGCGAGACAGACGGAACGAATCCGTAATGCCGGATCAGCTGCGTATTCAGGAAGATCCCGGACCGCTCAGCCCCCGCGCATCCTTTCCGCCCCTCTGCCGTACCATCCGGTTTCGCCGCGCCGACCGGGTTTGCCGTACCATCCGGATTTTTCGTAGCGCTAGGTTTCGCCGCGCCGGTCTCTTCCCGGTTTTCACAAACATCGGACGATAGATTCACCCGGCACTGCCCGGGAAAATTGTTGTAAAGAAGCATCGCCAGCTCCCCGTCCGTCATGTCGGAACAAAATCCGGCCACATTCAGGATCTTGTTCGCCGGGCATTTCGTCAGCACGAACTGGATCGCCGTCAGCGCGTCATGGATCGAGATATAAGAATTTTTGTCCTGCGAAAGCGCAAGGGAAATCTCCTCCCCCGAGGCTGTCAGCGCGGCAAGCTCCGTCGCCGGACTGTTCATCAGGGAAAGGCAGGCCCCGTAGATCAGGCCTGTGCGCAGAACGTTGAACTGCTTTCCCGCCGCGCGTGCCTCTGTGACAAGCAGGTTCTCAAACGCCTGCAAAAGGTACTGTGCCTCGAAACCGGGCGCACAGGGATCGGTCTTTCCCGCCTCGTACTCGGACGCGGCAAACCCGTGGCCGAGCCGCCCGTAGACCCGCCCGTCAGACAAAAGGAGGATGCGCTCACAGCTCAGCGAGACCGCCGTCTGCGCAAGCTGCCGGAACTCGTCGACCAGGGTGATCGTCTCCGCCACCGTGTAATCTGTCTCGCGGCAGCACAGACCCGTCAAGATGATATAGTCGGCCTCCTCCGGCGCGAACTCTTCCTCCGTAAACGCACGAATCAGCTCAAATTTTCCTGTCCCGTCCTGATCCTCTTCGATACCTGTCCGTGTATTTTGCGCAGCATACCGCGCCTGTTCCGCGCGCACACCGGCCTTCCGCCCGTCGTTCCACGCCGCGAAGGACCAGCCGACCGCGGCCTCAAACGCGTCTTCCCGCCCCACGATCAGAATCTTCTTTCCCCGGATCTGTTTTAGCGGGATCAGCTCCGACCGAACCGCGGCCTGCGCCCAGTCGAGCTCAAATTCGTTCAATCGATCACGAAGCAGCATAGTTTTCCGCCTTTCCGGTATCCGGGAACACTTCAATCGGCGCGAGCGGCGAGCGCGCTTTCGCGCACTCCTTATTCTTCCTCGCGAGCGTATTCCGCGTCAACCCGGAGATGTTGTACGCTTCCCCGGCAATCCCGTTTCTCAGAAGATCAAGAATGGTGTCCAGAATCGTCACCGTCTCCCCTTCCGACTGAAGCATGACCGGAATATGCTCCCAATCCGCGCGCACGATCTTGACCGGAAGACCTTCCTCCCGCGCAAGCCGCCCGCAAAGGTGCTCCGCGGTGCGCATCCACTGCGCGGTCGTGCCGTCCTTCGACGTATGGCAGACATATCCGATCTCGTCTTCCCTGAGCAAGCGCTGCGCACCAAACTGCTTTCCGTAGACCATCGTGTCCGAGAGAAAGAGCACCGCGCGCGGCCTGGTTCTCTGTATCTGTACGATCGCCTCCGTCAGCTCCTGAATCCACTGCATATCCGCCGTCTGCGTATCCGTGCCGTACCGTCCGAAGAGGAGCGCACAGTCCTCCTGCGCCAGCCCGGCTGCAGACTTTCCCTTCTCCGCCTCGGCGCCTGGCTGCACGCACAGAACCGTCCCGACCTCGGCAGACCGGTCCAGAGCGTCCCGTATCATCTGCTTCACCGTGGAGCCCGGTCCCAGCAAGACCAGTTTTTCTTTTCCTTCTGTCATCTGCATTCCATGATCCTTTTCAATTCTATAAACTGTCTGCGATCCGTTCACGCAAACTCTTTCCAGCTCTGTTTCATACTCGCAAGCAGCCTGCGGAACATCTCCCTCAGATCCGCCTCCGGCTTCCACCCGAGCGCACGCAGCTTTTCTGCGTTCACCAGCATCCGCGAGGTCGGCGCGTAGCCGAATTTTCCTGCGTCCTCCGGAATGTCGAACACCAGCTTCGACCCGCTCTCCGGGTATTCCGCGATCAGCATCTGGGCCATCTCGCGGATCGTCGAGAACGTCTCCTCGTTCGAGACGTTGTACGCCTCCCCGGGCGCTCCGTCGAGCAGCACCTTCAGAATTCCGAGTGCCGCGTCGGAGGTGTAGCAATAACAATGCGCCTTGCTCCCGTCCGTGTGAAGCACGATGTCCTGTCCGGTGAGAATGCTGCGCGCGAACTGCGCAAACACGCGGTTCTCTCCCTCCGGGATCCCCGCGCCGAACGTCTGCGCCAGCCGCACCGTCTTTACCGGCAGCCGATATTCATGCGCGTACGCGCCGCAGAGTCCCTCCGCCATGCGCTTTCCCTCCGAATAGCTGCTGCGCGGCTGCAGCGGATCGATATAACCGTAATCTGTCTCGCGGACGTTGTAGTGCTCCGCATCGACCACTCCGTAGGCTTCCATCGAGGAGAGGTACACCATACCCTGCACCTGCTTTTCTCGCGCCAGCTCGAGCAGATGCTCCGTGCCCTTCAGCGTTGTCAGAATCGTCTCCACCGGACGATCCACAAAGTCCTTCGACGTCGTCACACTCGCCCCGTGCACAATATAGTCCACCGTGTCCGGCAATTTGATCGGCGAGAGGATATCGCAGACCAGAAGCTCCAGTCCCTCTTCCAGAAACGTCCCGAACAGCTTCTGCGCCTTTTCACGATTCCGCACCGCCGCGAGCACGCGAAGCTCCAGCCCGCGCCGTGCGTCTGCGCACACCAAGGCCCGCGCCAGAATACTCCCGATCAGTCCGGTCGCCCCCGTCACGAGCACGGTCTTTCCCCTTAATTTTTCCCAGTCGATCATATCCGAATCCGCGATCCGCTCCAGATCTCTTTGCAGGACCGCATCCTCGCACCAAACGTTGTCGCTCATATTAACTTCCTCTCATCTGCGCGCCCCGGCCTTCGCCTGTCGCGCCACTCTCTCTGTCTCTCCCGCTGCCTCTCACTCCCGATCCCGATACCGGTTCATCTTTGCCGCCAGCCGGTCCGTCAGCCCGAAACCGAACGCCTGCTCATTTTCTTTGTACTGTATGAGCGCACGGAACATATAGACGTCCTCCGGCGTCGTCACCTTGATGTTCCCGCGATTTCCCTGCACCATATGCGGCTGCTTCCCGAGCTCGCGGTAGATCGTGCAGGCGTCCACCATGTTCTCATACGTAGGATTGACCGCTCGGATCGCCCGGTGCGCTTCCAGAATATCCTTCAGGAAAAAGCTCTGCGGAGCCTGTGCGGCATAGCTGTCCTTTCGCGGCGGCAGCTCATCCACCTGCTGCCCGTCGCGGCTGACGAGGATCGTTTCGTAACAAAGCGTGGACGTGATCGCGCTCCCGTACTTTTGAACGCTCTCGATGTTGTCGCTGATAACGCCGTACTCGACGAACGGCCGGACGCCGTCGTGGATCAGAACGACCGAATCGTCCGCATTCTCCTGCTCCGCCTTCACAAGCGCATTGTAGATCGAGTCCTGCGCCGTCTCCCCGCCCGGCACGATCGCCGCAATCTTGTCGATGCGGTAATCGAGTGCCAGCTGTTGTGTGTAGCGAATAAAATCCTGGCTCACCGCCAGATAGATTTTGTCGATCTCCTCGTGCTCCTGAAAAAGCTGCAGCGTGTGGATCAGGATCGGTTTTCCGTTGATCTCCAGAAACTGTTTCGGCACGCCCGCGCCCATGCGCACGCCGCTGCCTCCCGCAAAAATGATCGCAATATTCATAATTCCTCCGTTTCCCATATTATTCCAGTCCAACCAGCTTCAGGATACGCTCTGTCGCATGCCCGTCGCAGGCTCCGACATATTTTTCCCGGAACCGATCTTTCTCTGCCCGCCTTTCTTCCTCAGAAGGCGCCCCGTCTGGCACCTCCCGGATGCTGTTCCTGATCGCTCGCTCGAGCTCTTCTGTGTTCCCCGCGATCGGATACGGCAGCTCATGATAGTCGATATAAAAACCCCGTTCCGCCTCGTACTGCTCCAGATCCGGCGCGAACAGAACGATCGGTCGCCGGTAAAGCAAAAAATCGAACATCACCGACGAGTAATCGGTGATCATCAGATCCGCCACCGGAAGCAGCTCTTCCGTCGGGATCTCACAGTTCGAGAGCTTCTCATGCGCGTCCACATGCGGATGCGCCTTGATCACAAAATACCACTCCCCGGACAGCGCCTCCGCCGCCCGACGAATCGCCTCCAGTCCCTCAAGCCGCGGCTTTGCCGCGTTCCCCCGAAACGTCGGCGCCCAAAGGGCGATCTTCCTGCCGCGCGCCTTCGGGTGCTCCCTGTAGAACGCGTCCCGGCATCTCCGGTTCCATTCCCTGTCAAAATAATAATCCGTCCGGCTCACGCCGGTCGCGAAGATGCGCTCTTTCGGAATCCTCAGGGCCTGCGCGTGCACTGGTACGCAGACCTGCGCGCTCAGCGTCAGATACGTGTAATTGCCGAACATGTTGCCGCGGTAACCCTTCGGGATATCCTGCCCCGCGTCGTGCGCGATCTTCTTCATGAGACCGCAGGAGTGCCAGAGCTGTACCACCTTTGTCTCCGATCGCTTGCGGCACGCAGCGACCGGCAGATAATAGTCGCAGATAAACACGTACTCTGCCGTTGCGTACTGTCTCATAAACCACAGAAGATAACGCAGCAGCTTTCCGTAAGACATCTCGTCAAAATTTCGGACGCACGCCGTGATGCGCCGCGACACATCCGTCCTGTCGGCCGTCCCTTCTTCTGGCTTCCTTTTCTCCGACCCGACACACCGCCCGACGGAGGCCCCGCCAAATTCCTCAGCATCCCGCAACGTCAGCGCCTCGTATACCCGGCGCATCGAGAACGGAATCTCGTCGTGGCGAGCGTCCGCGAAGAGGATCCTGCCCCTCTCGACCGGCTTCCTCGCGTACCACGCGTAGACAAGCGGGAGGAGCACATTCTGAAGAAACATTTTTATGATCTGTTTGATCCGAAACATACATCCTCCCAAACGGCTATCCGCCAGCAATGTCTTTTTCCTGTCAGATCCACGGACGGATATTGAGCTCCTTCGCTACCGTCTCACAGGCGGCCTCAATCACCTTGTCCATGTCGTAATACCGATACGAGCCGAGCCGTCCGCCGAAGATCACATTCTTCTCCTGCTGCGCCAGAGCGCGGTACTTCTCATAGAGCACGCTGTTCTTCTCGTCGTTCACCGGATAATACGGATCAATCCCGGGCTTCCACTCCGTCGAGTACTCCCTGGAGATGATCGTGTAATCCTTCGGATTTCTCTGCTCCTCCTCCGGCTCAAAGTGCTTGTGCTCTATGATCCGCGTGTACGGCACCTCGCGCTCCGTATAGTTGACGACCGCGTTGCCCTGATAGTTGGCCTCCTCGATCCGCTCCGTCTCGAATCGCACTGTGCGGTATTCCAGATGCCCGTAGCAGAAATCAAAATACTCGTCGATCATCCCGGTGTAGATCACTTTTTTGAACATATCCGAATGCTCTTTGCAGTATTCAAAGAAATCCGTATCCAGCATCACATCGACATTCTCCAACAGCTTCTCCACGATTCCCGTGTAGCCGCCGATCGGGATGCCCTGATAGCGGTCGTTAAAGTAGTTGTTGTTGTACGTAAAGCGAAGCGGCAGCCTTCGAATGATAAAGGACGGAAGATCCTTGCAGTCCCGGCCCCACTGCTTCTCCGTGTAGCCCTTGATCAGTTTCTCGTAGACGTCCGGCCCCACCAGAGATAACGCCTGCTCCTCGAGGTTTTTCGGCTCGGTGATCCCAAGCTCCGCGATCTGCGCCGCGATCTTCTCCTGCACCTCTTTCGGCGTCTTCAGTCCCCAGAGCTTGTAAAACGTATTCATATTGAATGGAAGATTGTACAACTCGTCCTTGTAGGACGCGACCGGAGAATTAATGTAATTGTTAAAATCCGCAACTTTGTTGATATACTTCCACACCTTCTCGTTGCTCGTGTGGAAAATATGCGCGCCGTATTTATGGACCTGAATCCCGTCGACGTTCTCCGTGTAAATATTGCCCGCAATGTGGCTGCGCTTGTCGATCACCAGACAGCGCCTTCCCCTTCGCGTGAGCTCCTTAGCTGCCACAGCGCCGTAAAGTCCCGCGCCGACGATCAGGTAATCATATTTTTTCCCTGCCGCCCGAAGCTTTGCACGCCGTTCCTCCCTGCGCGCCGTGATCTCCCGCTCCTGCTCCTCGCGGTACGCCTCGCAGACCTCCTGGGATGACCCCATCATGCGGATCTTACCGCCGTCCAACCAGATCGCGTTGTCGCAGAGGGTCTGCACGGATTCGATGTTATGTGAGACGTACAGAAGCGTCGTCCCTCCGGCAAGCATCTGCTGCATGCGCTCATTGCATTTGCGCCGGAATTTCATGTCTCCCACTTCAAGCACCTCGTCCACCACGAGAATATCCGGGTTCACGACCGTTGCCACGGCAAAACCGAGACGCGCCTTCATGCCGGATGAAAAATTTTTGATGGGAGAATCCAGAAATTTTTCCAGATTGGAAAACTCAACGATCTCGTCAAAATGTTTCTCCATGAACTCTCTGGAATGCCCGAGCACCAGTCCGTTCAGATAGATATTTTCCCGCGCGGTCAGATTCGGGTCCACGCCTGCGCCGAGCTCGATCAGCGGCGCGATGCGCCCGTCGACCTTCACGCTGCCCTCGTACGGCTGCAGAATTCCGCTGATCGTTTTCAGCAGCGTAGACTTGCCGGAACCGTTCGGGCCCACGAATCCCCACGACTCGCCTTTTTTGATCTTGAAGCTGATGTCCTGCAACGCAAGAAACTCCTGAAACATCAGCTCGTGCTTTACCAGCTTGATCGTGTATTCCTTAAGGTTGTCCACCCTCTCACTCGCAAGGTTGAAACGTATTTTTACGTTTTCTACTTCAATCGCGTAATTACCCATTTTCTCCTCCATAAAATGTCGTTCTCGGTCAACGCCAGGAATATCGCGCGGTCAGATATAGAGGACAAACTTGTCCTTTGACCTCTGGAAGGACCACACGCCGATCGCCAACGCAAGAAAAGCGATCAGCCAACCTCCCCAAAAGATCCTGGGACCCGGCCAGTTGCCGTAGTAAATGATATCCCTCGACTGCGAAATATAATAGTACATGGGGTTGAAGCCCTTGACCGCAATGTGAAACCAGCGCGGGAAGCGCTCATCCAGCTTGTAGATGATCGGCGTACAGTACATCCACGCGGTCAGCACAACACTGTAGATATACTGGATATCCCGGAAAAACACGTTTAGCTGCGCCAGAAAGAATCCCAACCCGCAGCAGAAAATATAGAGCTGCAGGATCACGAGCGGCAGCAGCAGGATCGTCACGTGAAATTCCGTGCCCGTCGCGATCATTACAATGATAAGCGCCACCAGAGAGAGCACCATGTCCACCATACAGCTTGTCACCTTCGAAAACGTAAAAATGTATTTCGGCACATAGACCTTGCGGAGCAGCGGGGCATTGACGACAACCGAACGCATTGCGTTGTTTGTGCTGTTTTTCATGAAATCGTACAGCATACGCCCGCTCAGCAGGTAGACCGGATAATTCTCGATCTTCTTACCCAACAGGTGCGAAAATACGATCGAGAGCACCACCATGGTCAGGAGCGGATTCAGTATGCTCCACACATACCCAAGAAAGCTCCTCCGGTATTTGAGTCTCAGATCCCGGGCCACCAGCTCCTTGATCAGATCCTTATATTTAAAAAATGTCCTGATACGATATCTCAGCAAGTCCATCTTTTTCCTCCGTAGTCATTATGCCATTCTTGATATTTTAGCACACTCCCCATGCGCTTTTCAATAAAATATGCTTTTTTTCTGGAAAAACTCTCTTTTTCATGGTATGATTGCCACAGAATTTCTCTTAGAAAAACAGCAGGAAAGGGATGCGATGATGGACAAAAAGCGCTTACGCTATCTCGACGCGGCAAGGGGACTGGCGATCCTCCTCGTCGTTCTGGGACATATCTGGGAAACAGCACAGCCGGTCCCGGTACTGATCTACTCCTTCCACATACCCCTCTTTTTCCTGATCAGCGGGATCCTGACCGCTTACACCAGGCAGGAACGCAGGCCCATGAAGCAGCTCGTCTTCTCACGGCTGCGCGGTCTGATCATCCCATACGTTTTCTTTGAGGCGGTTTTCATTTTAATCTTCGGAGTGCGCAATCACTTTGACTTCCGTTCCCAGAGCGGCCAGGTCTACGGCGGCCTGCTTCTCTCTCCGCTGAACGTGCCCCTTTGGTTCCTCCCAACGCTGTTTCTGGCAGAACTCTTTTTTCTCCTTCTGCTGCGTCTTATCCGAAACAGACGGTGCGTCGCGGCGGTCTGTCTGGTTCTTTATCTGATACCTTTCATTTCGGAAAGCGAGCGATTCCTGCCGGACGCTCTGCTGCGTTGTCTTACCTCCCTCGGCTTTCTTGCCGCCGGATACTTCAGCTCAGATTTCGTGCGCAGAGAAGACCCTCCCTCGTTCCTTCTCCTGACCGTGGCTGTCGCAGGCGGCGTCCTCGCGCTCGTCAACGGAAAGACCGGCATCTACAAGCTGTCCTTCCACAACCCGGTGCTCTTCACCGTCTGCGCCCTCACAGGCTCCTGCTGCGCGATCTTTTTGTTGAAAAAACTACCATCGAGGTTCTCTTCCCTTCTGGAGCTCGCCGGGAAGAACAGCCTTGTGATCCTCGGATTGCATATCATCGTCCTGCGTGTTCTCCAGGAGGTCCTCGGTCTGAGCACCGATTCCCTCGCGGGCGGTCTGCTCGCCCTCGCCGGAGTCTGCCTCCTGCTCACACCGGTATGCTGGTTCTTCAACCGCTTCCTCCCCTTTTTCATTGGAAAGCATCGTTCTATATCTGATTAAAACCTTCCAATCTCATTATACAGACTTGTAAACTAAGTGCCTTACAATATCAGACCCCGGTTGGATTTCCGGCGTGTTTTTCCCGAAAACAATACAACTGTCTCTCGGGGAAAACACTCGGAAGGGTACCAACCGGGGTCGTCCTCTTTGTCTATATTTTATTCATGCCTTCTTCCTGTACCGGATATAATCCATGATCAGCTCCACGGATCCTTCGACCCCGAGCGAACTGCTCTCTACGCACAGGTTGTAGCTCGAAGCCGCTCCCCATTTTTTCTCCGATTGGAAATTGTAGTAGCTCGCGCGCTTCTTGTCCGTCTTCACTAGCATATCCTTTGCTTTCGCCTCGGATACCTTGTACTCCTCAGCGATGCGGGCAGCACGGAAATCTGTGTTCGCGTGCACAAAGACGCTGACCAGATCCGGGCAGTCCCGAAGCGTATAGTCCGCACATCGCCCCACGATCACACAGGACTCCTCCGACAACTTTCGTATCGCATCGTATGTCGCCTGGTAGATCTGTTGGTCGATCGTCGGCCCCGAATACATCACGGACGGATAAATGTCCATCACAATAGAATACAGAAGACTGTTCGTCGGCTTCTCATCGTAGCTTTCGAGCACCTTTTCACAGAGCCCGCTCTCCTTCGCGACCAGCTTGAGCAGCTCCTTGTCGTAGAACTTCACCCCAAGCTTTCCTGCGATCTTCTCTCCTATCTCATGTCCCCCACTGCCAAACTGGCGTCCTATTGTAAGAATGACCTTCTCTGACATACTGCTCCCTCCTGTCTTCTGGAAATTTTGTGTCGCCTGCTTCTATTTGAAATCCTTCGGGAAAAGGATCACAAAATCGTTCTCATCGTAGCGTTTCTTACCCATCGAGATCTTGCGGAAAAATTTCCCAGACCGCGCGATCGCCTTGCTCACGATCTCCGTGACCCCCGATATCGTCATCGGCGACCCGTCCGGATTCCCCGCGGCGATCTTCTGGCAGAAGACGTCATACGCCTCCTCCCCGATCACGTAGTCCTGCGCGTTCGCGTAGATCCGCCCAAATACAGCCAGTTCCTCCACCGTGTATTCCGGAAGATAAATCTGTGCCGTGAATTTCATCGTGAAGCGCGGATGGCGCATCAGCATCTCATGAATGTACTGCTGCTCGTCCTCGAGGATCACGATCAGTCCGTCCGTCCTGAATTCCATCGCGGTCGTCAGCTGCTCCACCGTGTTTGGCTCCAGATCGCCTGCTTCCTCGATGATCAGCGTACCTCCCGCGATCTTCGCGATCGTCGCCGCGATGTCCTTGCGATTCAGATCTGCCGCATAGATACGCGCCATCTTCACTGTCTGGCTGCCCTTGTCCTGCGCGATCGCCTTCGCGAGGTTCATCGCAAGCGTCGTCTTGCCGGAACCATGCGCGCCAAAGATCAGGATATTGCCGCTTCGCGAGGTCTTGTCGTCTCCTTTCGCCTCCGTCTGGAGGATCGCGTTCGCGATCTGATCCTCAAGGCCCTCGACCTCGGTAAATCCGCTGAACAGGCCGCGCATATACTGCGGTATGCTCAGATATTCGTCGTCGTATGCTTCCTCATAGTCGGCGGTAAGCTCCTCTGCCGCCTCCGGCTGTCCCTCGTCATATGCATCGCCCGGATCCTCATCCTGCGGAAGCGTCTGCGCTCCGTCCGGCGTCTCACGCGTCTCATCCGGCAGCTCCTGCACTCCGTCCGGCGTCTCTTTCGCCTCTTTTGCCTCACCTGGGAGCTCCCCGTCAATCCTGCGGGAGATCTCCTCCGTGGGAATCCGCCTTGTCTTCCCGGACAGGATGTCCTGACGGACCGCCTCCATCAGCTCTTCTCGGCTGTCCCCGATCCTGCGGGTCTTCCCGAGATCCTCCGGCTTCGGTTCCTCCATGTAGGTCGGAAGAGAGCTCTTGTTTCTCAGAAGCTTCTCTGGATTGTTGGTGTACTGCAGTGCCTCCCGCTGCGATTCCGTCAGCTCATCGGCAGCTGCCTCTGCCACACTCTTTCCCATCCGCTCAGATGCGGTGTCTTCCTCTGCCTCCTCGGGCAGTGGGGCAGTCTCCTCTTTGTCCGTGTCAGCCTTCTTTGGGACTTCTGCTTCCCCGGAAGGCATCTCCGTACCCTGTGCTTCTTTCAGCTCATCCTTCTGCGCGGCTGAGTCTTCCTCCTGTTCTTCCGCGCCGAGCACAACGTCCGTGATCCTCTTCCCCTGGTCTCCCATCGCAAGAAGAACGTCGTCGATTGAAAGCTGTCCGGCAATCTGCTCGGACGCCTCCGGCGTCTCCGTCTTGGGCATTCTTGAGATTCCGGAATCCACAGACGCCGGAATATCCTCCTCCGCCTCATCTCCGTGCTTCACAACGCCTGAGATGATCTTTCTCATGCTCTTTGCGAGCTCCACCTGCAGGTTCTTTGAATCCTCGGCTGCAGACTCCTGTATCTTGCTGCCGGGCCTCACGTACTGTCTTGTCTTCTCGATCTCCGGGGTCTCCTCCTCCGGCTCCTTCTCCAGCTCTGCCTTGTGCGCCGTGACCTGATCCGCGATCTCTTTCTCCGTCTCGGCCATGATCGACTCCGCAATCACTTCCCCATCCGTGCTTTCGACCTTCTGGATCACATTGTCCTCTTCCTGCTCTTCGCTTGTAAGGCTTTCTTCCATTCTCTCCTCAAGGCATTCCTCATAGATCTGCTGCTGTTTCGGAGTCAGCGCCGCATAGCGCTTCTTGAGCTCAAGCGCCTTCGCCACATATTTTCCGCTGTGGAACCAGAGCACCAGATCGTCGCAGGCTGCAAGGCATTTCTGCATCTGTCCCGACTGCTGGTAGAGCTTTGCCAGCTCGTACGCCCACTTCTCGGTGTATTCCTGTCCCAGATACTCCTCAAGGATCGCGATCAGCTCTTCTATTGAGCTTCCCCGACCCTTATATATTTTATACTTGAGAATATAGCGATTGTTGTCGTGCGGCGCTGCCTGCACATACTCCGTGTAGTATTCGATCGCCTCATCGTACTGCTGAAGCTCGGTCGTCACCTCGATCAGGCGGTAGAGCACGGTCCGACCAACCGGGGAACGCCGATACGCGCGTATAAGAATATTCTTGCTGTCCTCCAGTCTTCCGGACGCCTCGTAGATCTCGCTGATCAGACAGAGCGTACGGATATTGCGCACTCTTCTCCAGTCGATCGAATCAGCCATCTCCGCCGCAGCTTTGTAGTCTCCCTGATCTACCAGCTTGTCGATTTCCTCCAGCTTGAGATTGTATTCATATTTGTCCAATTTTTCCACCCCGCCATTGTCTGTGGCCTTAGCCTTCCTGAGTCATACTTCTTCTACATTGTATATTAAATATTTTTTTTAGTGTACCATACCTGTTTTTTGTTGTCAAAACCAACCTGTCGAAAAATGTGGTTTTTGCGCAAAAAACAGGAGATGTTATGTCCGATAACATCTCCTGGTCTATTTTATTCAGTTTTATTTATATTTTAGAATCATATTGGAGAGTTTTTTTCCTGTACTGAATTATAAAAGTATTTTTGTCCTTTTATAACCATGTGGCTTTTTGTCGGCCTTTCAATCAGCTGTTGAATGATCCTTTCCCCTTTTCGGTATGGTTTTTCGATCTGATCTTTCGATTGCCGACGATATTATTTCGAACCTGCGCGTTCGATCTTCTCCGTTCTACCCAGATAAATGTGCTCTATCAGCAGATTCTTTTTCCTCTCCAATTACTCGTTTTCATACGATCATTTGAATCAATTCCGATAGAGGTCTTTTTTACAGGAAACATTTATCCAACCACATGTACTGAGATACGTATGTGAGACTGTGTCCATTGGAATCGACCTCCTCCTTGTCTGGATTTTCTATAGGTGTGATCTATAGGAACAACAAATGTTTTGTTGATGGTTGTATTTTATCACAGCGCTCCCGATTTGTCAACGCTATTTTTGATTATTTTTCAAATTATTCTATTTTAATTGTCTGAATCTTTATTTTTTTGTGTATTTATTAAATTAATTATAAAATTCAGTTTATTTAAATAACTAAGCGGATTGCGACAATAGTGAAAAACTGTACGCTGTGTCTTGCAATGCATTTTTACTCATGGTAAACTATCCGAAAAAGCATTTCCATTATTGTACAGAAAGAGGCTATTGCAGGCGATGAGCTTTGATATCACCTTAATCTACGCATATCACAGATCCAGGGAGAAGGCTCCGGAAACTTTTCCGGTGCAGTCTCTCGCTTCGGACAGGATCGAGTATATCCCCGTGTTCGACGACAATATTTACGCGCCCCGGGAGAACGCCCTGAAAAAGCTTTCCGAGGCAGAGGGACGTTTCACAATTCTGCTTGACGAGGTGGACGTTCTGCCTCAGGATCTTCTAGAAAAAATGCTTGATCGCCTTGAGCAGACCGACGCGGTGCTCGCGATGCCTTCCTTTCTTTATCCGAAAGTGAAGCGGAACCATCAGTTTTTCCTCCCGGATCATCCGAAAGACGTCCTCGTGGACATCTCCGATCCAGTCGATCATCCTCAGATTTTTCCGACAGAGCTGCACGGCCTTCTGATCCGCACGGACGCGTTGAAAGACGCGCTCGCGCATACATCCGGCTCTGCGGAACCGGAAAAGCAGGCGCTTGTATACCTGCTGCGCAAAAACCCTCGTTACTTCTGCCTCAGCACAATGCTGCTCACTTACACTTATCCGAGGGAATGCGATTTCGAGCACTACTTCCGGTGCAACGTACGGGAATGGTATTACGACTCTTTTGAAAAATTTCTGCTGCCCGCCATGCGTCAAGAGCAGGAAGCCCGGGGACAGGTCGGTCATTATCTGCAGTGGCTGTCCCTGTACATGATATACACCCGCGTTTTTTCAAATATCGACAATCGCAACAAGCATGTGATCGCGCCAGAGGAGGTGTCCGCTTATTCCGATCTGTTTTCCGACGTTCTGCAATACGTAGACACGGAGAAGATCCTCTGCCGGAACTGCGCGACCTGCTTTTTCGGAACAGACTTCAGCCTTCTCGCCATGCGTCTCAAAAAGCGGGACTTTTCCTATCGCTGCGCGCTGACTCTCGCGAAGGATCCTTCCGCGACGAGCGCCTCGGGCGACATCGGATTGCTTCTCACCTGCGACGGGATCGCGCTCTCGAATCTGTTGTTGCTCCCCGTCCGCATCCCGATGATCGATTACCGGAACGGCCAGCTGGAGATCGACGGCGACATCAACGATATCTACCAGACGGAGGGTACTGAAGTGACCGCTCGTTTCGATGGGAAAGACTATCCCCTCGTATACAACCGGCGCTATTCTCTGACCAAATGCTTTGGTGTGACCTTTACGCGGTATCATACCTTCCACGTCTCTATTCCGCTTCCGCCGCCGGACAAGGAGCGCATGCTCTACTTCGTCCTGCATGCGAACGGAAGAGAGTTTCGGCTGGATTACGCGTTTCCGTGCCATACGAGCCGTTTCTCGAAAGATTTTCCGGGCGCGCTCTGGCAGTTCGGAGCGTATGCGGCTTTCTGGCTTCCGAACGGCATTCACATTCGCAGAGCCGACCGATGTTTTGTGCTGTCCCGCCAGCTGCGCCTTTGGTGGAGGATGTGGGTGATTCGGAAAGGCCACCGAAGCCAGATCCCGCTCAAGGTGCTGAACTTTCTGCTGCGACCGTATTTTTCACGTCAGAAGATCTGGCTGTTCCTTGACAAGATCTACAAGGGCGGAGATTCTTCTGAATATATTTACCGCTACGCCGCCGGGAAAAAGGACGGGATTCGAAAATACTATCTGCTCGACCCTTCGTCCGCGGATTACGCGCGCATGCGCAGGGAGGGCTACCGCCCCTTGAAGCGCAACAGCCTGAAACACCGTCTGGTCTTTCTGAACGCGAATATGGTGATCGCCTCAAACTCGACGGTGATCGCGTTCAACGGCTACAACTTCCGCAGCATGTTTCCGTTCCGCGGTGATATCCACTTTGACGTGGCCTGTGTCCAGCACGGAATGTCGGTGCAGAAGATCGCCCTGGCACAGCAACGGCTGCGCGATAACACGAGGCTCTACTTCTGCGCCTCGAAATATGAGATTGAAAATCTCTCCAAACCGGTCTACGACTATGTCGGATATGACGCGCTGAAACTGACCGGGGTGCCGCGCTATGACGGGTTGAAAAACCGGGCGCAGAAAATCATTCTGATCTCTCCGACCTGGCGCATGAATTCCGCGATGTCGGTGTCTGTGAATGAGGGAGTGGCCCGCGACTACAACCCGAATTTCCGCGAGACAAACTATTACAAAGTATACAACGGTCTGATCAACGATCCGCGGCTGCTGGCCGCCGCCAGACAGTACGGCTACCGAATCCAGTATGTCCTGCACCCGATCGTAAGTCCGCAGTACAAAGACTTCACGCAGAATGATCTGGTCGAGATTATCCCGTCCATCGGCGACATGAGCTACGAGAAACTGTTCTGCGAGGCCGCGCTGATGGTGACGGATTACTCCGGCGTTCAGTTCGATTTTGCGTACATGCGCAAACCGGTCGTCTACCTGCACCACGACGATATCCCGCAGCACTACGAGGAGGGAACCTTCCACTACGCGACGATGAGCTTCGGCGAGATTTGCCGCACAAATGAAGAGCTGATCGACGTGCTCTGTGAATACATGAAAAACGGCTGTGCGATGCCGGAACTTTACCGGAAACGTGCCGACGACTTTTTCGCGTACTCTGACCACAACAACTGCGCGCGCATTTATCCGATCATGCTGGAGCACGAAAAGAAGCGCGGCTCGTGATCTGTTTTTCGGCCGATCGCTTGTTTTAACGCATTTGCTTCACATTATACCCATAGAATAGCATCGTTTGATTGAAAAATGAAAAGGAGCTGCCATGACAACCATGACTCATCTTGACAAACTGGAGGCGGAAGCCATCTACATCATGCGCGAGGTCGCTGCGGAATGCGAGAAGCCGGTCATGCTCTATTCGATCGGCAAGGATTCGTCCGTCATGCTTCACCTTGCGCTGAAGGCGTTTTATCCGGAGAAGCCTCCGTTCCCGTTCCTGCATGTAAACACTACCTGGAAATTCCGCGAAATGATCGAATTCCGGGATCAGGTCGCGCAGAAATACGGAATCACCATGCTCGAGTACATCAACGAGGAAGGCGTCGCCCAGGGCATCAACCCATTCGACCACGGCGCCGCGTACACGGATATCATGAAGACGCAGGCGCTGAAGCAGGCGCTCGACAAGTATGGCTTCACGGCAGCGTTCGGCGGCGGACGCAGGGATGAGGAAAAGTCCCGCGCAAAGGAACGGATCTTTTCCTTCCGCAACGCCAATCACGCCTGGGATCCCAAGAACCAGCGTCCTGAGATGTGGAAGCTCTACAACACCCAGATCCATCAGGGCGAGGAGATCCGTGTCTTTCCGCTTTCCAACTGGACGGAAGCCGACATCTGGCAGTACATCCGTCAGGAGCACATTGACATTGTCCCTCTCTATTTCGCAAAGGAGCGGCCCTTCGTGCGAAGGAACGGCAACATCATCATGGTTGACGACGACCGCATGCGCCTAAAAGAGGGCGAGGTCGTCGAGCACGGAATGATCCGCTTTCGGACGCTCGGCTGCTACCCGCTGACCGGCGGTGTCGAGAGTACCGCCGACACGCTGGACGCGATCGTCGAGGAGACCCTCGGCGCGGTGTCCTCCGAGCGTACCAGCCGTGTGATCGACAGCGACGGCGGCAGCGCCAGCATGGAGAAGAGAAAGAAGGAGGGATATTTCTAGTCATGAACAGTCTTCTGAAATTCATCACCTGCGGAAGTGTGGACGACGGAAAATCCACGCTGATCGGACATATGCTCTACGACGCCAAGCTGCTTTTCGCCGACCAGGAGCAGGCGCTCCACCTCGACAGCAAAGTGGGTTCCCGCGGCGGCGCGATCGACTATTCTCTGCTGCTCGACGGCCTCATGGCCGAGCGCGAGCAGGGGATCACGATCGATGTGGCCTACCGCTACTTTACGACCGAAAAGCGTTCCTTCATCGTCGCAGATACTCCGGGGCATGAGGAATACACGAGAAATATGGCTGTCGGAGCTTCTTTCGCGGATCTCGCGGTGATCCTCGTGGACGCCACGCACGGAGTGCTGGTGCAGACGAGACGCCACGCGCGGATCTGCGCCATGATGGGGATTCGCCATTTCGTCTTTGCCGTCAACAAGATGGACCTCATCTCCTACGACGAGAGCCGCTTCGAAAAAATATCGCGCGATATCCGGCGCATGATGTCAGAACATGATTACGAGACCATGAAGATCCTCCCCGTCTCCGCGACGGAGGGCGACAATATCATGCAAAAATCCAGCCATATGCTGTGGTACCGGGGTGTCTCCCTGCTCACCTACCTTGAGAACATCGACATCCACGAAGCCGAGAGCGAGGAAGGGTTCGCGATGCCGGTGCAGCGCGTCTGCCGCCCTGACCACACGTTCCGCGGATTTCAGGGACAGATCGAGTCTGGCGTGCTGAATGTCGGAGACGAGATCACGACGCTCCCGTCCAATGAAAGGGCGATCGTCAACCGGATCATTGATGCCGGGAAAGAGGCCGCTTCCTCCGGGCGCGGACACGCGGTCACCGTTTCCCTCGACCGGGAGGTAGATGTATCCCGGGGCTGTGTTCTTGTGAAAGATTTTCATCCTTATGTCGGCGGCCTCTTTACCGCACGCCTTCTCTGGATGGACGACAATCCTCTCATCGCTGGGAAAAACTACTATCTCAAGCTAGGAACGCGCCTGATCCCGGCCGTCGTGATGAACATCAACCACAAGGTCGATGTGAATACCGGCGACGAGATCCCGGCGGACGCCACTTACAAGAACGAGATTGTCGAGTGTGATATCTCCGTGTCCGACAAGATCGTCTTCGATAAATTTCACAGCAACCAGGCTCTCGGCTCGCTGATCCTGATCGACCGCGTCACAAATATGACTTCGGCCTGCGGCGTTGTGCTGCGCAGCATTCAGCGCTCCAACAATCTCACCTGGCAGAAGCTGGACGTCACGCGTGAGTTCCGTGCCGGTCAGAAAGGGCAGACGCCTGTCACCGTCTGGATGACCGGATTATCCGGCGCCGGAAAGTCCGTGGTCTCCAATGCGCTGGAGAAGCATCTGGTCTCCCTCGGCATGCACACGATGCTGCTGGACGGGGATAACATCCGCATGGGGCTGAACCGGAATCTCGGCTTCAAGGAAGCAGACCGGATCGAAAATATCCGCAGGATCGCGGAGGTCGCGAAACTGATGAACGACGCCGGCCTGATCGTCATCACGGCTTTCATCTCTCCGTACGCCAGAGACCGACAGATCGCCAGAGACATCATCGGCTCCGACTCCTTCCTTGAGGTGTATATGAGCACTCCGCTCGAAGAGTGCGAGCGGCGCGACATCAAGGGTCTCTACAAAAAGGCCCGCAGCGGCGAACTCCCGGACTTCACCGGAATATCGAGTCCATATGAGGTTCCGCAGCACGCGGACGTCACGATCGACACCACCTCCCTGAATCCGGAGAAGTGTGTCGAGCTCCTTTGGAATGCTCTCACGGAGCGTTATCCGATGCTGAAACAGTTCGAGCGGATCAACTGATTCCATTATTTTTAGGGCAATCCGTATTATCCTCACAATCAGTCCATATAATATTCTCATCTTGCAATAATTGATACAAATTAACTGTATTGGAGAATGCTTTATGGCAATTGTTTATCTGCATATCGGTATGCCCAAAACCGGAACGACCGCGATTCAGAATTTCATGTGGAACAACAGAGAGATACTGGAAAAACACGGCATCTGTTATCCGGATCTCAAATTTCACTATCTTCACATTCCGTACGCGCGAAATGCGCATTTTCTGATCTCCCGTCGCACTGTCACGGACGGAGCGATCCGACAGCTTCCGGACCCTGCGGAGTACGTTTCCGTCCTCGATCTGCTTGCCGGATACGGCAAACATTTTGCCCGGATCTTTCTCACGGATGAATCCGTCTGGCGCCATTGGGCAAACGATCCCGCTCTCTGGGAAAAGCTTCGGGACGATCTGAAGCAAAGAGGATTGGATCTGCGCATCATCACATATCTCAGAAGACAGGACCAATTCATTCTCTCCATTTATCGCCAGAAGGTAAAGTCTTCTTATACAAGCGACAGTTTTTATGACTATCTGGATACTTTGAAGGAAATGTACCCGGTCGATTTCCTCGCTTATATGAACATGTTATCCGAATGCGTCGGAAAGGAGAATCTGATCATCCGTGTCTATGAGAAAGGGCAGTACCGGGGACCGGAGCAAAATCTTTTTTCTGATTTTCTTGACATTTTCGGACTTTCCATGCAAAATGGTTTTGTAGCAGAGCAGAGCGAGTACAATCTGTCGCTGACGGATTCTCTTTTTGAACTGCGGCGCATTCTCAATCTGCTTCCCAAATCAATACGCAAGGATCCGATTTTTTCGCAAAATATAAAAACCATGCTGGCAAACAACAGTCCATACGCGGACGAACCAAAGACATCTTTCTTCCGACCCGGAGAACAGGCCGCGTATCTGGAGAGCTTTGCGGAATCAAACGACCGTCTCGCGAGAGAGTATCTGGGCAGGGCAGACGGAAAGCTTTTTTACGATGAAAGCGACACCACGCTCCCGGAATATCAGAGCAGTACAGATATTTTGCTGCGTGAAACGATCCTGTTTTACGCCAACGTGGTCCAGAAGATGGAAGAGCAAAATCAGAGAAGAGACAGAGAACTTGCTGAGCTCCGGGAAAGCGTCTTCCTCTATCGTCTGAAGCGAAAAATAAAGCGCCTGTTCACCGCGGATCCTGTGCAGAGATCATAACCTACTTATCAACAGGAGAACATTTATGGCGACAATCTACCTGCACATCGGTCTGCCAAAAACCGGGACGACCGCGATTCAGAAATTCCTCGGCAGCAACAGAAAAACGCTGGAAAACCACGGGATCTGTTTCCCTGATCTCGGGAGACGCTATTCCCGCGTCAATCAGTTCAGAAACGGACATTTTCTGATAGAGTCCTTCGAAGATACCTCGATCGACCGCAAAGATCTGAACCGCGCCGGGGCGGATTATCTTTCCCGTCTCGATCAGATCGCTGAGATCGGCAAGCGTTTTGAAAAAATCATTCTCACCGATGAATCTCTCTGGCGCCTCGGGGATCGTTTCCCGGAATTCTGGAAAAAACTGTTCGACGACCTCAAGCAGAGATCCCTGGAGCTTCGCGTCATTGTCTATCTGCGAAGGCAGGATAATTTTGCCCTGTCCTTTTATCGCCAGAAGGTCAAGGGGATCCGCACCGGCCTTCTGTTTAAGGATTATCTGAAACAGTTCCGGTCGAATTATTCCATGGATTATCTCTCCTACCTTGACATGCTGTCGGAGTGCATCGGCAAGGATCACATCATCGTCCGTGTCTACGAAAAGGAACAGTACCAGGGCGAGGAGCACAATCTTCTCTCCGATTTTCTCGATATTTTCGGGCTGTCTTTGAAGGATGGCTTTGAAGTCGCTCAGCAGAAATACAATCTGACTCTCTACGGCCCCCGCTTTGAGCTGCAGCGCATTCTCAATACGCTCCCGGTCTCCCCGTACAAGTCCGCTCTGCTGAAAGAAAGCTTTCAATCGATGCAAAAGAACAATCCCTACCCCGAAGAGCTTCAAGTGACCTCCTTTTTCAAGCCCGGGGAGCAGACGGCGTATCTGGAGAGTTTCTCTGATTCCAATCGCAGACTCGCGCAGAAATATCTGGGCCGCGAGGATGGAGAACTCTTTTACAACAAAGAAGACATAGAGCTTTCGGAATATGAAGTCGACACGGATGCTCTCCTTCAGGACACGATCCTTCTCTACGGTCGGGCGATACAGCTGATGGAAGACGAAATTCACAGTCTGCGCAAGGAGCTTCGCGGGGAGATTCGCGAGGTACGCGAAAATGTTATCCTCTACCGGCTGAAAAGAAAACTCCGCCATCTCTTCGGAAAAGCGTAACTTTGTTTTCCCTTACAGAGCAAATTTTTAAAAAAATTTCATTTTACTGTATTTCCCTCATAATTACCCCATATAATATTCTCATTGTTCTAAGACAGGAGAATATTTATGGCTTCTATTTATCTGCACATCGGTCTTCCGAAAACCGGAACCACTACTCTTCAGCATTTTATGTGGGAAAACCGGGCGGTTTTTGAAAAATATGGTATCTGTTTTCCGGATTTCGGATTGCGCTACCCGGGGATCAACCGCTTCCGCAATGCGCATTTTCTGGTTCCCTATTTCAAAAAAACAGACGAGGGAGCCCACGAGTCCGTCTTTTGTCAGCTCTCCCAGCTCGGCAAGCGCTTCGACAAGGTTCTGCTCTCAGACGAGGTATTATGGCGCATCGGCGACCGGCGACCGGAGTTCTGGACGCAAATAAAAGAAGCTTTCCAGCAAAACGGACTCTCGCTGCAGATCATTGTCTACCTCAGAAGGCAGGACAATTTCTTGCTTTCGCTTTACCGGCAAAGAATAAAAGGCGCCCGCACAAGTCTTCCGTTTTACGACTATCTCAACACGCTCCAAAAGCACTATCCTCTGGATTATTTCGCCTATATGGACATGCTATCCGACATTCTAGGCCGGGAAAACATCCATATCCGCATCTACGAAAAAGAGCAGTTCCGCGGCGCGGAACACACGCTTCACTCAGATTTTCTCGAAATCTTTGGTCTGTCTCTGAACGACGGATTTGCGATCACGACTGAAAAGTACAACGAAGCGCTCGACAGGGCGCAGCTGGAGCTTCGGCGCATCCTCAACATGCTTCCCGAGGAGGATTGCGCTGTTCCTCTCTTTTTGCAGGCGTTTGAGGAAAGCCGGAACAAGGAGCACGAGGAACCCTTTTCCTTCTTTCATCCGGGAGATCAGGCCGCCTGTCTGGCTGCCTTTGCGGAATCAAACCGCCGGGTGGCAAAGGAATACCTCAGCAGGGAGGACGGAATCCTTTTTTATGACGACGCCTTTGACGACCTGCCCGAGTATCATGTCAGTACCGAGGAACTGCTGGAAAAGGCCATTCTTTTCTACGCCTCCATCGCCAACCGTCAGGCAAAGGAGATCGCGGAGCTGAAACGGCTCCGGGAATATGTTCCCCTGTATCGCCTGAAAAGAAAACTTTCCTCCCTTCGCGGAAAAGGCGATCCGCTCAAGGAGGATCCAAAGTCATAAAAAGCTGCCGCAGAATTTTTGCGGCAGCCTTTTTCAGCTAAAATCATTTTAAAAGTCTGTTCTTGTTCACTTGCCAACTCGATTGTAATTGATCAGGCAGCCGTCCAGGATGATCTGTCGCTCGTCGTCCGTCATCTCACCGAGCCGCAGCGTGAACGGCTTGAGTGCCCCGTCCTTCACAACGTAGGCCGTCACCTCGGTCGCCTTGTTCTGCACTGCTGTGCGGATACCTGGGAGGAAAAGATAATCCTTGTTTTTAAACGGAAGCTCGCCCTCGTCGATCAAAAACGGCAGCATACCCCAGTTGATGAGGTTCGAGCGGTAGCGCTTCGTCGCGTAGCTGTGCGCGATGTTCGCCCAGCCACCGAGCACCTTCTGGCAGGACGCCGCCTGCTCTCTGGCGGAGCCGTCGCCCGGCTTCACTGCGAAGATCGTGCTGCCAACGCCGGTATTCTTCCCGCATATATCCTTGAATTCCGGCACAGCCTTAACCGTGTGCATCGCGGTCCGCAGCTCCGGCAACGCCTCGCCCATACACTCGCCGGCCTCGCGCGCTTTCTCCGCCTTCTGCACTTCCTTCGCCAGCCCCACGTACGCCGGATCTTTCCGCGAAAGCGTGAACTCCGCCAGTCCAAGTGGGTTTGAGCGGTAGGAAGAGGTCTCGCCGGACGGGATCAGCTCGTCCGTCGTCGTCACCGGGTCGTGAATCTCGGAGACGACCTTCAGCATCAGATTCTCCGTCAACTCGACCATCGGCGGCCAGTCCTTGATGTTCGGACCGAACTTGATCTCAACGGACGGATCCGCCACGCCCTTGCTGTCGAAGACACGGTTCGCGTAGATGCTGCTGTCAAAGAAATATTTGGGTTTTCCATAATTCACATCGATATCTGTCGCCGCGGTCAGGTAGCCCTTGTTCGCCGCGGTCGCCGCGATGGAGCGCGCGTCCATCAGAGCCACAGACGCGATCTGTCCGCTCTGCAGCTTCGAGCCCTCCCTGTTCGGGAAGTTCCGCGTCGAGTGGCGGATGCTGAACGCGTTGTTCGCCGGCGTGTCGCCCGCTCCGAAGCACGGCCCGCAGAACGCGGTCTTCACGATCGCTCCGCTCTGGATAAGATCAGCCAGTCTGCCGTTCTTCGCCAGTTCCATGTAGATCGGCGTGCTCGCCGGGTAGACGCTCAGCGTGAACTCGTCGGAGCCGATGAATTTTCCTTTCAGAATATCGGCCGCGTCGCAGATGTTCTCGAATCCGCCGCCCGCGCAGCCCGCGATGATCCCCTGATCCACGTACAGCTTTCCGTCGCGCACCTTGTTCTTCAGCGTGAAGTCCACCGCGCCGTCGAGGCTCACCTTCGCGCGCTGCTCCACGTCGTCCAGAATGTCCATGAGGTTCGCATTCAGTTCCTCGATCGTATAGGTGTTGCTCGGATGGAACGGCATCGCGATCATCGGGCGGATCTCGCTTAGGTCTACGCATACCATGCCGTCGTAGTACGCCACCGCGCCCGGATTCAGTTCCTTGTAGTCTCCGCTTCTGCCGTGGATCTCATAGAATTCTTTGATCTTGTCGTCGGTCGTCCAGATCGAGGACAGGCAGGTCGTCTCGGTCGTCATGACGTCAACGCCGATGCGGAAGTCCGCGCTTAAGTTCTCCACGCCCGGTCCGACAAACTCCATCACCTTGTTGTTCACATAGCCGTTGCCGAAGACCGCGCCGATGATCGCCAGCGCCACGTCCTGCGGACCAACGCCCGGCATCGGTTTCCCCGTCAGATAGATTCCGATCACGCCGGGCATGTTGATGTCGTAGGTCTGTCCGAGCAGCTGCTTGACGAGCTCCGGGCCGCCCTCGCCCATCGCCATCGTGCCGAGCGCGCCGTAGCGCGTGTGCGAATCCGAGCCGAGGATCATGGCGCCGCCGCACGCGAGCATCTCGCGCGCAAACTGGTGAATGACCGCCTGATGCGGCGGGACATAGACGCCGCCGTACTTTTTCGCACAGCTTAGGCCGAACATGTGGTCGTCTTCGTTGATCGTACCGCCGACCGCACAGAGGGAATTGTGGCAGTTCGTCAGCACATAGGGTACCGGAAACTTCTCCAGTCCCGACGCGCGCGCCGTCTGGATAATCCCGACGAAGGTGATGTCGTGCGAGGTCAGCTTATCGAACTTGATGCGCAGCTTCTCCATATTTTCGGACGTATTGTGCGCCTCGAGAATCGAGTACGCGATCGTCTGCCGCGCGGCCTCCTCCTTCGAGGGAGCCTGCCCGAGCTTCTGCTCAAGCGCCGCGCCCGCCTGAGGCCCGTCCTCAATGAGCTCCGTGCCATTTACCAGATATACGCCGTTATCATATAGCTTGATCATTCTATTTCCTCCTGAGAAAACTAAATTCTTTTCCTGCTTAGTGAATTAAAACGGATGTCCGATGTTCACTAAACAGGAAGACTGCCGCAAGTCCTCACCTTCCGGTATCAGCCTTGCGGCAATCCCTTTACCCGACCCGAAGCCGAAATTTTCTTGCTTCCTTGTCGTCGCGGATCAGCTCGATCTCCGCTCCGAGGCTGCGCAGCTTTTCATCGAACTGTTCATATCCTCGCTGGATATAGACGATATCGTCAATCGTCGTGATGCCCTCCGCCGCGAGCGCCGCGATCACAAGCGCCGCTCCCGCCCTCAGATCCGGGGCACAGATCCGCGCTCCCGTGAGCTTTTCCACGCCGGTGATGATCGCTGTGTTTCCCTCCACGCGGGAGACCGCGCCCATGCGGGCAAGCTCATCCATATATTTGAATCGATTCTCGAAAATACTCTCCGTCACAATGCTCGTGCCGCGGGCGAGCGAAAGCGCCACGCTGATCTGCGGCTGCATATCCGTCGGATAACCCGGATATGGAGACGTCTTTACATTTGTACTGTTCAGCCGCTTCGAAGCGACCACGCGCACCGCGCTGTCAAACTCCTCCACCTCACAGCCGATCTCCATCAGCTTCGCCGAGGTCGCCTCGAGATGCTTCGGAATCACGTTCTTCACCATGACGTCGCCCTTCGTGGCCGCCGCGGCGAACATGAACGTCCCTGCCTCGATCTGGTCCGGAATGATGGAATACTCCGTCCTGTGCAGCTTCGCCACGCCGCGGATACGGATCACGTCCGTGCCCGCCCCCCTGATGTTCGCGCCCATGCTGTTCAGGAAATTCGCCACGTCCACGACATGCGGCTCACGCGCGCAATTCTCGATCACGGTGTAACCCTCCGCCATCGACGCAGCCATCATGATATTGATCGTCGCGCCGACCGACACGGTATCCAGATAGATCCTGCTGCCGTGCAGATGATCCGCTTTCGCGACGATGAATCCGTTGCGGATCGTCACATTCGCGCCGAGCGCCCGGAAGCCCTTCAGATGCAGGTCGATCGGCCTGCTGCCGATATTGCATCCACCCGGAAGCGGCACCTCCGCTTCCTTGTATTTCCCGAGCAGCGCCCCGATCAGATAGTAGGAGGCTCTTATCTTCTTAATATATTCGTAATCTACGCTGACTTCCCCGATGTGCTCGCTGTTCGTCTCAACCGTATGCCGGTCGATGCGGTTCACATCGACCCCGATGCTCTCCATCGCTTCAAGAAGAACATTCGTATCTCTCACGTCCGGCATATTTTCGATGCGCACGGTATCGTCGGTCATGATCGCGGCTGCAAGAATGCCCAGCGCCGCGTTTTTCGCTCCGCTGATCTCCACCTCTCCCACAAGTGGATTGCCGCCTCTGACAATATACTGTTCCATAAAGGCACCTCTGCAATTTTTATACTCTTTCCCCTTTTTGCGCCCTGCAGATCTCCGTACCCCTCGGAAATTTACAGCGCAGATTTTCCTTTGTGAAGACAGAAAATCATTATAAGTATATCACATCTCCAAAATTTGTAAAGAAAAATTAATTTTTTCTTCACTTTTTCCTCACATCACAGCGCTGTCATCCGGCTGATCGCCGTCATGAACGACGGCACGAGCTGCTTCTTGCGCGAGACCACGCCCGGAAGCTGCGCCCGGTTATCCTTGACTTCCTGGTGAAACGCCTCCTCCACCAGATGTTCGGAGCCCTTGCCGTAGCACAAAAGTTCTGTCGTCTCCTCAATGATGTTCGTCAACATAAAGAAAACCATGTCGACCTCTCTTCCGCCCGGCAGCTTCTCCAGCAGCGGTACCATCCGCTCGCGAATGCTGTCCAGCTCCTGCGTGTTCATCGACGTGATCTGCCCGATGCTGATATTCAGATCTCCGAACTCAAACGTCTTGTAATCCTGGTACAGGATCTCATCCGGCGTCTTCGAGATCAGATCACTGCCCGCCGCGAACATCTGCGGGGCGTAAGTCTCGCACTCGATCCCCGCAATATCCGCCAGAGAGCGCGCCGCCTCCACATCCATCCCCGTACAGGTCGGTGAGCGGAACATCAGCGTATCCGACAGGATCGCGCTGCACAGAAGTCCCGCAATCTGCGCCGGAACCTCGACGCCCCGCTCCCGGTACATCTGGCAAATGATCGTCCCGGTGCAGCCGACCGGCTGATTTCGGAAATAGACCGGAGCCATCGTCTCGAGCGAACCGAGGCGGTGATGATCTATGATCTCCATGATCTCAGCGTCGAGCACATTGTCCACAGCCTGGGAAATCTCGTTGTGATCAACCAGGATCAGTCCGCGTTTGCGCACGCCCAGCAGGTTTCGCCTCGAGATCATGCCGACAAACTTTCCCTTCTTGTCGAGGATCGGGAAATCGCGGTAGCGTTTCTGCGACATCGTATCCCGGATATTCTCCGTGTAATCGTCGAGCCGGAAGGTCATCAGGTGTTCTTTTCGCATAAAGAAGTCGACCGGCATGCTCTGGTTGATCAGACGCGCCACCGCATAGGTGTCGAGCGGCGTGCTGATGATCGTGCAGCTGTGCTCCTCGGCAAGAAGCTTGATCGTCCGTGAAACCGGCGCGCCCAGACACACCACGATACATCCGGCCTTCATCTCAATCGCGCAGAGCTGCGACTCATAGCGGTTTCCCAGAATTACCATGTCATGCTCGTCGATGTAGTTTTCCATAATATCAGGATTGGCCGCCGCGATCACGACTTTTCCCTTATCAAAATATCCCTCCGGATCCCCGACAACCATCTCCGCGTCCAGCGTTTCCAGAATGTTCCGATACGGCGTCTTCGCCACCGAGACGATCGCGCTGTCATACTCCTCCATGTAGGATTTCGCGATATCGTTGATCGTGATCAGACCCTCCAGCCGATTCTTCTCGTTCGTGATCGGGAGCGTATAAACATTCTGCGTCGTCATCAGCGTCCACGCTTTCTTCAGCGAAATGTCGCTGCGCACGCCCGGCACCTTGCGGATCTCCATGTCCTTGACGCGCGTGCCGATGTTGTCGAGTACACGCGGCACCTCCGCACCAAAGCGCTCCAGCACGTACTGCGTCTCGGCGCTGACCTGCCCCGCCCGCGCCGGCACGAAGCGATACTTCCGCCCGTCTGTCTGATTCTTCAGATAGGCATAGGAAATCGCGGAACAGATCGAATCCGTGTCCGGATTCTTGTGCCCCACGACGTATACGGTCCGAGGTTTCGTCGGATCTCCCCGCCCGGCCGCGTCCTTTGCGGCTTCCTCGATCATATTTTTCTCAGAATTCATCGCTTCTGTGTCCAAAGTTGTCCGGCCTCCATAAATCTAAATATGTTTCCCTCTCGTATCACTTTCTTACGGCCTCAGCGGCGCTTATACATATTCTACACCCTCTGCCGTGACCCTCGCGTAGATCAGGGGTTCCGGCTGCGGCTTCTCATCCGCGATCGTCAGGGACTCCAGAAATTTCTTCTGCGCGCCCTCAAACAACGCCTCATCGGACGCGCGAAGCACCGCGACCACTTCGCCCGCGCGCACCGCGTCTCCGGTCTTTTTCTTTAAAAGAATGCCCGCCAGATAGTCGAGCTTGTCCTCCTTCGTTTCGCGTCCCGCGCCGAGCATCATCGCCGCATAGCCGATGCCTGCCGTGTCCATCCGGATAATATAGCCGTCCTGCTTGGCGCGCACTTCGACAGAATACGACGCTTTGCCGAGCTTCTCCGGATGGAGGATACACTCTTCGTCCCCGCCCTGACAACGCACCATCGCCGCCAGACGCCCAAGCGCATCCCCGGAATCGATCGCCTGACGCGCCAGCCCCACACATTCCTCACGCGAACCCTTGCCCGAGAGCATCAGCATCTCCGTCGCCAGCGCAAGGCAGATCTCTGTCAGATCCGCAGCTCCATCACCGCGCAGCGTCCGCACGGCCTCCTCGACCTCCAGCGCGTTGCCGATCTGACTTCCGAGCGGAATATCCATATTCGTGATCAGCGCCGCGGTCTTCCTCCCGTTGTGAACGCCGATCGCCACCATCTTCTGCGCGAGCTTCACTGAATCCTCCACGGTCTTCATAAACGCGCCGCTGCCCGTCTTGACGTCCAGCACGATGCAGTCGCTCCCGGCCGCGAGTTTCTTACTCATGATGGAAGACGCGATCAGCGGAATGCTGTCCACCGTCGCCGTCACATCCCGCAGCGCGTACATCTTCTTGTCCGCGGGCGTCAGATTCCCGGACTGCCCAGTCACCGTGATCCCGGCCTCTATCGCCGTGCGGATAAACTCCTCACGCGAGAGCTCCGTACGCATCCCCGGGATCGACTCCATCTTGTCGACGGTGCCGCCCGTGTGCCCGAGTCCTCGCCCCGACATCTTCGCGACATGACAACCGCAGGCCGCCACGATCGGCCCCACGATCAGCGTCGTCTTATCCCCGACGCCCCCGGTCGAATGCTTGTCGACCTTGACGCCCGGAATCTCCGAGAGATCCATCACATCACCCGAATGCGCCATCGCGTCGGTGAGCACCGCGGTCTCATGGTCGGTCATCCCCTGAAAGCAGATCGCCATCATTAGAGCGGACATCTGGTAATCCGGGATCTTCCCGTTCGTGTATTCCCGGACGACCGTCCGTATCTCCTCGTCGCTCAGCTCGCCGCCGTATCGCTTTTTTAAGATCGCATCGTACATTCTCATATTCCTGCCACCTCTCTTCATGCCTCATACATTAACAATGATCCCTGCACACTCGAAAAGCCTTTGGCTCATTGCTGATCACGCAGATCCTCCGGCCCGAAATGCTCCGGCAACAGCTCCCGCAGCCGGAATACCCGGTAGTCCTCCGGGCCGCGCGCCAGGATCACCTCGAACAGCTCCCCGTCGCAGAACTCGGCCATGACCTGCCGACAGACGCCGCAGGGCGCACAGTAATCTCCCTGCTTGCCCTCATAGTTCCCGACCACAACGATCCGGGCGAACTCCCGCACGCCCTCGGAGATCGCCTTGAAGAAAGCCGTTCGCTCCGCGCAGTTCGTCGGCGAGTACGCCGCATTCTCGATATTGCAGCCCAGAAAGATCTGTCCGTTCTCCGCCTCGAGCGCCGCCCCTGTCGCGAAATGAGAGTACGGGCAGTAGGCGCGGCTCTGCGCCTCATAAGCAAGCTTTATCAGCTTTCTGATGTGTTCGTCCCATGTCATCTCTCGTCACTTCCTTATCATTCTATCCACTATCCCGAATCAGAACTCCCTATCCACAACTGTCTGCCCTATCGTTCCGGCTCTGACCCGATCGCCAAAACAATGTCTCACCATCTTCGCCGCAGTCCGGCTAAACCTTGACCCGTTTCAGCGCCTGACCTCATCCCAGAAGCTCGTCCCGTCGAGCGTCTCGTCGATCCCGAACATCGCAAGCACCGTCGCCGCGATATCCGCAAAGCTCTTCCTCGTGCCGAGGGACACACCCTGTTTCACCGCATCCCCGTAAATCAGCATCGGCGTATACTCACGCGTATGGTCCGTGCCCGGATATCCCGGATCGCAACCGTGGTCGGCTGTGAGGATCACAACGTCGTCCGGGCGCAGCTTCGACATCATCTCACCGAGCTGCCGGTCAAAGAGCGCAGCGGCCGCCGCATACCCGTCGATGTCGTTGCGATGTCCGTACACCATATCAAAATCCACCAGATTCACGAAACACAGTCCCTTGAAGTCCAGATCCATATGGGAAAGCGTCTTGTTCATACCGTCCTCGTTGCTCGAGATCGGCGTCGTGTGCGCGATCCCCTGCCCGGCAAAAATATCATTGATCTTTCCGATCCCGTACGTGTCAAATCCGTGCTCCTGCAGGCTCACAAGCATCGTACGCTTCGGCGGGAGCAGTGAAAAATCGTGGCGATTCCGCGTGCGTTCAAAATTCGGCGCCTGCCCGATGAACGGCCGCGCGATCACGCGCCCTACGCCGTGCTTTCCGCTGAGGATCTTTCGCGCGATCCGGCAGTATTCGTAAAGCTGTTCGGGCGGCACGACCTCCTCGTGCGCCGCGATCTGAAATACGCTGTCCGCGGAGGTGTAGACGATCAGATCGCCCGTCCTCATATGCTCTTCTCCGTAGTCGCGGATCACCTCTGTGCCGGAGTACGGCTTGTTGCAGAGCACACCGCGCCCCGTCTGCTCACGAAACGGAGTAAGCACCTCCTCCGGGAACCCGTCCGGATAGACCGGAAGCGGATTTGGCGAGATCACGCCGGCAATCTCCCAGTGTCCGATCGTCGTGTCCTTGCCCATCGAGGATTCCGCCATGCGCCCGTAGCTCGCCACAGGCGACGCCACGCCCGGGCGGCAGTCTACCCCATCGATGTTGAACAGGCCGAAACGCTCCATGTTCGGCGTACTGTATTTGTCTGACTTCACGATCGTGCCGAGCGTGTTAGCCCCGACATCCCCAAATTTCTCTGCGTCCGGCAGAAAGCCGATCCCGTAGCTGTCCAGCACGATCACAAAAACACGCTTGATATCCATAGAATAACTCCTCTCCTTCGGATTCTTTGCCACTCACCCAGTCTATGCAATCTCCAGCGCGATCTTCACCATATCGTTGAAGCTCGACTGGCGCTCCTCGGCCGTCGTCGCCTCTCCGGTAACCATGCTGTCCGAGATCGTGCAGATCGCCAGCGCGTTCTTACCGCAGCGCGCCGCATTCATGTACAGCGCCGCTGCCTCCATCTCGATCGCGAGCACGCCCATCTTCTGCCACAGCGCCGTCGTCTGCTCGTTGTCGTTGTAAAACACATCCCCGGAAAGCAGATTGCCGACCATATAATGCGTTCCCATCGCTTCCACGACGTCGACCGCTTTCCGAAGCAGCTCATAAGAAGCGATCGGCGCGTAAGTGCCCGGAAGCCGGAACTGGGACACGAAGTTGGAATCCGTGCACGCGCCCATACCGATCACGACGTCGCGGATCTTCAGATCCTTGTGCATCGCCCCGGCCGTGCCAATGCGGATGATGTTGTCCACATCGTAAAAGTGGAACAACTCGTAGGAGTAGATCCCGATCGAAGGCATACCCATGCCGCTCGCCATCACGGAAACCTTTTTGCCTTTATACGTGCCGGTGTGCCCCTGCACGCCGCGGACATTGTTCACAAGAACCGCATCCTCGAGAAATGTCTCCGCGATATATTTTGCCCGGAGCGGATCCCCCGGCATCAGTACTGTCTTTGCAAAATCTCCCTGCTGCGCCGCAATGTGCGGAGTCGGTGTATTACTCATAATTTTTCCTCCTTCAAATTCATACAGTTCATACGGTGAAAGGAAATCCTGTCCCCTTTGTTTCCCTTTTGCGTTTTCTTTCCTAACCATTGTACTACAAATGTGATGCAAAAGAAACCAATATTTTCTCTAAAATTCATCTTTCTCTTATCGGTTCTGACGGCAAGTTGTTTCGCTTTGGCAGATTTTTTATGTGCATTTCAGACAACCGCATGTCGGTTTTAGATTTGATTTATGTCATTTTCACTATATGTTTACAATTTATTCATGTTTTGTACATATTTGGCTGATATATTGATGACAGTTCTTGAGAAGGAATTCTCAAATCAATTTGATAAATTTTTTCATAATAGCCTCCGGTGTACCAGACGCCGGGGGCACTCCTCATCCATGGGGTAAAATAAGACGCGTCTCACCCCTCCTCTATCACCTGTATCTCCAGATAATCAAACGGTATCTCTTCGATAAAGCTGTCCTGATAAAACCTTGCCTTGCTGTGGCGTTGGAACTGTGAGACCGTCACATCGAGCCAGATCGGCTTGCCCAGGTCAAACTCCCGACAGATTTCCTCCAGTCCTCGAAAGATCTTGTGCGTGCGCGTATCGTCGCTCTCTTCCTCATAGACCGTATCACGGATCATCCTGCTGTCCTTCCAGATCTTTCCCCACAAACGAAACATGTTACCCTCCATGTTCTGCCAGGTCAAGAAAGGAGGACGCCCCCTGCAGATTTATCTGCAAGGAGGCGTAATTCCTTTCTGAAAGATGGGCAGAACTGCCCATCAGCCACAGACAGTAGCTGCAATGCGAAGCATTAGCAGCGAATAGCCTTCGAAGAAGGCGGTCTGCGACGCAACGCTAGTCCTGAAAGGATGGGTTGACCTGGCAGAATTAATTCATAAACTCATACACCATACTCGACATCGACGCGATCCGCGAGATCGCCTCGTCCTTGCTGTTCCAGTCGCTCGACAAAACCACCAGTATGTAGTCGCAGTCCCTTCCGTAGACGACCGCCGCGTCGTTCTCCGTCGTGTCCATCTCGCCCGTCTTGTTCCCGCACGACACGCCCTCAGGAAGCCCGGCCGGAATCTTATACCTCGTCTGCTGGTTCAGCATCATCTGTTCGATCTCATTCGCCGACGAACGGTTTATCCAGCTTCTCCGATAAACGTCCTCAAGAAGCTTTCCGCAATCCTTCGCCGACACCTGATTATTGTGCCCCGGATCCATCACCGTGGCTGAATTGTTGAAGCCGTTGTACTCGACCGTCATGTCGCTGAAACCGTACTCCCGGATAAATGCGTCCACCCGTGCGATCCCGTCCGCGTAACTCGAATTCCCGAGCAGATACAGCAGTCGGTTCGAGGCCTCGTTGTCACTCGCCGTGATCATGCTGTTCAGCAGCGAGACCACCTCGTCCGTGCGCTCCAGTTCCCCGGCCTCGATCGCCTTGTAGACCGTCCCCATGATGAACAGCTTCATCACACTGGCCGACTTCATAGGCTGATCATTTACGACGAAGCTCTCATCCGTCTCCAGGTTCTTGACGTAGACCGACCAGTCCCCGTCATAGTTTGCGAGACGCTTCTCTATCATTCTCTTCAGCAGAGAAAACGGCCGATACGCCCCATACCCGACGATCTCATATCCCTCATTCTCTTCCGGACCTGACACTTTAAACTTCGAGACACGGTAAGGAATGACTCCGCCGATCCTGTACCTTTCGTTCACGAACTGCCACCGGTAAGCGGATGAGTCTTCCTGATACTCTACGATCTCCGTGTCCGACATCGTCATCGGAATCTGAAAGTCCACCGGAATCTGCGGTATCTTCACGAGCAGAACCGGCAGCTGTGTTTCCGCTTCTTTCGTATCCCTGTGCGTCCCTGTCCCGGCGTCTGTCGCGTCTGCCAAAGCGATCAGGTCTGTCGTCTCCTCCTGCTCGCCCTCAAGCGCGGCAAGCTCAGCCGGAGTGAGCGCTTCGCTCTCTGTCTCCGACATGCTTTCCGTCCAGGCTTCCGTACCTCTCTCCGTTTCCTGCACACCGCTTTCCGGCGTTTGTCCCGGCGCAGCGGTCCCGAAGGTCCCTGCGGTCACCGCAACCTCCCCTGCCGGTCCGCGCCCGCTCAGCCAAACCAACAGAACAGAGATCAGACATACAAACAATATTTTCATGATCAGTGGCAGACAGGTATTGCTGATTTTCTCAAATGCGTTTTTCATTCTTATCCCCATCACATTCCCTGTGCGATACTCTCAAACGTATTTCTATCATAACATAAAAAAGGAGATATAACACTCCTTTTTTCGATTTTTCCAGCTTTCCTTTTTTTCCTGCCTGTGCTACGATAAACAAAAAGCCGGAGGAGGCCCTATCATGGCAGAGAAAACAAACACCGGACTAATCCACATCTACTGCGGCGACGGAAAAGGAAAGACCACCACGGGCATGGGCCTTTGTGCGCGCGCCGCCGGATACGGCCTTCGCGTGCTGATCTACCAGTTCATGAAGGACAATTCGACGAGCGAGCGCAGGCTGCTCTCCCTCTCGGACAATGTCACGATCGTGGACGGACTTGCCCAAGAAAAATTCAGCTTTCAAATGACGCCGGAGGAAAAAGAAGAGCGCCGGGCCTACTATGCCGAACAGCTCCGAACCGTGACGCGGAAGGCCTGCGAAGAGCACTACGACGTCCTGTTTCTGGACGAGGTCGTCTACACGATCCGCGCCGGGCTTCTCGATGAGACGCTTGTCCTCGACTTTCTGAAGAAAAAACCGGCGCACCTCGAGGTCATCCTGACCGGACAGGAGCCAAGTCAGGCGCTCATCGAAGCCGCCGATTATGTGTCGGAGATCCGCAAGGTCAAGCATCCCTTTGACAAGGGTATTCCCGCGCGAAAGGGAATCGAGCGCTGAAACAGGTTTCTGTCTCGCCCGGATCAAAGTCCCCACTGCCATTCCCGCAAAAATATTTCACAGAATCTCCATTCAGGAGAAGAAGTCCAGATACCGGCTGTCCTTCCCGAATATGTAATTGTATTCCAGAATATGATAATCATTCACCATCTCATAGTACGGCGATTCCTCATCGTCCAGCGTGTAGAAGTCGCCGTCTTTCGTCCAGTAGCCGCCGGCCGCCAGTACAGGGATCTTCTCGCTGAGATCCAGAAGGTACTTCTGGTATCCGGTCATCGGCAGATCCAGGCGGTCCGCCAGAACGCTGTACAGATAGTTGAGGCTCGTCTTCTCGATCGTCTCCTCCTCGATATCATAGTTCGCCCACGCGACAAACGGGATCTTATATTTCTCCATCAGCTCTTCCGGCGTCAGCTCCTCCTCGTTGCCGATCAGATACTGGTAGGTATTCTCTCCGAGGTTCGGCTGATGATCTCCGAACATGATGATCACGGTCGGCTCTTCCTGCCCGGAGAAATAATTGACCAGCTTTTCGAACGCCTCGTCCGACGCCTTCACCAGGTTCGCGTAGACCTGCGTTTTCTCCCAGTCGACGCCCGGCGTCCGGATCTTGATCGAATTGTCCAGGTTCCGCGTGTTGGACATCGAGTATCCGCCGTGATCCTGCACCGTGACGTTGTAGCTGAACAGCGGAGTCCCCTGTCGCGCGTTGTTTTTCTCATATTCCAGGATGATGCGGTTCACCAGCTCCTCATCCGAGATGAAATTGCGGATGTACTTCGGAGAAGTGAAGTTGACTCGCGCATAGTATTTGTCAAACCCGATTTGCGGATAAACGATGTTCCTGCGGTAATTCGTCCCGCGGTACGGATGAATGGCGAGCGTATAGTAGCCTTCCTCCTTGAATTCCGACGCCAGCGACGGCATCGCCCCGCGCACGAACAGGTGGAAGCCGACCGAAGACGGCGGCAGGAAGCCCATCGTGTTGCCGGTCAGGAATTCGTACTCCGAGTTCGGCGTGTTCGCACCGAAGATCGACGCGTAGGCCGTGCCCTTAATCGTGTTCTCGCTTAGGCTGTGCAGGAACGGCATATAATCCTCGGAGAACTCCAGACCATTGCCAATATCGGAATAGTCGGCGAGCGACTCATTCATGAGCACGATGATATTCGGCGTCTGCGGCTTTGCGTCAGCCGCAGTCGTCCCGGCGGAGGCAACCTCGGCATTGTCCGATCCGTTGTCTGTACTGGCCTCCGTCTCGCTTTCCCTCTCGTCTCCGTCTCCCTCGCCGACATAATCCGCCGCGATCTCATGCACCTTCTCCACGGAATAACCCTCCGGCTTATCCGCCGCCAGATAGAAGCAGGTACACAGCGTCGTGAAGATCATGTCGAATTGCTTGTAGCGCAGCTGATGCGTGTAGCCCTCCGAGCGGATATCGTGATCCTGCAGGAAAGAAGTCCGGCAACAAATGTGATAGAAGGTCCCCGCGCACACGATCCAGATTGCGAGCAGCGCAGTGCGCTGTTTCCAGAAAAACAGCTTGAATCCGCGCAGCTTCAGGCTGATGACGCAGATCGTGAAAGTCAGGAACGCCTCCATGAATATGTACCAGTCGATCGTATATTGATAGCCGTTCGACACCGTCAGAGCTGTCCCGATCGAGAAAATGTCCCCGCCAGAGATCGCCATACCGCGGAACTCGATGACGAAGCAGTTGAAAATTCCCAACACCCCGATCGGCACCGCCAGCAAAATCGCTGAGATACGGATGCTGCCCGTGACGACGAGAAACAGCAGCAGCATCCCAAACAGAAACCAGAATGTGAAAAACAGCGCGATCTTGTCGAGCGCAAAGAACTTGATCTTGAACTTTGTCGCGTTCAGGTACAGGAGCGAAAAATACACTGCAAACGGCGCCAACACGCACCATGCCCAGCTCAGCTTGCGGTTCAGCTGCTCCGACAGGCGGTTCGGGACAAAACAAAGGGTAATCATGGCCGTCGAAACGATGATCAAAAACCACGTCCTCGGACTGGTGAACAGCGTCACAAGGTCGTTTTCCCCGTAATAGTCCGGATGCGCGCAGTACCACATCAACATGGCGGCGTAGCCGACCGCTCCGATCACTCTCCCCGCGATCTTCAGAACCCGCACAGCCTTATCCTTAAGCCCTCCTGATGTCTCGGTGTTTTGGCTCCCTGCGCTTTCAATTCCCTCGGCCTTAAGCTCTTCCTTGCGCTCTTCCGCGTTCTGTTTCTCTGTCTTCTGATTTTTCGTATCCTGATTCCTTTTTTCCGGTGTGTTTTTCCGGTTCTTTATTTCCGGCATACATTTCTCTCTTTTCCATTTATAAAATCATTCAAATTCAACCAGACCTCGTCGAGCAGACGGGTCCTCGCCTCCACGGCCGCCCACGCAATATGCGGCGTGATCAACAGGCGGTCGCTGTCCGAGAGTTTTCGGAGCGGACAGTCCTTGCTCATCGGCTCCTTCTCAAGCACATCCAGTCCCGCCGCCGCGATCCTCTCCTTGTGCAGCGCCTTGTATAGACCGTCCTCGTCCACGATCGGCCCGCGCGCCACGTTGAGGAAGATCGCGCTCTCCTTCATCCTGCTGAATGCGTCGTAGTCCATCAGGTGATGCGTCTTCTCGGTCAGCGGCGTATGTACCGACAAGATGTCGGACGCGGAGAGCAGCGTGTCAAAATCCACCTGCTCATAGTCCGTGTTCGCGTTCTTCCCGGACGGTGAATAATAGATCACCCGGCAGCCGAAGACCTGCGCGATCTGCGCGACTCTCTTCCCGATCGCGCCCAATCCGATGATGCCCCAGGTCTTTCCCGCAAGCTCCGTGAAGCGGCGGTCCATATGGCAGAACGACTTACTGTGGCAGTAATCGCCGGACTTTACATAATCGTCGTAATAGCGCAGATGCTCCAGCAGATAGAGCGCCATCGCGAAGGTGTGCTGCGCCACGACGTCAGTCGAATACCCTGCCACATTCGTGACTGTGATGCCGCGCTTTTTCATATAATCAAAATCAATGTTGTTCGTGCCGGTCGCCGTCACGCCGACATATTTCAGAAACTGCGCGTCAGCGAGCGTCTTCTCGTTCATCGGCAGCTTGTTGACAAACACGGCGTCCGCCTGCGCCACGCGCTCCGGGATCAGCTCCTCGGGCGTCTCGCCGTGCACCGTGACCTCGCCCAGCTCGAAGAATTTGTCAAAGCGCATATCCTCACCCAGATTGTCCGCTTCCAGAAATACGATATTCATTCGTCGTCTCCTTCTACTATTCTCTCCTACAACAGCTCTCCGTTTATCTTTTCCCCGCTTTCTTCAACGCATCCAAAAGACTGACATTTCTCTGCGAATGCGCTGTGGATTCAGACTCCGGGAACTATATTCATAAAACGTCACAAGGATGCCGCGGGCAGAATCGTTTCCGCCCACAGCATCCCACACATTTTTCTATCCACTTCAGCCCTGTCTGCAGGCTTTCCTTTACAGCCTCTTCAGAAGCGCCTCTCTCTCTTTCTCGTAGCCCGGCTTTCCCAGAAGCGCAAACATATTTTTCTTGTAGCTCTCCACGCCAGGCTGGTTGAACGGGTTCACGCCCAGTACATATCCGCTCACGCCGCACGCGAACTCGAAGAAGTAGAACAGTTCGCCCAGGAAGAACTCGTCCTGCTTCGGAATGTTCACGATCAGGTTCGGAACATTGCCGTCCGTGTGCGCGAGGATCGTCCCGTTCATCGCGCTCTTATTCACAAAATCCACGGTCTTGCCCGCCAGATAATTCAGTCCGTCGAGATCCACCGGCTCCTCGCCGATCGCAAGCTCGCATCTGGATTCCTCTACATTCATCACTGTCTCGAAGAGTGTACGGCTGCCGTCCTGGATAAACTGACCCATAGAATGGAGATCTGTCGTGAGATCTACCGACGCGGGGAAGATTCCCTTCTGGTCTTTTCCTTCACTCTCGCCGTAAAGCTGCTTCCACCACTCGGAAACATAATGCAGGCTCGGCTCGTAGTTCGCCAGCACCTCGATGGCCTTTCCTTTTCTGAGCAGGATATTGCGGATCGCCGCGTACTGAAGGGCGTCGTTCTCGTCAAAATCAGCTTCCAGCGCGCGCTTTCTTCCGGAAGCCGCGCCCTCCATCAGCCTGTCGATGTCCGCGCCGCTGGCCGCGATCGGGAGAAGCCCCACCGCCGTCAGCACAGAGAAACGTCCTCCGACGTCGTCCGGTACCACGAAGGTCCCGTAGCCCTCGGCCGTCGCCAGACTCTTGAGTGCTCCTCTCGCCTTGTCCGTCGTCGCGTAGATGCGCTTCGCTGCCTCAGCCTTGCCGTACTTTTTCTCCAGCATTCCCTTAAAGATGCGGAACGCGATCGCCGGCTCCGTCGTCGTACCGGACTTCGAGATCACGTTCACGGAGAAATCCCTGTCCCCGATCACGTCGATCAGATGCTGAATGTACGTGCTGCTGATGCTGTTTCCTACGAAATAGATCTCCGGCGTCTTGCGGATCTCCTTCGACACCGTATTGTAAAAGCTGTGGCGCAGGAATTCGACCGCGGCCCTCGCTCCCAGATAGGAACCGCCGATGCCGATCACAAGCAGCACCTCGCTGTCGCCCTTGATCTTCTCGGCCGCCTTTTTGATCCGGGCGAACTCGTCCTTGTCATAGTCGACCGGGAGGTCGATCCATCCGAGGAAATCGTTGCCGGCTCCTGTCCTTGACACCAGCAGATCTTTCGCATCCGCGACGATCTTCTTCATTGACGCCACTTCGTTCTCCGAGACGAAGCAAGCCGCCTTTGAATAGTCAAATGCCACTTTGTTTCCCATACCACAACATCTCCTTTTGTGTTTTCTTCCGCTTTTCCGCATCTATTCTAGCAGACCTTTTCGCCATGCGCAAGAGTCTTTTTCGAAAAGTCACCGCGGCTTTTTTCACAGGTAATTCCGACGCTCCATATCCTGGATAACCCGCCGCCGGAGCGGGTCATGAGAGGAATTCCTTCAGCACCTCCCGCAGGATACGCTCCTGTTCCGCCGGATCCATGTGCCGCAGGATCTCCGCGTTTCGCTCCCGCTCGGTCGCCGCCGCTGTCTCCTGCATCCCGGCCTTCATCCGGGCAAGGTTCTCCTTGAGATCATTCTTCTCCTTCTGCGCCCGTGTCTGCGTGACGGCAATCTCCTTCGCCGCCTTGCGCTTCGACTTACGCCTGCTCTCGACAGAGACGATCGGGGCAGGCTCCTCCGCCGCAAACGCCTGCGCCGCGTCCTCGCTGTAATCGCGTACCGCGCCGCTGTTCTCCAGATAGTCCGCAAGCTGAACCTCAAGAAAGGTCCGTCGGTAGCCGGTGTCCGCGATGGCGTAGGCGGTTCCCACCAAGGCGGCGGAGAGCAGTCCCATCCAAAAATAGGAATTTCCGTTCACGACCGCGCCCCCGCCTCTCACAAAATACACGCTCCCGGCAAAGGAACACAGCAGGCTGACCGCGAAAAGCTCCACACCCATGCGCTTCCATCGATGCAGCCCCATCCCCCAGAACCGATATTCCATCAGATTCTTCCGAATGAGGGCTTGTACATCTCCGACCTTCTCATTCAGATGCCTGCAATATTGAAAGCGTTGTCGCAGTTGTTGCAAAAACTTCCCGTCGGGTTCTCCCGTGTTTCGCGTGTCTCTTATCAGTCTGTCGTATATTTGTTTGAGGATCATCTGACTGGCGACCGCGGCTACGCAGGCCGCCGCAAGTAGATAGAGCAGTAGATTTCGCTCCATGATGAACTGTACCATGATAGACTCCCCCTTCCTGAAAATGCCAGAGCGCTGCAGTCGCTCAAGTATCGCCATTATAGCCGCATTTTCGGGGTTTGCAAAGAAAAATCGTTCGACAAATTCATATGCCGAACGACCGGATCCGAGCCGCCAAAAAGCTCTCAAGAGGATGTCAGTTTTTTTCTCCAGATAAGAAATTTTGTAAACTGAGATTAGATGTAAAGCTTACTGCAGCTCGTTCTTTTTCCGTTTTGCACTTTTCAGATAAGTGAATCTCCTTCTTCTCCATTTTCCTGAGGCTCTTCCTCCAGTTTGGCCTGTTTCTTCCTGAACACACCCGCTGAAAATTGCAGAACTGCAAAGCACACGGTAAACGTGATCACCGCGTATACGATTCCTGAGGCAAGAGAACCCGCTATCTTGTCCGGAAAGTTTTTCAGTGTGCGAACAAAGCCCAAAATGCCTGTAATAAGGGCAGCTGTCAGGGATACGATGACATTGGATGAAGTATTCGGTTTCAGGCGGCGATCCCAGATCCCCTGACTGAGGCAGCCCACGGCTATGTACAGCGCAAGTGCCATAAAGACGACGCACTCTCCCGCAAGACTTCTGAAATCAAAATCAAAAAAGATCCTCTGTACAACCAGGGCTGCCGCCAGCCCCCAGAAGGCCAGCCAGCACCCGTTGTGTTCAATCCGCAGCAGCGCCTGCTCCTGCCTTTCGTCAAGATTATTCTTATGATTCCAGCTTTTCTTCATTTCCGTTATCCTCCCAGAACAGATCGTTTAACGTGGTGTCCAGTGCCCTGCAGATCGCGATGCAGAGCTTCAGCGACGGATTGAAGTCACCGGCTTCGATCAATCCGATCGTCTGCCTGGTAACGCCTACTTTCTCGGCAAGCTTGGTTTGGGAAATATCCAATTCGATGCGCCTGAATTTCAGTTTCAGATTTCTCATTGTCCGCCTCCTGCAGATAAGCATACACCATATTGGGAGGAATGTAAAGTATATATTGCATTTATTTTATATATATTACATCTTCGTGTCAGCTTCAGAGAAATTATTTTTAGTCGCACAAAATGCTTCTGAGAATCTGTACTTTCCTTTGCCCTGTCCGGCTACCGGCTCGATGACTCCGCGCTCGGCCAATTCTCCCAGAAGCTTCGACGCCCTGGACGGTTTGATATCAATCGTTTCCATCACGTCCGATCGTCCAAAAACCGTCTGATCCGGAAATGCCTCACGAAGCTTGATGATATGGCCTGCGGTTTTCGGATAAAACATTTTTTCAATGTCTGCTTTTTCTGCCTCAATGTCCACTTTTTCGATTTCAATATCCGCTTTTTTATTGTCAATGTCCACTTTTTTGGCTTCAATGTCCACTTTTTCCGCCATTTTAAATGCACCGCTGATGTGCAATGCCCTGTTGTGAAGCGGGTGATGTTCGCCCAGCAGCAGGTTTCTTAAGAAAAGCTCAAGATACTCCGTTGTCTCATGAATCCCTCTTTTCAGGTCATTATAATTTGCCCTGACGAGAGCATTTCGGAAATACCATGCGTTCTCAGCAAAAATATCATTTGTCACGTCAAACCCAAGGCTGCGCAGATATTTGATAAAGAACACCGCCGTTGTCCGGGTGTTGCCCTCTCCGAATATATGAATCTGCCATAATCCGGAAACAAACACAGCAAGATGACGTATGATCTCATCCATTGGGAGGTTTCGGTAAGAGAAGTTTCTCTCTTCAGAGAAATTGTAGTTCAGAGTTGCTCTGAGCTCCGTGGCATTGCAATAAAGCACCGTCGCCCCGGCAAGCACCCATTCCTTTTTCGTGATGTTGTAATCCCGAAAACGTCCTGCATGAGAATAAATACCGGTAAACAGCTTTCGGTGGATGGAAATATATTCACCCGGAGTAAAGCTGAAAGTTTTCCCAGACAAAAGCGCCGCAATCCTGGCCGAAACCTTGTCAGCCTCCTCCGTGCGATCTTTCGTGTCGCGAGCAGGATTTTCTTCATAATAAGTCTGAAGAAGCGCGTCGGCTTCTTCAAAAGATATCTCACCCTCGATATTGCGAACGGCAGTATGCATCAGATACTCGGAGGTTTTCAATCCGTCAACCGCCTGCAGGCCGATGGCTGTATGCCATGCATATCCCTTCTCCCGTTTATCCGGTTCCGACTCTCTGATATATTCCTCAAAAGGATCTTTTGTCATTATCTGTCACCCTCCTTTTGGAAATCCGCTTCTGCCCTGTTTTTTAATATTTAAATTATGCGCCTGCGAGCATCCCTTCCACGAGCCGCACGCTGTGCGCGACCGCCTTCTTCTCAAAGGTCGGATAGTCCTCCGAGGCGCTGTCGTTCGCCTTGTCGGAGATCGCGCGGATGATCACAAAAGGAATCCTGTTCAAGTACGCGGTCTGCGCGATCGCGGCGCCCTCCATCTCCGTGCAGAAGCCATGGAACAGTCCGCTGATGCGCTCCTTGACAGCCTTGTCCGCGACGAACTGATCTCCGCTGACCACGCGCCCGCGGAATACCTTGATGTCCGGATTCACTTCCCGACAAGTCTTCTCTGCCAGCTTGGCAAGCTCCTCGTCCGCTTCAAAAGAGAACACATCCATCTGTGGGATCTGTCCCGGCTCGTAGCCGAAGTTCACCGCGTCCATGTCGTGGTGTACGACGTCCGTCGAGATCACGATATCCCCGATATCGATATCCGCGTTCAGCGAACCCGCAATCCCCGTATTGATCACAGCGTCCACCTGAAACTCGTCGATCAAAATTTGCGTACAGACCGCCGCGTTTACCTTGCCGACGCCGCTGCGCACGACCACGACCTCCTGTCCGTTCAGAACGCCCTCGCAGAAGTTCATCCCGGCCTTCTTCACCTCGCGCCTGACAATCATATCCTTCTTGAGCTGCTCCACCTCGATATCCATCGCCCCGATGATGCCTGTCTTGTTCATATTGTGTATGACCCCTTTCTCATGTCTTTTCCTCTTTCTGTATGTATTTCCGCAGCTGCCGCACGATCTCCTGTATGTCGATCGGCTTCGCCACATGCCCGTTCATGCCGGCATCCAGACATTTCTTGACGTCGTCGGAAAACGCGTCCGCGCTCTGCGCGATGATCGGCACCGTCTTCGCGTCCGCGCGGTCCATTGCCCGGATCACCATCGTCGCCTCATAGCCGTTCATGACCGGCATGCGGATATCCATCAGGATCGCCTCATAATAGCCCGGCGGCGACTGCCCGAACAGCTCCACGCAGGCTTTGCCGTTCTCCGCCCGGTCAAGCTTCAGTCCGAGCTCCGAGAGCAGTCCGTCCGCGACCTCCCAGTTCAGCTCATTGTCCTCCGCGAAGATCACATGGTTTCCGGAGAACATCTCGCTGCTGATCTCCTCGGTCACGGAACGAGGCTCGTCCGCCCCCTGCTCCGGCGTCTTTTCCAGATCGAGCGTCACATGGAATTCCGTGCCCTTCCCCTGCTCGCTTTGCACCTCGATCTTCCCCTTCATCGCGTCCACGATATACTTCGTGATCGCCATGCCGAGGCCCGTGCCCTCCGTCTTCTGCACCCTTGCGTTGTCCTCGCGCGCAAAGGTCTCGAAGACCTGCTTCTGAAACTCCTCGCTCATACCGATCCCGTTGTCTTTGATGAGGAAATGCGCCCGCACATGGTCCGCCCCGAGCGGCGATTCCTCCTCATACAGCTCGAGTCCGATCCGACCGCCCTCGGGCGTGAACTTGACCGCGTTGCCCAGCAGGTTCATCAGCACCTGATTCAGCCGGACGCTGTCGCAGCGGACATACCCGACCTGAATGTCCCGGATGTTGACGTTGAATTCCTGATCTTTCTGCTGGCACTGCGTCTGTATGAGGTCGGCGACTCCCTGCACGATCTCACTCAGGGAAGTCTGCTCCATGTTCAGCGACATCTTTCCGCTCTCGATTTTCGCCATGTCAAGGATATCGTTGATCAGCCCCAGAAGATGCCTGCTGGACTGCGTAATTTTCCTCAGACAATTTTGTACTTGTCCCTTGTCATCCGGATTTGACAACGCGAGCGCCGTCATGCCGACAATCCCGTTCATCGGCGTGCGGATGTCATGGCTCATATTGGAGAGGAATTCGCTCTTGGCCCGGTTCGCGTACTCTGCCGCCTCCCGCGCTTCCTCCATCTTGTCCATGTGCTGGCGCAGCAGATGAAAATACCAGCCGAAAATGAGGAGCAGGATGATCACAATGATTACGCAGTTGCGGATCGCGGTCATGGTCCATGTATTTCCGAGATCGCCGATCGCCTTATTCAGCTGCCCGTACGGCATGAACATCATGAGGTACCACTCCGTGTTCGGCAGGCTCGTCGCGTACAGATAGCGCTGATCGTTCCCCGAGAGCGTAAACTGCGTCGAATAGCTCTCGTTCTTCGCCATCGCCGCGCGCAGCTCCTTCGTGTACTGCTCGGCCGACTTTCCGCCGACGTCCGTGTACTTATTCTGGACGCGGGTGAAGTAGTCGTCGTCGTCCACCTCGGCGTCCCGGATAATAAAGCTTCCGTCCTTGCGGATGATAAAATAGTAATCCGTCGACTCCTCCAGATTCAGCGCGAGCGTCTCGCTGATATAGCTCACCGGCAGTCCCGCGACCAGTCCGATGCACTCCTTGCCGTCCTCCATCGGGTACACGGCCGGAACTCCCATCAGCACGATCTCCTCGCCCTGGGAATCCGTCCCCATCGCGATCTTCTGCTCGCCGTCCCGCAGCGATTCCAGAAAGTCATCCGAGCCGTCCAGCTCCACATCGGTGCCGAAAAGCATATCGATCGTACCGTCCGAAGCGCACAGCGCCAGATGGTCGAAGCCCCTCGAACGCGCATGGTGCGTCAGCGTCACGCGCATGGACGTCTGATTCGTGATCGTGTCCGGAGGCACAGCGTCCACAAGGCCCGCCACCTGGGACAGCCGCAGATCCATGATCGTGCCGAAATGGCTGGCCGCCTGCCTGCTCATTCCGGACATATAGACCTCACCGATCTCGCCGATCGTCTCCGCGCTCTTGCGGTTCATGCGGACCGTCTGCGTCGTGAAGACGATCACGCACAGAACGATCACAAAAACAATGCTGCCTATCAAGAGCCGTGGCACCCTGTGCTTCATTTCCGCTGCCTCCTGTCATTCATTATAGAAAGTTTATTACATTGCATTCCCATTGTAAAGTTTTTTTGAGCGGACTTCCCTGCGCAGTGCGAAGACAATTGGCAATTTCACACAGGGAGTCTCTAATTTCACAATGCCCTTGAATCTGTCAGAAAAAAGGATTATACTTGTGTTGTTCAAGCAGGTCAAAACACTTACCGAAAAGATGTAAGAGCACACTTGATTGGGCAACAGCCCATGGTTTACATGGGATTTCGCCGAAAGGCCAAAACATAAAAACGGGAGGAATGCAATATGGTATACAGACCAAAGGGAGTCTGCTCCATGGAGATCCATGTTGATCTGGATGGGGATGTGATCAAAAACGTGGAATTTGTCGGCGGATGCTCCGGAAACACCCAGGGCGTCGCGCGTCTCGTAAAGGGAATGAAAGCCAGCGACGCGATCGAGCGCCTCGAAGGGATCCACTGCGGCCCGCGTCCGACTTCCTGCCCGGATCAGCTCGCCCAGGCGCTGAAGCAGGCAATCGCACAATAGCCAATTAAATCACAAAAAAGAAAATAACCGCAATCCGGGAAAAAAATTCCGCAGGAGGGAAGCTTCATGTTAGTAAATTTGAATGACGTCCTGATCCCCGCGAAAAAGAATCATTATGCAGTGGGCTTGTTTAACGCGGTGAATCTTGAGCTTGCGCGGGGAATCATCAGCGCAGCCGAAACGACCGGCTCCCCTGTGATCATGGGAACTGCAGAGATATTGTTTCCCTATGGCCCGCTTGAGGAAGTATCCTACTATCTGATCCCGATGGCAAAAAAAGCCAATGTGCCGATTGTGATCCATCTCGACCACGGTCTGCAGCGCGACACATGTATCAAAGCGCTTGAGCTTGGATTCAGTTCCATCATGTATGATTGTTCTACGGATCCTTATGAAGAGAATGTCAAAAAAGTAAAGGAAATGGCTGACATCGCACATTCCTACGGCGCGACCATAGAAGGAGAGCTCGGGCATGTGGGCGACAACGAGGACTCTGCGGAGGGAAGTACACAGCCGGAGGATCCATCCGGGTATTTCACAGATCCCAAAATGGCAAAGGATTATGTGGAAAAAACCGGTGTGGACGCCCTTGCCATTGCTGTGGGAAACGCCCATGGCGCATATAAGCTTCCGCCGAAGCTGGATTTCGAGAGGATCCGGACGATTGCCGGTATGGTGGACGTGCCCTTGGTATTGCATGGAGGTTCCGGACTGACAGACAACGATTTTCGTCAGGCGATCCAGGAAGGAATCAGCAAAGTGAACATTTTTACCGATATCAATGTAGCCGCCGTGGAAGCAGAGTTTAAACGGTTCTCTGACATGAAGAAGGGGATCATAGATCTGATCCCTGCGGCAGTAGAGGCAGTAAAACAGGAGACCGTTAAAAAAATGCAGCTGTTCGGCAGCGTTGATAAGGCCAAAAATTGTCTCGTACAAACGCAGATGCCGGAGAATGACGAGCTGGAAAAAATTACGCGCTTAATAGCCGCAGAAGTAAAAAAATACCTGTAAGCGCCCGCAAAGAATCACTCCGCGGCAGTGCTTTTGTGAGTGGGGGTTTTTGCCCCCTGAGAAATGGCAGGATCCGAAAAACGAATCCTGCCATTTCCTTGCTTCCTGATTTGCCTTACTTCCTGATCTTCACTTTCTTCACCTTTGAATACTTTCCATACGCCTTTGCCCCGGTGGGATCGAGCTTGTACGCCCTCACCTTGACATAATACGTCTTATTCTTTTTCAGCTTTTTCAGCGTCACGGAAAGCTTTTTCGTGGTCTTTGTCTTCACATCTTTCCTGAATTTCTTGTTTGTGCTGTACACAACCTCATATCCATTGGCGTCGTTCACTTTTTTAAGCTTCAGGACAGCTGCTTTCTTCTTGCTGTTCTTCAGGGATTTGATGGAGGCTTTCCCCACTTTGATCCCCGCTGCCGGTGCTGCGGTCCCGGGCTTCTGGCTTGAGGTCATACTCGTACCCTGAATTGGACTCGTGCCAGAAGTCTGGTCTGTGCCCGGAGTCGGATCTGTCCCCGGAGTCGGATCTGTCCCCGGAGTCGGATCCGTACCCGGAGTCGGGTCTGTGCCCGGTGTTGGGTCTGTGCCCGGTGTTGGGTCTGTGCCCGGTGTCTCCTCCGACTCAGGCGGAAGCTCCTTGTAGACCTGAATCGCGATGGTCTTTTCGGGCTCGTAGTAATTTCTGTCAGTCTCAGACTCTTCCAAGTAACATTGTCTGTATTTTATTTTGACCTTAACTGTCCCTTCTCCCGTAAACTTCAGCTGCTCTGACGCCGTAAGCGTATGGGAGAAATCCCCATTTGACAACTCAACAATGTCCGAGCCTTCCTCGATCACAAACTCCGGTTGATAAATCAATTCCTGACTGTCAGCAGCATTAACAGATTCGAATATTGCGGAGGAAACTACTTCGTCTGCTAATTCAGTATTCTGCAGTTCCGCACTCAGCGTAATATTATCCCCAATTTCTGCCTTTTTCGGTTCATTCGTACTGATAACCGGTTCCTCGATCGTTACAGTATACGGGGCTCCAATCTTCTGAACCTCCGTTCCGTCTTCTGCCTGTATGGACGCCTGAAAAGTTACCGTCCCGGGATAAATTGCGCAAAGTGGGCCTCTGCTTCTTATCGCTTCCGTGGTGCTATTTTCAAACTTCTCTATTTTTGTTCTGTCTACCTGCACCGAAAAATATTTCATCCAGTCAGTACCCAGACTCAGATAATACTCGCCGCTTTCAATATAATTTTCAGGTATATTTTTTACTGCCAAGTCAGGCAATTTACTTGCTTCACGCCATGTATCATGATATTTATATCCATACCCCAGCTTTATCTTTTGCGGTATATACCATGTCAAATCACCGACTTCCATTCCCTGCCGGCCATCCCCAAAAACATACACGAGAATTCTTTTGTAAACGGGTCCTGATATACAGATATGGCAAGACCCCTCTCCCACTGCGGTAACCACCCCTTTTGAATCAACAGTTGCCACTGTCTCATCCTCTGATTCCCAATGGAATATACTTTCATATTCGGGCGGGTAATAAATCCGCCGCTTTTCACCCTTCCACATTTCAAATCCAAGCCAGCTGCCGTCTACTTCCGGGAAGCATTCCAAATTCAATGCCTGGCCAACAAAAAGTCTTCCTGTCGGAACAACGCCAGTCGAAATACACTGCTCACTGTCTACATGATACCAGCCCAAACTCCCTCCGCCAAGTTTCTCCGTCTGAAAAGCCAATGTGCTGGATTTGTTTATGATATCTTGCTTCCCCGCAAAACTATTTTCCCTCACCCTGGTCAGACTTTCGGGCAGCACAACGTCGCCCTCAAAAAGGCAGTCAAATGCTTTTTCACCTATATTTATCAGGTTTTTCGGCAATTTCAGCCCGCCGGTAAACTTACGGCCTGAAAACGCCCTGTCCCCTATGCTTGTAACTTCGTATCCATCTACAGTATCCGGTATATTCAAGTCTCCGCTTTCGCTTCCATCGTACCCGAATATCTCCGCGGTTCCGTCATCCAACAAAATGTATTTAAAGCCATTGAAATGATTGCCTGTATCCCATCCGGCAACTAATGTAATATCGGTCATGATCGGAGTATTGAAATCGAACTTCTCATCTTCAAGATACCAGCCTCCAAACACATAATCCTTTTTATTCGGATCTTCCGGTTGCTCAATACACTTGCCGCATTTTATAATCCACTTGTCAGCAGTTTCCTCGTCCTCGTCGTTCGGATATTCAAATGTAACGGTTATGGCATTTCCCCCTGAAAAGTTGCAATCGCGAAACGCAGATCCCGGTATTTCACCTATACTATCCGGCAGGATCAGTTCTCCTGTGAAACCATCGCAGGCCTCAAATGCATAGCCGCCTATACTCGCCAAGCCCTCCGGCAGCGTCAGTTCGCCTGCGAAGCCGTCACAGTACTCAAACGCAGAAGAGCCTATGCTCGTCAAGCCCTCCGGCAATGTCAGTTCGCCTGTGAAGCCGTCACAGTACTCAAATGCAGAATCTCCTATGCTCGTCAAACCCTCCGGTAACGTTAATGCACCAGTAAAACCATCGCAGCCGTAAAATGCGCTATTTCCTATGCTTGTGACCTTATATTTTCCCTCTATCATATTCGGTATGACCAGATCACCTGCTTCTTTCCCTTCATAACCGGTTATTTCAGCTTCACTATCAGTTAATATTCTATACTGAAATCCATTTTCATCAACGCTTGTCCCATCCTCCCATCTGGCGGTCAAAACGATATCTTCCGTAATTGGAGTGCTGAAGTCAAATAATTCACCCTCAAGATACCAACCCAAAAAATCATAGTCATCTTTTACCGGTTGATCTGGTTCCGCAACACACTTATTGCGCTTTATCAGCCAACTTTCTTCTTCATTTCCCCATCTATCTCTTACAGCAAATGTAACCTTTACAATATTATCCCCGGAAAAATTGCAATCCAAAAACACATTTTCCGGTATTGCGTCTATAGCATCCGGCAATTCCAGTGTACCAGTAAAACCGCTGCAGCCATAAAAAACATGGTTACCTATGTTCGTCAAGCTATCCGGCAACGTCAAACTTCCCGAAAAACCACTGCAATCCTCAAATGCACAGTCATCTATGCTTGTCAAACCCTCCGGCAGGATCAGGCTCCCTGTAAATCCATCGCAGTCATAAAATGCATAATTGCCTATACTTATCAGGCTATCCGGTAACGTCAGCTTTCCTGTAAAACCACTGCAGCCCTCAAATACGCGATCTCCTATGCCTATGACCGTATATCCGTTCAGGCTGCCCGGTATGTTCAGGTCTCCCTCCTCCGACCCTGTATATCCGGTTATTACGGCAGTTCTGTTTCCGAATGTCTTATACTTAAATAGATTCTCTTTTCCCGTCTCACCGGCTTCTGACGCGGCTGCCGGTACGGTATCCACTTCCTCCATGCCGATAATCTCTATGCTATCCGCAGACGCTTCCGGGGCGTCAGAAAGAGCTTCTGAATCCGTCTCATCCTCCGCCCCTATTTCCTCTTCCGGGATCTGTTCGATTTCATCTTCCTCATCATCCGAAAATTCTATCGGATCCTGTATAGATCCTTCCTTGGAAAAACCTGACAGATCCTGCGCGGCCGTTTCCCCGGAAAGCTCTGTCGGATCCTGCACCTGCACTGTCTCAGTATATTCCCGCTCAATACCTTCCGTTTCTGCGTAATCCTTCTCTGTGATTTCCGTCTCAGCATAGTCCTTCTCTGTAACGTCCTCCGCAAAACCCTGCGTCGGGACTGCTGTCAGCATAAGCGCCACTGCCATAACCACACTGATTGTTCTTTTCATCTCCATAACCCCGCTTTCATATGTGTCTTTTCTTCGGCTCCGGATCTGCATAGATCACTTGACACTGTCTCACCGGTTTCTGTCGGTTTTATTACCCAATTTTACTTCTTGATTTGCCTTACTTCCTGATCTTCACTTTCTTCACTTTTGAATACTTCCCATACACCTTTGTCCCGGTGGGATCAAGCTTGTACGCCCTCACCTTGACATAATACGTCTTATCCTTTTTCAGCTTTTTCAGCGTCACGGAAAGTTTATTCGTGGTCTTTGTTTTCACATCTTTTTTAAACTTCTTGTTTGTGCTGTAGACGACCTCATATCCATTGGCGCCGTCCACTTTTTTAAGCTTCAGGACGGCTGCTTTCTTCTTGCTGTTCTTCAGGGATTTGATGGAGACTTTCCCCACTTTGATCCCCGCTGCCGGTGCTGCAGTCCCGGGTTTCTGGCTTGATGTCATACTTGTACCCTGGATTGGACTCGTGCCAGAAGTCTGGTCTGTACCAGAGGTCGGGTCTGTGCCTGGCGTTGGATTCGTGCCCGGTGTCGGATCTGTCCCCGGTGTCGGATCCGTATCAGGCGTCTCCTCAGACTCAGGCGGAAGTTCCTTGTAGACCTGAATCGTGATGGTCTTTTCGGGCTCGTAATAGCTCCATTCCGATTCAGGCTCACAAACCTGCCTGTATCTAACTTTGATCTTGACAGTCCCTTCTCCCGTAAACTTCAGCTGCTCAGATGCCGTAAGCGTATGGGAGAAATCCTCATCTGAGAGCTCAACGATGTCCGCACCTTCCTCGATCACAAACTCTGGCTGATAAACCAGATTATAAAATTTAAACCTATTATTTGAAGACGCTTCCGGAACAGGTTCATTTATCAGTTCAGTATTTTGAAGCTCTGCATTGAGCATAATGCTGTCGCCGATCTTTACTGCTTCTGGCGCATCCGTCTTAATCTCAGGTTCCTCAATCGTTACAATATAGGGTTCTCCCAGTTTTCGGGCCTCTGTTCCGTCTTTCCCGCGAATAGATGCCTGAAAAGTCACTGTCCCTGGGTGGATTGCATAGTAAAGGCGACCTCTGTATCGTGCTATTTCCGTACCATTCGAGAGTTCTTCCACGCCAGCTCCCCCGGCATATCCCGAAAAGTAGCTGGGCCAGTCATCTCCTATGCTTAAACTCCCGGCACTTCCCTTTGGAAGATTTTTTACGATCAAAGCACACATGCCAGGAGTCTCCAATCCTAAGCATCGCTCATGCTGATAACCCAGTTTGATCTTTTGTGGTATATACCATGTCAGATCACCCATTTCTGTACCCTGGCTTCTGTCTCCGCGAACATAACAGTTTATCGAACGGCAGGAGACAGAATTATTAAATAGCACTCTGATCTTACAATCTCCTTCTCCTATCGCAGTAACAAGGCCGTTTGAATCCACTGTTGCCACTGATTCATCAGTTGAATTCCAGGTAAGGAAAGTTTTGTATTCGGCCGGATAATTGTAACAATAAGCCTGCTTCTTTTCCCCTACCCACATTGAGTAAGTGGAATAACTATCATCCATATCAATATATACTGTTCCAACTACTATTGATTCCCCCGTCGGAACAGCACCAGAGGAAAAAACTTGTCCGCTATTCGTATGATACCATCCTATAACAACACTATATTCGTCTTCATAGTCGAAATCTCTCCCAAAATCCGTAATTTCTTCATCAACTTGATCTTTATCCTGAAAAGCTAACACTTCTGATTGATTGTTAATCTTCCTCCATCTTCCAAAACTATTTAACCCTATTTTAGTCAGTCCTTCTGGTAATGCAATAGTACCCGTAAAAGGATCTGTGCCTTTTGCACTGTAGAATGCATAATCTCCTATGCTCGTTATCCCATCCGGCAAAATCAGCTCTCCCTCAAACCCAGTACAGTTATAAAATGCGCCCACTCCTATTTTCACAAGGCTGGCAGGCAATTCCAGTTTCCCCGTAAATCCACAGTCATAAAATGCGTTTGCACCTATACTTACCAGTCCTTCCGGCAAAGTCAGACTTCCGGTGAAGCCACTGCATCTTGAAAATGCTCCACTTCCTATGCTTGTCAGTCCTTCCGGCAAAGTCAGACTTCCGGTGAAGCCACTGCATCTTGAAAATGCTCCACTTCCTATGCTTGTCAGTCCTTTTGGCAGAATCAGACCCCCTGTAATGCCACTGCAGTTCTCAAACGCAGAATCGCCTATGCTTATCAGTCCTTCTGGCAAGGTTAGACTCCCTGTAATGATGCCACTACAGTCATAAAATGCATAATCTTCTATGACCGTAACTACATAACCATTTACTTTGTTTGGTATCACCAGATCCCCGGCTTCCTCTCCTTTATATCCGGTTATCTCGGCAGTCCCATTCTCTAGCACTGTATAGGCAAAACCATTCTCTTCCCCTGTCTCTCCTGCCTCTGACGCAGCCACTGGCGTGGCATCCACTTCCTCTATATCGATAATTTCTATATCATCAGCATATTCTTCAGAATTGCCCCTGCCATCCGTTTCCTTCTCCGCTGACGAAATCTGTCCGGACTCTTGCCCGGAAAAATCCGTCTGATTTTGTTCCATCTCAGCGTTTTCCGTCCCGGCGTCTTCTATCTCCGTCGGTTCTGTCTCCGCTTCTTCAACAAGCTCTTCAGGAACTTCTTCAGCTATAACACTATCGCCCGTTTTCTCAGAAACTGCTTCCGTCTCAATAGAATCACCTGCTACAATCCCCTCTGCTGATCCCTGCATTGGAACGGACGCCAATATGAGAGCCGCCGCCATAACTACACTGATCGTTCTTTTCATCTCCATAACCCCGCTTTCATCGTTTCCGCCATCCGGCGGCAATCTTTTTCTCCAGCTCCCGGAACGTCTTCAATCCGCTCAGGGCGTCGTAAGCCGCGACGCAGGACGCCCCGGTGGCGGCAGAAAGCTGAAGTGCCTTCTCAGGCGGGTACCCTTCCAACACGGCGACGAGAAACGCGGCGATACTGGTATCCCCGGCCCCGGTCCCGGAGAGGATCTTCTCCGGCACGTAGCTTTTCTCAAAACCTTCCCGGTCCGCCCAGGCTTTCGCATCCAGAGCGGCGCGAGAACTGATACCCGCGAGGACTTCCTCCCCCGCCGTGCGGTAATATAGTCCCGGCGCGCCGCACTTGATCAGCAGAACCTTCGCCCCAAAGTCCATGCATTGTTCCGCAAGAGGCCGGACGTCCTTTTCAATATCCAGAATCTCCGTGATATCCCTTCCGGCCGCTCTCTCCTGCCATTCCTCAAAGCGTTTCGGATCCAGCATATAGCACAGCTCCTCCGCGCTCGGCACAAAGAAATCCACATAAGGGATCACGCGCCTCAGGATACGGTTCCAGTCCGCGCGCCCGGCCTCCGATTCCGCGTCGACCGCGGCCATGTCCAGTGAGGTCGCCGCCCCGGCCTCTTTCGCCCGCCTCATGATCTTCACGAGTTCTTCCCCGTCGTTTTCATACATGGTCTTCATGAGGGGCGGATAGCCGAAATGAAACAGTGCGGCGTCGGCAAGCGCCGCCTGAGGAATATCGTCGGCGCAAAAGCTGTCGTTCGCCCCGGGGCAGTGCAGAAAAATGCGGTCGATACCCGGCACCGCGAGCACCACGGAATAGGACGTGGTCTCCTTTTCCGAGACGATCATGCCGTCCCCGGCGCCGTATTTTTTCAGAACTTCCATCACGATGCTGCCAAACGCATCGTTTCCGATTTTCCCCATGAGGGACACGTCCGCCCCCAGAAGCTTCATGGCAAGGCCGGTGTTTGCCACCGAGCCGCCGGTGTGTACGTCGGCTCCGCCCATCTGGATCAGTCTTCCCGGCGCCAGTACGTCGCCGAGGGAATTTGCCGCGCGCTCCGGGAACATTGGGGTTATGTCCAGACAGATATGTCCAGCTGCGATCACTTTCTTCATTTTCTTTGTTCTCCAAAAAATAATTAATGTTTTACCAGTAGATCGTGATGAGGCAAAATTCGTCGTCGATATTGTAGCGGTAGTTCCAGGTCGACACGCCGTTCATCTCCATCAGATACTGCCCCGGCTCGTCCAAAAGCCCGTTGTCAAAGAGCTCGTACCGGGCGGATTCCAACGCCTCCGCGCTCCCGAATTTCATCACGATGCTGCTCTCACCGTTCCACACGGAATTCATGAGAGCGTTTCTGATCGTATCGTAGTCAAAATACTCGTAATAAAAACCGTTCAGCTTGTAGTAATCGTACTTGTCCGAGGTACAAGGCGGGAGCGTGATCGACTCATCCGGTATGTGCGTTTTGAACAGATCGTACTCCGTACAGCACAGATAGTTGTAGTTCGTCACGTTCCCCGCATTCTCGCCCTCGACCTGACCGGCGAACACCGGATCTCCCCAGGTCACGTCCACGTAATAGTATTCGCCGTCGATGCGCACCATGTTCCAGCCGTGGTCGCCGCCGTCCCGCGTCTTGCCCGTGATGTACGTGCAGAAAAGCCCCATGCGGTGAAGGATGTACTGAAACGCCTTCGAATAGCCGGCGCACACGGAGGTGTGATACAGAAGCGCGCTCTGGACATTCTGGGAATCCGCGCTGCCCGCCTGATATTCGACTGTGTCGATCAGATATTCGTACACCATTTTGATGCGCTCATAATCGGACGCGATCGATGGGATCCGGGCGATGCACTCGTCCGCGGCTGCCTCCAGATTCTGGCGCATGGACGGACGCGATTCCACCGGCACTGTGATCTCCAGATCATACCCGACCACACGCCCCGTCATATCTGTCTCGATCTGCGCGCTCGTGCCGATCCAGAAAATTTCCGGATGATCCGCAAGCACCGCATAGTAGACGTCCCAGAATTCCTCGCCGCCAATCTGAGCCATAAAGTCACCGGAGTCCTCGCCGCGCATGATGTGGACATAGATCTCCCGATACGCCTCGTGGTACTGCTCCGGAAGATTGTCATAGTAATACTCTTCCGCGGAAGAGACAAAGCCTTCCTCCACAGCGGCGTTCTCCCAGCTCTCCAGTCCGCCTCCGGTCAGTACATAGTGGGCCCGTTTGATCACGTCAAAGTTGACCGCGCCAAGTACACCGACCAACACCGCGACTCCGAGAAATCCCCGTACTACCATCCAGAATCCGGATCTTTTTCTCCTTCTTCCTTCGTCGAAATCTACTGTTTTCCCACTCATTTGTCTACAACTCCTGCCCGCGATGCCGGATCTCCTGCGCTATCACTTTCTTTACCCGGGTAATGATCTGCAGCCTCCGCCCACGATGTCGGATTATCTGCCTCTGCATTTCACAGCTTCGCGTGTTCTGTGATGTGCAAATTTATACTTTGCAATCTATTTTGCCCTTTGATTGTCCACAGCGCTCATCGCTCCCACTTGTCGCAGAGCTCGTTGATCTGCCGTGTAAATTTGTCCAGATCTGCGTTCGCCCCGCCTTCGTTCCTGCGAATCACACCAAGGAGCCGCTGACCGGCCGCCAACAGTCGCGCAAAGGTCTTCGTCACCTTCGCAGCCGCCTCCGTCTTCTGCGCCTTCCTGATGCGGATCGGCTCCGCCTGCACGATGAACCTGCCTGTCGCCAGATCAAACTCCGTCCCGGAATAAGGCGCGTACGCGTCCAGACCCTGCTCGCTCTTCAGCCGCTCCGTGAACAGATCGCAGACCGTATCCTCGCCGTGCACGACGAACACCTTCTCCGGCTTCTCCTTGAACGATGTGATCCAGCGCATCAGACCATGGTTATCCGCATGTCCGCTGATACCGGGCAGCATGAGCACTTCCGCTTTTACCTCGATCTCCTCGCCGAAGAGTTTGACATGATCCGCACCATCGATCAGAGCGCGTCCCAGTGTCCCGACCGCCTGATAGCCGACGAAAAGGATCGTTGACTCCGGTCTCCAGAGATTGTGCTTCAGGTGATGCTTGATGCGGCCCGCATCGCACATGCCGCTCGCAGACAGGATCACCTTCGGCCTCATATCCTCGTTGATGCGCTTGGAATCGTCGCTCGTGATCGACGTCTTCAGACCGGTAAAGCCGATCGGATTGATCCCCTGACGCAGAAGCTCCGTCGCCTCCTCGTCAAAATCGCTCCACATGTGTTCGCGGAAGATATTCGTCGCTTCATTCGCGAGCGGGCTGTCTACATATACTTCAAAATCATCATGACCGTGCACCAGTTTTTCCTGCTTGATGTGACGGATAAAATAGAGCATCTCCTGCGTGCGCCCCACCGCGAAGGACGGCACCACCACATTGCCGCCGCGGTCGAACGTACGCTGAATGACCTCCGCGAGCGCCGCCGCGTAATCTACCGGCGCATCGTGGCTGCGGTCGCCGTAGGTCGACTCCATCACGACATAGTCCGCGCTCTCGGGATACTGCGGATCGCAGATCAGCGGCTGCTTCGTGTTTCCGATATCACCGGAGAAAACGATCTTCTTCTCGATGCCCTTCTCCCTGATCCATACCTCGATCGAGGACGAGCCGAGCAGATGCCCGGCATCGATGAACCGCACGCGGATCCCCTCCGCGACCATGACCTCTTTTCTGTATTCGCAGCGCACAAAACAGGCGAGCACGCCGACGGCGTCGTCCATGTCGTACAATGGCTCCACAAACTCGCGGCCCGCTCTCTTCGCCTTGCGGTTCTTCCACTCCGCCTCAAACATCTGGATGTGCGCGCTGTCACGCAGCATGATCTCACACAGATCCGCGGTCCCGGTCGTTGCGAACACCTGCCCGCCGAATCCGTTCTTATACAGGAGCGGCAGCTTTCCCGAGTGATCCATGTGCGCGTGCGTCAGAAGCACCATGTCGATGTCCGCGGGCTTGACTGGGAGCTCCGCATTTTCATAGATATCCGGACCCTGTTCCATCCCGCAGTCGATCAGGATCTTTTTTCCCGCAGCCTCCAGCAGGAAACAGCTTCCTGTGACCTCATGCGTCGCGCCCAAAAATGTAAGTTTCATCGTCTGCACCCCTTTTCTTTATTTTTTATGAGCCGCGCCAGCCTCGCTGCGGCTCATTGCTTTCACGAACATTTTACCTTTTTTCGGCTGGAAAGGCAAGAAAGATATGCTGCGTACAGAAAAAAGCCGCAGACTGCAAAGACTTGTGGAAATTTTGTCTTTACATCCCACGGCTTTTCCTCGCTGAAAAGTCAATATGATCGATTTTTATGTCGTCCCGGCATATTTCAGAAGACCGGAGCAGCAGACGCCCTCGCCCTCCCGCAGAAGGATCGGCCTCTGATACCAGCCGCCTCCGCAGAGCCTCGCGACCGTCTCATTGTCCAACTCCTCCGTGCCGATCAGATACCGGCGGAAACCGATGGGCGTATCGACTCCCTTCGCCCGCTCCTCCCTCAAAGCGGCGATCTGTCTCAGAACACCCTCCTGAATTGCCGTATCGGCCCGATTCCCCGCCTTACGGGAAACGCATCCTCCGGCCAGAACGAAAAAGCGGATATCTCCGATGCAGGCGTGCGCATCCCGCAACAACTCCCCGCAGTCCGCTTCGTCCTCACCGCCGCCAAAGAGCAGGGTCCCCGTCCGGAATCCCGATTCCGCACCGCCTCCGCGATACTTGCAGACATCATAGTCCTGGTACAGAGCGCACCCCAACGCGCAGCCATAGCCGTCCGGAGAAGCATCCTTCTGGCAGGGCAGATCCTCCCTCAACGCCTTGACGCTCATCACACAGTCCTCAAACATGTCCTCCGCCATATCCGCAGAGAGTCCGTGCGCCATGGCGACCGTACCGTCCGCAAAGGACTTTGCGAGAAACTGCCAGCCCGCAGACTCGATGTGGAACGTTCCTCCGCCGAGCTTTATGGTCTCTCTGATCTCTGCTGTGTTCTCCCAGTCTGCGGCATCCGCCTTCTCACTCAGAACCAGCGTGCCGATCCGTCTGCCCTGAAGCAGTTCCTTCAGGATGCGGACCGACTCCCCGTCTCCGCTTCCGAGCACGACGAGGTCAATCTGTTTCGGAAACAAAAAAAGCCTGTGTTCAGACGCCGTCTGATCCACCTGCTTCTCCACTTTTCTCAGATACAGAAATGTGTAAGTCTCTTCCCTCGTTGTGTCCTGCAGCTCCCCAAAGTGCAGAAAGCATTGCCCTGTCTCCCCGTACAAAAATCGAAAATACTTCATCTTCATAATGCATTTCACCCCTTATTGCTCCGGAGATACCCATAGCGGAAACCTTTCCGCTTCCGCTATGTCGTCCTCTTGCGAAAACTTCGGTGTCTCCTCTTTGTTTCTTCGTATATAGTTGTATGAAGCTGGCCGCGATTTCCGGCGCGGCCTTCGGGTACCGCCCCGCCCCCTGCAGAGCGCGCCCGACCGGTTGGTTTGTCTTGCCAGAGTACTGCCTCATGATCCGTCAGGCTACCCAGACGCCGTCAGAACTGCTTGCTGATGACTCAGTCGTACTGCCGTTGATCGCCGTGTGAGCCCCGTACGCACGGTAGTAGTAGCCGCCAGCCACTGAGTACACCGTCGTATTTGTCACGTAATTTGTGTTGTACTTGATCTTTGGACCCAAGGTCAACACATGCGACCAACTACCGTTCTTCAGGCGCTGTAAATACATCGTTACCTGAACCTGACTTACATTCCTGTATGCCGAAGTAGATCCTGTCAATCTGACGCGTCGAGTCCCTTCGATGCCTATGCTTCCGGATCCATAACTTAGGATACTGCCTCGCATCCTCGGATACGCATATCCTTCCGCATACGTGTCGTCCGTCAACACGGAACCGTCGACCACGGTACCAAGCAGTTCATCTGCAGCAAACACCGGAAGTGATGTCAGTGAAAGACCTAGTACCAATAGTACAGAAATTGCCATTTGCTTTACTCTTCTCATCTTTTTCCCTCCTTTCTCTTTTATTTTACATAGATATTAACGTTCCGGTTTGAAAAATGTGACGTTAATCTACATAAAAAGAACATTTTTTACAATATTTCGCATCTCATCCAGAGAAATCATCCCATTTAGAACATATCGCCAATTCTCATATTCGATTTCTGCAACATATGCTTTTTCCTCAATATTTTGATTAACTTCCCATATTTTGGCTTTTATTCCAATTTTGCTCTCCACACTCTCCTGAAAAGTCGCATTATTATCATGCGTATAGTAATAAGTTCCTTCTTCGTCCACATCTATTATTGTTACTGAAAATATCGAATTCTGGAATAAATAGAATATCACTGACTCGAATCCACTTGTAATTTCGTATCCATGATATTGCATTCCCTCCGGAAGATAGCAAAGATTAATTATTGGAGCACCAATTTTATTTTGTATTATTTCCATTGCTTCTATTTCTTCTTTACTCTTACTCCGAACAGTCTCCTCATCTCCCACATAATTTGTCTTAATATTAAATCCCAAATCCACCATCAACCCATCCCACATCCGCTTCACCAGTCTTCGGTTCGCGGCACTGGTCATGCTGACGCCGAAAACTACCCCAAGGCATGCGGCGACGATCGCGGAGATCTTCAGGATCTTTCTCCTGCGTAGGCGCTTCCTCGTCTTCGTCTCCTGCTTCCGCACGAATTCCCTGCCGAGCGCAAGCGCTTTCTGATCTTCCTCCGGCAGCTGCGCATATACCGCGCTCATATCTGATCCGGCTTCCATTTCTTCTGTCTCGCCCATGCCCTGTCCGATTCCGATTTCTTCCGCCCTTTTCACAGTCTGCCCGGTTTCGGCTTTCGCTTCAGTCCCCATACCCTGCACAGATACCGCCGTTTCTTCCTCCCAGACGCCGCGCTCTTTCAGCTCTTCGACGATCGACTTGAACAGGCCCTCCGGCGCCTCGATTCCGTCCAATTCCGGCTTCCTGTCTAATTTCTTCTCCAGCTCATCTGCCTCGCGAATCAGGCTTTTGCGCACGAAGCGATCCATCTCCGGATCCTGTGTGTCCTCTTCCTTTATATGAAAAGACATGATCTTGTTGTCCGCATCTGTCTTCCGGATATCATTTCTCATTGAATCGAAGTCCCTTCTTGACTTTTTCCTGATAAACGATAAACTGTAAATATACCAAAACGGGAGGACACTATGAAACGAATCATTCTCACTGGCGGCGGTACGGCCGGCCATGTCACTCCGAATATTGCCCTGATCCCGCGTCTGCGGGAGCTCGGCTACGACATTCAATACATCGGTTCCTACAACGGCATCGAGAAAAAGCTGATCGAGGAGCTCGATATTCCCTACTACGGGATCGCTTCGGGAAAGCTGCGCAGGTACTTCGATGTCAAAAATTTCACAGACCCGTTTCGCGTTGCGAAAGGGTTTATTCAGGCAAAAAAACTGTTAAAGCAGCTGAGACCCGATATTATTTTTTCCAAAGGCGGATTCGTGACGGTTCCTGTCGTGCAGGCCGCCAAAGGACTGCATATTCCCGTCGTCATTCACGAGTCCGATATGACGCCCGGCCTGGCGAATCGTCTTGCGATCCCGGCCGCGTCCAAAGTGTGCTGTAATTTCCCCGAGACCGTCTCACACCTTCCTGCGGGCAAGGCCGTCATGACGGGCTGTCCGATCCGGGAGGAACTTCGCAGAGGCAACCGCCTCACGGGTCTGAAGCTCTGCGGCTTCACGTCTGAGAAACCGGTACTCCTCGTCATAGGGGGAAGCCTCGGCTCCGTCACCGTCAACCGCGCGATCCGCAGCATTCTTCCCGACCTTCTGAAGACTTTTCAGGTGGTCCACCTGTGCGGAAACGGAAATCTGGATGAATCCCTCGCAGGCACTGCAGGATACGTCCAGTATGAATATATAAAACAGGAGCTCGCAGACCTCTTCGCGCTTGCCGACGTTGTCGTGTCAAGAGCAGGAGCCAATGCGATCTGCGAACTGCTGGAGCTGCGCAAACCGAATCTTCTGATCCCGCTGTCGGCCTCGGCAAGCCGCGGCGATCAGATCCTCAACGCGAAATCTTTCGAAAAACAGGGTTTCAGCATCGTACTTGAAGAAGAACAGATCAATCCGGAGCTTCTCAAAAATAAAATTATGGAATTATACAAAAATCGTCAACGTTACGTCGCCGCGATGGAGAAAAGCAGCGCAAGCAACGCGGTCGTCGCGATCACTGCTCTCCTGGAAGAGCTCACAGCCTGAACAGGACCCGCAGGCAGGTCTCCTTTCCCCTCACAGGACCAGATATCCGAAGGGAAAGGGGGTTATCCGCGGCGGAGCCGGTCATCTCTTTTGATAATCTTCTCCGAATTTCTTTTTGATAAACAATCTTGCACGATACAACCTGGCGCGCAGAACCGTCTCGGAGACCTTAAGCCTGTGCGCCATTTCCGCGTAGGACAGTCCCTCCACACAGTTCATATACAACACTTCGAACCATTGTTGATTCACCGCTTTCACCGTGCGGAGAACCTTTCCTATGAGGTCAAGGTCGTCAAGCCTTTCCTCTGCGGGCGCAATCCCTCCGTCTATCGCAATGTTCCCGATCTCCGCATCCGAGTCATCCGCGATGATCTCTTTCTCCCGTGACGCCTTCCGATAATGATCGATGATCGCGTTTTTCGTGCATCTCACCAGCCATGCCTTGATCAGATCCTCCGAAACACTGTCCATGTTCAAATAAAAGGAAACGAATACCTTTTGACATATGTCCAGTGCTTCTTCATAATCACCGGTCTTGTCCATGACTATTTTGATAATAAGATTACTGTACTTTCGAAAATACTCTTCATATTTTTCGTTCTTCATCGCCTGTCTCTTGCCCAATCGTTTTCCTCTTTAGTATCTGGTTGCTTTACTCTAAAATAAACTCAGAATCTTTTCCTTGTCGGCGTCTGTCAGCGTGCCCGGCCTCCATTTTACATTAACCGTATCGTCCGGATAGCGCGGGATCAGATGCATATGGAAGTGGAACACCGTCTGTCCGGCGACCTCTCCGTTGTTCTGAACGACGTTGAGACCGTCCGCGTGCAATCCGTCCTTCAGCTTCCCACCAATCTTTTTCGCCAGTACGAGCGCCTTCGCCGCCGTCTGGTCCGGGAGCTCGAACAGATTCGCCGCATGCTTTTTCGGAAGAATCAGCGCATGACCCAAAGCTGCGGGATTCAGATCCAGAATCACGCGAAAGTCCTCGTCCTCAAAGAGTGTCGCGGCAGGGATCTCTCCGTTCGCGATCTTGCAAAAAATACAGTCTTCTCTCATCTTTTTCTCCTTTCTCTTTTCTTCTTACTTCACACAGCCATATACCTGAGTTTATTCTAAAAATAATGTCGAAAAATGTCAACCGATTCTCGTTGATTTTTCGCTGTCAGAATGCTACACTTTGTATCATTCTCAGAAAGCTTTTTTCTATTCACACAGGGGGTTTGCATATGCAAAAAGATGAGTATATTTCACGATTTTCTCATGAGCTGAGAAACCCTCTCACTTTGATCCGCGGTTCCCTGCAGCTTCTCGAAAAGGAGTGTCCCGCAGTTCGCGAATCCGATCTCTGGAAACAGATCGGGAAGGATATGGATGATGTGATTCAGCTTTTGAACGATATGTCCGCCCCGTTCGGCAGTTATCGGATGACTCCGGTGCGGTTCACAGATTTCTTCTCTGAAATCTCGGCATCCTTTGCTCCATCCATGAAGACACGCGGAATCTGTTTTGTCACAGAGTTTTCGGATGAGCTCTCCGGAACCGTGATCAATGTCGACCGGCAAAAGCTTCGGCAGGCCGTCACGAATCTGCTCGTCAACGCGGCTGACGCCGTCTCAGGGCAGGCATCGCCCGGCAAAGTCACGCTGTATGCCGTTAAGGATCGTCAGGAGCTGTGCATCCACGTCCGGGACAACGGTCCCGGCATCCCACAGGAGTATCTCGCCGATCTGTTCGAGCCGTTCGTGACTCACAAATCAAACGGCACCGGGCTCGGGCTCGGTATTGCCCGGAGGATCGCCCGGCAGCACGGAGGCAGTCTCACGGTGGACAGCTGCTGCGCCCACACAGGAGCCCCTGCCTCCTACACCGATTTCTGCCTCCGTCTCCCGCTTCACTAATCGATTTCAAATTCACTGATCTTCGTGCGGAAACACAGCACCAACGCAAGCAGGAACCCCGCGACAACACCGCCGATGTGCGCGCAGTTGTCTACGCCTCCGGCCGTCAATCCCTGAAGCACCGAGAGCGCAGCCATGAGGATCAGTCTCCTTCTGGAATAATCGCCCAGTCTGCCTTTGTTGCGGATGACAAGAAAGATCAGCGCGCCGATCACCGCGAACACCGCGCCCGACGCGCCGGCTGACACGGCGAAATCGCCCGTGCGCAGCGCAAACCATACCGAGACGATATTCCCGGCAAGTCCGCCGCCCAGATAAATCAGCAGATAGCGCAGCTTCCCCACGCATTCCTCCAGCGCGTCCCCCAAAAAAATCAGCACTAGCATATTGCTGAAGAGATGGTCAATTCCGAAATGCAAAAACATCGAGGTCACCAGCCGATAATACTCCCCCTGCGCGACCAACGGGGCAAACTCCGCCCCATGCGCAAGCATGAACTGCGTATCCTCCGTATCCCCCACGATGCTCATCACAAGAAATACAAGTATGTTCACCGCCACGATGATGAGATTCGCTTTCTCTCTGGAACGAATAAAATCTTTGAGCTCCTCCATGTCTCTGCGCCGGCCCCTCCTTTGGAATTTCTTCATTTCCCCTACTATACTCCTCCCGGAGATCCGTTTCAAGCATCAGCTTGCAATTCTTCTTCGGTTAGAGTATCATGATTACTGTTCAGTCCGGGCCAAAGCATCCGCTTCCGGAGAGTAAAATACAGAACGGAGCATTTTATGAAAGATACCGCATATATCAAGCTGATCGAGGAGATCTCCCTGAACGCGTGGCCGTCTCACAAGATGGAACTGTACGACGGTTGGCTGATCCGGTTTTCGCACAACTATACGCACCGGACCAACAGTGTCACACAGGTGGGCGCCTCCCTGATCCCGGTGGAGGAGAAAATCGCGTACTGCGAGGAGATCTATCGCAATTATCACACGCCTTCCATCTTTAAGATCAGTCCGCTGATCGATCCTAAGTTTGACAAGCTTCTCGAAGAAAAAGGGTATGAGATCCAGCATACGACCGAGGTCATGACGATGGATTTTCGCGATTTCCATCCCTACCCTTCCGTGTCCGCGGAATATGAGTATTACGGGAGGAATTCCGGGCTGCCCTCCTTTGTCGTGTATCCCGGCGATGTGATCGTCCAGCTTCAGGACCGCATCACGGAGGAGTGGATCCACGCCTTGTTTCGTCTAAACGGAACGACGAATCCGACACTGCGCCGCATCGTTCCGTCCATGTTCAAGGCGATCCCGAAGGAGACGATCGTCGCAAGTATCGAGATCGACGGCCGCATGGTAGCCTCCGGCCTCGGCATCGTGGACCGCGACCACGTCGGTCTGTACGCCGTTTACGTCGACGCGAGCTGCCGTCACAAGGGTTTCGCGAAGGGGATCTGCAGCACGATCCTCGCGGAGGCGCAGAAAAAGGGCGTGTCCCGCGCATATCTTCAGGTCGTGCAGGGAAACACATACGCGCGAAAGCTTTACACCTCGCTCGGCTTCAGCGATCTGTATACCTATTGGTTCCGCGTCCGGGGAAACGCGGATCTCGACCGCTGATTCGGACGGGACAACGCGTCATCGTAAAACAGCCCGGTAGCTGATCTCAGCGAACGCGATCTCGTCTCCCTGCTCGAAGCGGCACTGCTCCTGCGGACGCAGCCTTCTTCCGTTGCAGAAGGTACCGTTCCTGCTGTTCAGATCTTTTACATAGCAGACGCCGTCGCGGCACTCCAACCGCGCGTGTCTTCTGCTGACTGTGGGGGAATCCAGGATCACATCGGATTCCCCTTTGATCTTTCCGACATACACCGGCGTCGCGTCAAGGTAAATGTCCTCTCCGGCGATACCGGCCGATCCGGCATATGTACAGACCAGACACATTCCCTGCTGCGCTCTGCCGGGTGTGAGACATCTCGTCTCCCCGATCGCCGGCTCCTCCCCGGCAACATCGTACATTTCCTCCTGCAATGCCTGATACGCTTCCTCATCCTCTTCCTCTGCCCAACGGTTCTCGTTCTTTTTCTCCTTTGAAGCTTTCCAGAATTTGTTTACCATAGCTTCTACAGAGATCAGCAGGAAAAAGATCCCACCTGCTTCCGTGAGTGTGAGCAGCCGGAAATAAAATGCGATCTCCAGAACCGCGAGCAGAAAAAGCGTCGAGAGCAGGACCGCCGGATGGACGATCTGAAACAGTTTTTCCACCTTCCCGGAAGAACGCTTCCTCCGTTCCCGATGTGTTACTTCGTATGGTTCCATCATCTCCTGCGGGGAATCCTCCGGCACGTTCTGCTGCGGTTCCTTCACATAATGCGGTTCTCCGTACGGGCGAAGTGGTTCCCGCTCTTCGGCCAGCATTTCCTTCAAGGTCTTCTGCAGGCTGAAATTTTCCTCCATCGCCTTCTGATAAAAACCATAGCCAAGCTCGACCGCCTGCGGTTCCCGGTGATCCAGCCTTTTCAGGATAAACTCCGCAAGCATCGCGATCGAAAAGCTTCCCTCACCTCCCGGAAGATAACAGAAGTGCACTCTGCGATGATCCGAATCAATATAGAGATACTCCGGATCGAACACCAGCTGCGCCGGATCGAGCAGATACCTCTGCATAGTCTCCAGAACATCGCGGATCCCGGCCAGCAAAAGCAGGATATCGTCGTATCCCATTGTCCGCTTCTCGAAAATGCCCGTCAGAGGCTGCAGGGAAGTGATCTCATAATGCAGGTACAATATTCCGTCCTTCCTCGCGCTGTGGAACGGCAGCAATCCCGGTATGCTGTTCTGCTCCGCCATGCGGAAACGATATCCGTCCGCCTCTCCCTCCCCGGGCACCTCCAGGATCAGATAATTGTTCTGCAAATCTCTCTTATATTCCGCCTTCAATTGCTCCCTCCGGTCAGCAGCTCTCCTGCTCCTTTTATGATTCTGATCGATTCCGCCGGGTCTGTGATCCTGCAGGTCCAGGATCTCTCGATCCCGAGCTCTCCCTGTGACAGGTATTTCGCCGCGAATCCGGGCAGCGGATACTTTGCTTTCCAGGATACGATTACCCTCTTGCCGCTTGAGGTCGCGTTTCCGTTTAGTCCGCGACTCCCGAGAAAGCGCTCTCCCGTCAGTCCTTTCACGGCCTCCTGCAATGCCGCTTCCCGCTCTTCCTCTGTCGCAAAACTGCTTCCCACGGCTGCCGCCTCGCAAACCAGTCCCTGCATGACCGCACGGTCGTGGATGTAAAAAGTGCATAGAATCAGCGACGCGAGCACAAACAGCGTGATCGTGACCACGGCCGCGGCCTCCACTGTGTAACTGCCCTTCATATAAGTCTTTTTCATCATCCCATACCTCCGATCAACGCTCCGAGGAACAGAAACGGCACAAACGGGATCTCCTTTCCTCTTCCCGCCCTGCGAAAGATCAGCAGTCCGGCCGCCCAGATGCCCGCCAGAAAAAACGAGAGAAACAGAATCTTCACGCATGGCCAAAGTCCCACGGATATCCCGCATCCCAGGATCAGAACGCTGTCTCCGTATCCCAGTCCCTGCCGGCTGAGCCAGGAGACCGCAAGGCAAAAGGCTCCCGGGAGAAGACCCGCCGCGATACCCTCCAACGTGGCTGTCCGCCCCGCCGTATGGCCCAGAAGCGCCAGCAAAATGTACGCCGCGGCAGCCGATTTGTATATCTTTTTACACTTCAGATCCGTAACGGAGCATCCAGACAGGACGATCCCGGTCAATATCTGCTGATACATCTGCAGCTTTTCCTTTCCGCTCCCTGGCCACCTATTTCTTTCCGCATTTCGAACAGGCGCGCATATCCCCAAGTTCTTTTTTTGATACCTGGCGCACGGTTCGTTTCAGTCCGCTGCAGGACAACGAGCTGTGACAGCGATCCCCATCGTCGGTAATATAAACCTTCCCGTCGACTGCCGCGCCTCCGCAGCGCTCACAGTCATGATACTTTCCCCCGCTGCTGTTTCTCAGTTTGTCGAGCTCGGACTTATCCACCTCGCGGATCGACCGCTTCAGATGCGTACAGTTTGGATCGTCATGGTATACCGTTCCCGTCTCCGTCACATACACATACTCCCCGTCGCTGTCTGCGCCGTCCGCGCTTCCCTCACCTCCCGTGTCGCGCCCCGTCCACGCCCTCACACGGGCTCGCTGCAGAAAAAAGCTTCCCGGAAGCTTGATCAGGCTGACCGGTGAACGGATCTGATAAGTCAGGACAAGGTCGATTGTATCATCCTCCTGCAGAAAAGACGACAGCAAAAGATTCACTTTTCTCACCGCCGACGTGTCCTTCGCCTGCGAAAGGAGCCTCTGTTTGGCATAGGCTGCCGAGAGAGCCCCAACCGCGACCTCCGGAACCTTGCCGATATCTCCTCCAAAACGTTCGACATAGGCTGCCGTTGCCATTTGCTTTCCCGTCTCCGCAAGACTTGTCCCGAAGCGGACCGCCGTCTCCATCGCCGCAGCGTACTGCAGTGCGGTGATCATCGCAAGCAAAAACAACGGAAGTACCACCGCCGCCTCCACAGTGAGAGCCGCGCGAAGCGGGGCAAAAAGGAATGCTCCTATATTCGGGGTTCTTTTATTACGAAATGGGGGAGAGAATCTAACCTTTCTTTTAGATTTAATAAGGTAGTTTATAAAGAAACGAAGAAACCTTTGCTTTGCAGAACATAAGAGCATTCTTTTTCACCTCGCTTTCCCTGCCTTGTCAGTATGACATACTGCTTTCCTGTCTGATCGTGACATCTTTTGCGGAAGTTCCGAAAACAGCCGCCGGGAGTCCGGCGAACATCGGCCTGCAGTGAAACCCTGCTTCCACTTTAAGCGCCACGATACAATTTTCCGCCTTGAAGGAATCGTCTCCCTCCTGCTGCAGCTCCGCCTGGATCATATCCAGCGCGCGCATCCTCTGGCTTTTGACTGAACCGAGATTGAGGAGTATTCTCAGGTATTCGCTGTAGGTCATTCCCGTTTCGCTGCCCTTCGCCCCCTGCTGCAGGATCTCCGTGACCCGCCCAAGATTCTCAAGGGAGAGCGACCAGGTCGCCATATCTTTGAAGATCGGCACCCGTCCGCCATCCAGAAGGATCCTGACGTCGATCAGACTCTCTCCGTATGCCCAGGCGAGCATGAGTGCCTGACTGGTAACTTCCGTGAGAACCGGCATGCCCAGAAACCCGGTCAGCGTCAGTGCAAGCGCGTCTGTCTGTGTACTGATCTCCGGAGCCTGCGCGCAGTAGAGGTAATTCATCCCTTCCCGGATCAGCAGAAGGCGATTCACCACATATTTCAGGTTCTTCCTGTCTGTGCTCTTTCCTCCCAGAATATACTCCATCTGATAGTCCAGCGCCTTTCCGGACCTTCCGTCTACATAGCTCGGAAAATTCATCAGCAGATACTCACGGAAGATCAGGTCGTTCAACAGACCGCTGTATTTCTTCTCAACCTTCAGATTTCCTGTCTGCAAGCGGTTTTTCGACGGAAAGTTTCGCGTGTTGATCTCCTTGCCGGAGATCGTCTTGTCCCATGTGACGATATCCAACGCGCTTTTCTTTCGCAGCTTCGCGATCTCATTGAGCGGATTGCTCTTCGACTCCTCCGGCTGAACTACGATTGTCCCCGCTTCCGCCGCCTCCGATTCCATCGTCTCGATCTTCTTTTGTTTTTCGCCCTCCATCTGACCGACCTGCTCGTCGCTGTCCCTGAGACTCTTTTTGTATTCTTTTTCCCGGTTTGATATCTCTTCTGTATCTTTCGCGTACTCCATCAGCTTGTCCGCGGCGATCGTCAACGCGTTCGCTTTCATGTAGGCCACGGCCTGCTGATAGAAGGGCTCTCCTCTGTCGTCCGTCAGCAACGCGTATTTCGATATTTTGCTGTCCTCAAGCTCCAGCCTCCAGGGGTCGAAGCACCCCGCCGAAAAAAGATCCTTTCTGGGATTGGCATTGTAAGAAATATAATCCTGCAGCCGTTCGTTTACTTTCTCAATCTGAAAAGAACCATTCCCCAATGTGCCATCCAGAGAAAATACATCGTATTTCTCCAGCAATTCCTTTTCAAACTCTCCCAGCAGCGAAAAACTTCCCATGCCCGTAATGTTGGCGGCCTGCGCCCTCGCCCCCTGAACCCTGGCGGACTCCACTGTCGCACAGATCAGAGAAAGGAACAATATGCACGCCAGACTGAGGAACACTGTAATTGAACCCTTGCATCCGTGTCTGTCCATCGCTTCTCCTTATACACCGTTGCTCTGGCTTACGATCTTCTTGAAAATACTGTTGACCAGACTGGTCAGCTGATTTTTAAAGATCAGTACAAGGCTTATGAGCACGACGAGGATCAAAATGATCTCTACGACGCCTACGCCGTCCTCTTCGCCTACAAAAGCTTTCAGATGGTCCATAAACTCCCTCCTCTCTGTTTTGATCTTGAATGAAAGTCCGCGGATCGCTTCTTGTTCCGCATTTTCGCGGACTTTTCTGTTAAAATGACAGAAACGCCGGCACCATGAGAATGACCAGAACGATTCCGAGCATCAGCACCATCGGAAGGAGCAGCTTTGTCCCTGCCCGTTCTCCGATCCTTCTGGCGTGATTTTTCCTCTCGTTCAGGGAGGCCTCCGCCTCTGTCTCGAGAAGATCTGTCAGTCCCTTCGCCCCCTTTCGCAGATTCTGTGACAGCACGGAACCGAGCCGTATGTATTCCGGCAGCTGGCAGCGTCTGCCAAAGCGCTCATACGCCTGCCCTTCCGGAACACCGCTGTTCATCTCAGAACAGGTGCGGGCAACCTCCTCACACATATAATCCACCTGATCTTTTCCGGAACGCCTGGAGCGCTTTTTACTTTCGGAGCGGTCCTTTTTTTCTCTGCGGTACTCCTCCGCAATTCTCGAAAAGGTACCCTTGATACTCAGTCCGGCTCCGAGAAGCATCGTCATTTTCCACATCAGGTCGGGATATGCGAGCATCAGTTTGTTTTTTCTCTCCTCCGCTCTCTGGTGGACCTGACTGTCCATCTCCAGATATACGGCAGCCGTCAGCACGAAAGTCAGTATCAGCACCGCGGGCGCCGGGCTCTCCGAGGCCCTCCGCCACGTCAGGGATTTCCCCTCGACGCTTTCCGGAAGTCTCAGCTCTTCCTCATAGCTCTCGCTGGCATCGGCCCGCTCCACTTCCTTCTGTATGGAGCGGCGGACCCGCTCCTGCTCGGGCAGATACGGAGGAAACACCTTTGCGGAAACGATATACGTGGCCTCCCGTCCGCTGCAGGAGAGAGTTCCCTGTATCTCCACCAGCGTACCGTTCTCGTCCTCCGGATCCTTCAAAGCTCCGTTCTCATCGATCACTCCATAAGGGATGGTCGACCAGCTGACCGAGACCGCCCCGCCTTCCATGCTCGCCGGAAGGTACAGATCACTGCGCACCTCGTCGAGAGATTCATTCTCAGCGGGAAGCTCTTCATCCAGCTTTCTCATCGCCCGGTCAAGCAGTTCCTGCTTTTCACGGTCGGTGTACTTCCGCTCCTGCACCGTGACCTCGAGCTGCCGGGATCTCTCCTCTCCCTCCACCTGCACGGTAAGCGCTTCTTTCCTGTCCCCTTCCCCATAACCCGGCCGCTCCAGAGTCTGTGTCAATACATCCCTTCCGCCTCCGGCATACACTGCCAGACAGACTCCCGTCAGCACAAGACCCGCCGCCAGCACGGTCAGAGAAACGGAAACCTTTTTGACATAATAGTCCCGAATGGCCGTTCTCCCTTCCCCGGACAACGCCGTCAGCTCCTGCTGCAGCCGTTGCTTTCCCTTTCCCGGCCGGTCCGGCTTCATCCGGTCGACCAGGAACTCACCCGTTTTTTCTACAAAGCTTTTTCGCTTTTCTGCTCTCTTCCTCAACTGCAACTTCCCTTCTATCCCCTCTCCGCGCCGTTTTATACCTTGCCCTGCGCCGACATTTCTGTTCCTCCTCAAACCTCGATCCGCACGATCCTCCTGCCCCAGAGATAAGCCGCGACATACACGGCGAAACAGCACCCCATCACTGTCACCCCCATCGCATTGCCGTACATTGCCGACAAAAATTCCGGGGAGGTCAGACGGATGTACGCGAGGATCAGGATCGGGATCAGGCTCATGATGTTCTGCTCCATGACCTTGCCTGACAGGCAGGTCTCGATCTCCTGCATGGTCTCCTGTTTCTGACGGATACAGGACGCCGTATTGCGGATGATCGAAAGCAGGTCTCCTCCGGAGCGCTTCGCGGTGAGAAAAACTTCCGCAAAGCTCCGGATATCTTCGATGGCGCTCCGTCTTCCGAAATCCAGGAAGAGCTCCTCCATGTTCCGGCTCATCTCGATCTGCGCGTCCATGAAGCTGAACTCACGGACAATGAACGCATCCGGCTCATAGATCTTCCTCAGCTCACGAACCGCCTCGCGCAGGGAATTCTCCGCCGAGTACCCGGCCTGCAAAGAAGCCGCGATCATCCGGATCCCATCCAGAAACTGCCGTGTCATCTCCCGCGCGCGTTTCGCCTGAAGCGACCGTCTCTGATCCGCGAGAAACAGCCAGACCCCGGGCGCGAGCAGTACGAATGCGATCCACGAACAGAAGAAAAGATAACTGACGCATGCGTCCAGAAGCGCGTACAGCGCCAGATATTTTGCCAGTTCCTTTCTCGGGAATCTGTATTCCGCGTAATCCGGCAGTCTGCCTTTCCCGGAAAGGCTCACGGCAGCTTTCGGGAGATCCTTCTGTCTTCTCACACTTTGTATCCTGCTCTTTGCAGTTTTCCCGTCTTTTGGAGCTCTCCTCTCCGGCAGAACGCTCCCTTGATCCTTCCGCATTCGTCCTCCCCTTCCTCCTCAAATTCATAAAGCGGCTGCGTCATGATCTCTCCGCTGCGGTAATCGTACCCCAGGATCTCTACGATCTGCAGCAGCTTTCTCGTCTTGTCGCGCAGTCTTCCCAGATGCACGATCACATCGATCCCGGAGGCGATCTGTCTTCGCACCGCGGGAAGCGGGATCTCCATCCCCATCAGCACCATCGTCTCGATTCGAGAGAGCATATCCTCCGGGCTGTTCGCGTGCCCGGTGCAGATCGAGCCGTCATGCCCGGTATTGAGCGCCTGCAAAAGATCGATCGCCTCGCTCGACCGTATCTCTCCGATCAGGATACGATCTGGCCTCATGCGGAGACTCGATTTGATCAGATCCCGGATCGTGATCGCTTTTTCCCCTTCCGTGTTCGCATTCCGCGCTTCCATGCGAACGAGATTCTCCACGCCCTGGATCTGCAGCTCCGCGTTATCCTCGATCGTGATCACTCGCTCATCCTTCGGAATGAAGTGGGACAGTGCGTTCATAAAGGTCGTCTTCCCGGAGCCTGTTCCGCCGGAGATAAAGATGTTGTACCCCGCCCAAACCAGCTTTTTCAGGAAGTCGACCACCTCCTGCGAGACCGTTTCCCAACGGATCAGCTGATCCATCAGGATCGGGCGGTCCGGGAAACGCCGGATCGTGATGACCGGCCCGTTCAATGCCACCGGCGGCATTACGATATTGACACGCGCGCCGTTCTCCAGCCTTGCGTCCACGATCGGGACAGACTCATTGACAATACGGTTGCATCTCCCGACGATCTGCTGCGCGATATCCTCCAGTCTCTCCCTGGATGAAAAGCTCCTGTCCCAACGGCAAAGCTTTCCGTCCCGCTCGATAAAGATCCCTTCCGTCCCGTTGACCATGATCTCCGTCACACTGTCGTCGTCGAGCAGCTCCTGCAGAATGTCCAGTCTTCGCACTGAGTTAAACAACCCTTTGCGCAGTTCATTGCGCTCGGACAGCCGGATGTAAAAATCCGTACCGGTCTGCAGGATCAGCTCGTCGATGCTGCGATAGATCTCTTCATCACTGATCTCCCGGTACCCTTCGAGACGCTCCATAAGCTTTTCCCTGAGAAATGTATATGTGTCTGTCACAGTTCTTCCTCCAACAGCATCTTCCTCACAAAATTTCCCATCTCACCCCAGAGAAGCTGCTGCACAATGTCTCCATTCTCACGCAGCAACGGTTGTACCGGAAGCTTGAGCTTATGAGTTTTTTCCATAAGATCTTCCATATCCAGCATACGGATCAGCTTTTCGTACTGGCTGAGCTTCGCCTGTGAGAGCATGTCTTCCTGTACCGGGATATATACCCGGTCGCATCCGCGCAGTATCTGGAACAACTCGTCCACCTGCTCGCTCAGGTCAAGAAGAAGAATATCATACTCCCCATACGTACAGATCTCGTTCAGAAAATCCATCCACTCTTTTCCTGAGACATCCCGAATATCAGCCGGGGACAGCGTCGGAGGGATGTAGTGCAGCTCGTGAAAGGTCTGCACGACCGAGTTGAGCTTATAGATAAAGCCTCCCTCCTTCTGCCTGAAAAAATAGATCAGATCTGAAATATCCGTGCGGTATTTCATATCGAACAACTCTTCAAACCCGGAAAACTCCTCGAAATTCAGGTACAGCACCTGATTGTTCTCCGAGAGCACTTCTCCCAGCGTCAGGGCAAATGAAGTCTTCCTCGCCCGGCCGATCGGAGAATAGATTCCGTAAATACGAGTCTTGTGGGCAGCTTTTCCAAATATGTAAGGCTGAGGATGTATCTGGGCATAGTATTCCAGCACCTCGGACAGGAGCTGATCGGACGACTGAAATTTGTACACGGAAGGGTATTCCTCCAGCTCCGGCAAAGCCTCTCCCTCGGACAGCATAATGATGCGGCTGATCGGAAGATCCCGAATCTCATTGCACATGGCCCGCGTCGAGATCAGCAGGACTTCGATCGGATTCTCCCGGGCATACGCCTGCAGACTCTCAATGTTCGTAAAAGCCTGTACCTCAAACGGCGTCGTTTTCTTTCCGTTTAGATAATCCGTGAGACTGCACGCATAAGACGCGTCCAGATCACAGACCGCAAATATTTTTTTCTTCAAATGCTACCTCCTATCTGACAAAGGATCCCGGCTAAGATTGGAACGGAAAAACAGAACTTCGCATCCCCCGCGATCCCGCTCATATATGATCTCCAGTGGCGATCCTTCGAATATCTGACGGCATACTCCAGGAAGAAAAGGATCCGCTCTGCCATATTTCCCCGGCGCAGCATATATACAAGCGAGATCACTCCTCCGATGAATACCGACCACTTGATACTGGCAAAGCATCCGGAAGGTCCGAAAAAACCGCCCGCCATGCACAGCAGCTTGATGTCTCCTGCCCCGATCATGCGGAAATAATAAAATACGCCGAAAAACAGGACCGGCAAAAATACGCCTCCCAAATACAGAACAATGCCCATGACCCCTTTTTCAGAAATCTGATACAGACCACCGCAGGCTAATCCCGCGGCGATGATCCCGTTCGGAATCTTCCCTGAACTCAGATCGCACAGCACTGCCGTAACCGCAAGACACAGCAGCAAAAAAATATGTACGTCCTTCAACTCAAACGCATCCCTCCTTCTTCTTTCTTTTCTTTCGTACTTTCTGTCTGGAAATCTGGCCTGAACCGGCCTCCATTCTGAACAACTCCGCAGCTGCCCGTCCCGCAGCCTCGTCTTCTGTAGAAATTCCTGAAAATCCTGAAATGGAACTAGGAAAAAAATGTATCTCACCAAAGTTCTTTCCCTCTGGCAAGATACATTATAACACGATTTTGTGATTTGTAAAGTCTTTTTTGTGATATTTTTTATTTTTTTGAGACGTTTGATATGTTGTATGACTGATCCGCAGTGACGATCCGCTCTCTCGTCCTTCCTGTCAATTGTTTCTTTCCATAAATTTCATGTAGTTGACGACCATCATCGCGATCTTGAATGTCATCGCGTCCTCGAAGACCCGGATGTCGAGTCCCGTGCTTTTCTGCAGCTTTTCAAGGCGATACACCAGCGTGTTTCTGTGAATGTAGAGCTGTCTGGCCGTCTCGGACACGTTGAGGTTGTTCTCGAAGAATTTGTTGATCGTGGCAAGTGTCTCCTCGTCAAAGGACTCCGGCGACTCCGCCGTGAATACCTCCTTCATAAACATCTCGCACAGCGGAAGCGGAAGCTGATAGATCAGCCGCCCGATCCCGAGCGTGTTGTAGGCGATGACGGCTTTCTCCGTGTAGAAGATCTTCCCCACGTCGAGCGCCATTCGCGCTTCTTTGTAAGAGCGGGAGACCTGCCGTATCTCGTCGACGATCGTGCCGTATGCGATCTTGACGCTCGACATCGCCTCGGAATTCAGCATGTCACGCAGCATGTGGGCCGTCTTCTCGATCTCTTTGTAGCCCTCGTTCTCTCCCAGCTCCTGCACGAGGATAATGCTCCTCTCATCGACCGCCGTGATAAAATCCTTCGTCCTGTTGCCGAACAGACCCTTGACGATCTCCATCGCAGTGTTGTCCTTCTCATATTTCGTCTCGATCACATAGACGATCCTGCGGACCTCCGTATCAATGTGCAGCTTCCTCGCCCGGTTATAGATATCGATAGAGAGCAGATTGTCCAGAAGAAGATTCTGGATATAGTTGTTCTTATCGAAGCGCTCCTTATACGCGATGATCAGATTCTGGATCTGGCTGACTGCCACGCGTCCCAACATGTATGCATCCTTCGATGTCCCCTGCGCGACCAGAACAAACTCAAGCTTCTTATCGTCAAACACCTTGAAAAAATGCGCTCCCTGCACGACCTGACTGTCCGCCGGCGATTCCGCAAACTGTAAGATCGCGCTCTCCGGCACTTCCTCCTCCGGAAGCGTCGACGCGACCAGGTTCGCATGTGTATCTGTCAGGATAAAATCCACCCTTGTGATCGTGTTCAGCTCGTCAAGCGTATTCTGCAGTATCTGGCTTGAAATCATAGTCTCACATCCTTTTCTCTTCTTTTTCGGTTCCCGGAATCCTCCCGGTCCTTCCGCAGGCTTCTCATTTTTCCGGATCTTTCGTTCAATCTTCCTGTCGGAATGAAAACATTTCTGAAATAATCATACCCGATTTTCTAAAATTTGACAATAAAAAATGTACGGGACAAAACGGTCTGTCTGTGCGAAAAAGGCAGGAACAAATCCCGGGGCTCCCTGGGATGTCCTGCCTTTTACAAGATTCTGCCGTCAGCTTCGTCTTTCGCGCCGACTCATAAAAACAGAGCTAAAATTTGAATACCGCGACTCCGTAAGCCGGCAGATCGTACGCGAAGGAATACGCCCGCCCGTCGCACTCCTGCTTCACCGCCTTGTAGATCTCCGGCTGCTCCTTGCCGCTGCCGCCGAACTCAGCCGCGTCGCTGTTCAGGATCAGTTTATACTGCTTGCGCCTCGGCACACCGACGCGGTAATCCGGACGCGCCACCGGTGTGAAGTTGATGACAAAGAGAAGGTTGCTCTTGCCGTCCTCCGAGTGCCGCACAAAGCTGAAAATACTGCGGAAACAGTCGTCGGCGTTGATCCACTCGAAGCCGCAGGGATTGCAGTCCGCCTGGTACATCGCGGGCGTCTTCGCGTACAGGTGCAGCAGCGCGCGCACATAATTCTGCATCTGGCGGTGCTTCTCCTCGCCGAGCAGATACCAGTCGAGCTCGCGCTCCTCGCTCCACTCCTGGAACTGCGCGAAATCCTGTCCCATGAACAGAAGCTTCTTGCCCGGATGCCCGAACATGAACGAATATCCGGCCTTCAGATTCGCGAACTTGTCGTCGTACAATCCCGGCATCTTGTTGATCATCGAGCACTTGAGATGCACCACCTCGTCGTGCGAGAGCACGAGCACGTAGCGCTCCGAGTACGCATAGGTCATCGCGAAGGTCATCTTGTTGTGATTGTAGCGGCGGAAATACGGGTCGAGCTTCATGTACTCGAGAAAATCGTGCATCCAGCCCATGTTCCACTTCATTGTAAAGCCAAGTCCGTCGTCCTCCGGACGGCCCGTCACCTTCGGCCACGCCGTGGACTCCTCTGCGATCATCATCAAGCCCGGATAGCGGCCGACCATGAGGCTGTTCAGATGCTTGAAGAACTCGATCGCCTCGAGGTTCTTGTTTCCGCCGTACTCGTTGGCGACCCACTGCCCGTCCTGCTTGCCGTAATCGAGGTAGAGCATCGAGGCCACCGCGTCCACGCGCAGGCCGTCCACATGGAACTGCTCCACCCAGTAGATCGCGTTGGAGATCAGGAAATTGCGCACCTCGTTCTTTCCGTAGTCGAAGATCTTGGTCCCCCAGTCCGGATGCTCGCCCTTGCGCGGATCCGCGTACTCGTACAGCGGCGCGCCGTCAAACCAGGACAGACCCTGCTCGTCGCGCGGGAAATGCGCCGGCACCCAGTCTAAGATAACGCCGATCTTATTTTTGTGCAGATAGTTCACAAAGTACGCGAAATCCTCGGGCGTACCGTAGCGCGAAGTCGGCGCGAAATAGCCGGTCACCTGATACCCCCACGAGCCGTCGAACGGATGCTCCGCGATGCCGATCAGCTCGACGTGCGTGTAGCCCATGTCCTTGATGTACTCGACCAGAGAATGCGCGAATTCGCGGTAATTATAATAGCCGGCGTCGTCCGGTCCGTGCGGGTGCTTCATCCAGCTTCCCGGATGCACCTCGTAGATCGCGACCGGACTCTTATCCTGCTCGAAGCTCTTGCGCTTCTCCATCCAGGCGGAATCCGACCATTTGATCCGGGAGAGATCGGCCACGCGCGACGCCGTCCCCGGACGGAACTCCGCGTGATTGCCGAACGGGTCCGCCTTGTAGATCTTCTGCCCGCTCGGCGTATGGATCAGGAATTTGTACAGCTCTCCCTCCTCCACGCCGGGAATGAACAGGTCGTAGATCCCGAGCGGATCCTGACGCTCCATCGGATACTGCAGCTCGTCCCAGCCGTTGAACGATCCGATCACATGCACGGAATCCGCGTGCGGCGCCCACACCGCAAAATACACGCCCTTCTTTCCGCCGACCTTCATCGGATGCGCGCCCAGCTTCTCAAAGATGTTGTAGTGCGTCCCCATGCCGAACAGGTACTGGTCGTAGTCCGAAATGAACTGCTCCGGACGTTTCGGCTCCTTTTTTGCGACTTTCGTGTTTGCTTTTCCTGCCATTTCAAACCCTCTCCTTCGTTTTGTTGCTGTATTTATATTCCGTTTATTCGACTTGATCCAATTTACACAACGGATAACAGCCTGCATCCGCCTGCCGGGAGTATCACACTGATGCGCCCGTTCTCCTGCGGGACTTCCTCTCCCGTCGCAAGGTCTGTGATCCGCTGCGTAGCCTGAGGAAGCGGCACAGACAGCTGCGCCTCATTCTCGTCGTTGTTCACCATCACGACGACCGACTCCTGCTCGCCGATGCGCGCAAACGCGTACTGCCGGTTCGTCAGCAGCAGCTCGCGGTAGCGCCCCGTGCCGATGACAGGATGCTCTTTCCTGCACTTCCCGAGGAAGATCAGGAATTCCTTCAGTCCCGGCACAGGCGGATTGGCGTCCATCGCCTCCAGGTCAATATACGGACGCAGCGCCGGATCTCCGCCGTTCGCTTTCCGCCCGTCGATCCCCCACTCTGAGCCGTAGTAGATCGACGGCAGTCCCGGCAGCGTGTAGAGCAGCGTGTACACCGGTTTAATGTGCCGTTTGTCGTTCAGCTTCGAGGCGATGCGGTCCACATCGTGGTTGTCCACGAAAGAGTAGAGCGTACGGCCCCGGTAGATCCCGCCGTTCTCGTCAAACTGTCTGCGGATAGTATGCGCAATCTCAAAATAATTATAGTCGTTGTGCCCGGAATACAGTCCCTTGTGGAGCTCGTAATTTGTCACGGAGTGCAGCATCTCCTGATTCGCCCAGCGCGCGTAATCCCCGTGGATCACCTCGCCCATCAGCCAGAAGTCCTGCTTCTCGTTGCCCGTCATCCAGCGCATTTCCTTCATGAAATCAAAATCCAGGCAGTCCGCGCAGTCGAGCCGGATCCCGTCGATGTCAAACTCGCGGATCCAGAAACGGATCACATCAAACAGGTAATCCTTCACCTCGCGGTTCTGCAGGTTCAGGTTCGCCAGCTCCGCGCAGTTCCTCCACGACTCATAGCCGAAGCCGTCGTTATAATAATTGTTGCCCCAGAAATTGACGCCCTTGTACCAGCCGCAGTAACGCGAGCCCTCGCGGTTCTGTTTGATGTCCTGAAACGCGAAAAACTCCCTTCCCGTGTGGTTGAACACGCCGTCCACCACGATCTTCAGGCCCAACTCGTGCGCCCGCTGCACGAAAGTCTTGAAGTCTTCGTTGTCCCCGAGCCTGCGATCCACCTTATAATAATCTTTCGTATCATAGCCGTGCGTCGTCGACTCGAACAGCGGCCCTATGTAGATCGCCCCGCAGCCCAGATCCCGGATGTGCGGCAGCCACTTCTTCAGTCCGTCAAAGCGGTGCACGACCTCCTCCTGGTTGTTGTCAAACGGCGCCCCGCTCATACCGAGCGGATACATATGATAAAAAATGGCTGTCTCATACCATGCACTCATGTCAAAACTCCCTGTTCCCTAAATATATAGTAAAATTGTCCGCGCCTTACTTCGCTGCGAGCTGTGCAAGCTCAAGAGCTACCGCTCTCTCGCTCACGGACCCCTCGCCGGGGCGGCATCGCGCTCCTTCGGAGAGCGATAGCATCGCCCTATCATCCGTCGTCAAATCGCAGGCTTCCGTGAGCAAGCTCCCGCCGCCTGATTATGTTACGAGCCGTGCAAGCTCAGATGCTCTCGCATCTTCGCTCACGGGCTGTCGCCCTATAAAGATGTCGCCTGACAAAATCGCCTGCAAGCAGTCGTTTTGTCATTCGGCATCTTTGCACGGCTCGTAGCTTACGTGAATATCCCATACATAAATTGATCAACAACAGAGCTGATCTGTTCCCCGCTGATTTTCCCCGGGTTTTCCTCCGGATCTGTCTCCCACTGCAGAAACAGATACTGATGGATCGTTCCGAGAAACCCGATCGCGAACTGCCTCTGTCTCCCGCGCATATTCCCCAGCCTTCCGGCCTCGCGCTCGAACGCCCGCACAATACTTTCGTATAGTTCAACGAAATACGGGCGCACCGCCTGATACGCTTCATTCTCCCGCGCGGAATAGAGCAGCGCCATCATCAGCATATAAAACTGTCTGTCTTCTTCATAGAAAGCACAGGAGATCTCTCCCAGCCGATACAATGTATCCCTGATATCGCTTTCGGCCTCCGCCGCCTCTTTCACCTGAAAGAGATAGCGCTCAAAGCGTGTCTCCAGAAGCGTCTTCAGCAGACCGATCTTGCTACCGAAATAATAATACAGCGTCGGCTTCGTCAGACCTGCCCGTTCCACGATCTCCTGAACACCGACAGCGTCATAGCCCTTCGCATAAAACAGTTCCTTCGCACATTCCATAAGAAGCGTTTTGTTGTTCATCCGAAAATGCCTCCCAGATTAATATACCGTTCGGTATACAAAAAGTCAAGGAAAACAGTGAAGGAAAATCGTTAAATTTCTATATAAAAACAGGAAACCGTTTTGTGGTTTCCTGTTCTGCCTCAAAACTTTTTATGCCTTCCCATACATCAGGTCAGGCGCGAACTCCTTCAGCTTTCCGTACATGAGCTCCGCCTCTTTTGGCATCCCGTCTCCCAACACAAGCTCCAGCTCTTTGCCCTCTTTGAGGATTAGCACCAGTTTTTGTGTATCAAAGTTGACATTGCCGCAGCACATCTTTGTGTCCACTGCATGAATCCGACGGAACGCGCGCTTCACATCCGTGAGCATCACACAATTCCAGCCAAGCCCTCTTCTCCAGAAGATCGCCTGCCGCCCGATCTTAATCCTGCCATATTGAGAGGCCTGTTCGAAATCGTGGTCCAGCCGCGGATCTTCGCCCTTTTTATAACTGTACTCTTTTCCTTTCATTGATAAATCTCCGTATCCTTTCTTCCGAAGATTTGTTCTGTCAGATGTCGGACTGCCGCATTTCCACCTGGCACATCTTCATCGCTTCCAATGCGTTCGCATGGCTCTGCGGAGTCACACCCGCGCAGCAGGAAGCGTCCACCACGATCGGTACCTCCGGCAGCTTCGCCTTAAGGATCATCACGTTCGAGATCACGCAGATATCCGTGCAGAGTCCGATCACCTCGATCTCTTCCAGATCCGCAAGGCCCGCCGCGTACTCGGCCAGTTCAAGCGAGCCGAACGAAGGCTTGTCGATCACCGGGCAGCCCTCCTCATACACCTTTTCCGAGATCTCCCAGCCGAATGTACCTTTGATGCAATGCTTCACAGGAAGCTTTTTCCCCTCCTGCGTCTCCAGATAATTTTCCAGATGCGTGTCTCTCGTAAAGACGACCTGGTCGCCGCGCGCCAGATATTCTTCTATCTTCGCGCGCACGTTCCCCACGATTCGCTCCGCCTCCAGCGTGCCGAGCGCTCCGTTGATAAAATCATTCTGCATATCAATTACCGCTAAAAGCTTCATAAGTCCCTCCTGTATTTTACTATTGGGAACCCTTCGTTCCCCCGCAACTTCCGGGTAATGCAAAAAACACCGTTTCCAACATTTCTTTCACACGCGGAAACGGTGCTTCCCATGAGACATGGGGGATTCGAACCCCCGACAACTTGATTAAAAGTCAAGTGCTCTACCAACTGAGCTAATGTCCCGTCTGTTGTTTCTTTACGGGGAAAATGCAGTCTTCTTGCTAGAAGAATTTCTTCCCCATAAATAAACAACATGCCCAGAACCGGAGTCGAACCAGTGACACGAGGATTTTCAGTCCTCTGCTCTACCAACTGAGCTATCTGGGCATAATGTACGGTAATATCATTACCGAGTTGCGGGAGTAGGATTTGAACCTACGACCTTCGGGTTATGAGCCCGACGAGCTTCCAGACTGCTCCACCCCGCGATATGAAATTATATTCACTGAAAAATCAGTGAGTGGATGGGGAAGGATTCGAACCTTCGAAGTCGTCGACAACAGATTTACAGTCTGCCCCCTTTGGCCGCTCGGGAACCCATCCATAACTTTACATTTTCCCGCAGATACGCGGCCGCTGTCTTTTTGAGGACAACGGAAAGCCGATGATCGGACTCGAACCGATAACCTGCTGATTACAAATCAGCTGCTCTGCCAATTGAGCCACATCGGCACTTCACTTCTGTAACTAACCGGCAATGCAATTAATTACGATCCAACCATATCGACATCAATAAAACATTTCGTCTTCTCTTCGAAGTGGGGCCTACAGGGCTCGAACCTGTGACCCTCTGCTTGTAAGGCAGATGCTCTCCCAGCTGAGCTAAGACCCC
>CANQDA010000006.1 GCA_947591155.1 uncultured Lachnospiraceae bacterium
CGCCGCGAAGCGGCGTTTCCCTGACCGTCGTTTTTTTCGAGGGCCGCCTAGGCGGCCTCGAAAAAACCGGCGCGTCGAGAAAGCTTTGCCGCTCTGCGGCAAATTTAAAATCCAGATTTAAATCTGGAACTATATAAAGGGGAAAGGGGGAAGAAGAAGAAGAAACTGAAGGCGAGGAAAGGGGGAAAAAGGGAAATTTTTAAATTTGGATTTAAATCTGGATTTAAATCTGGATTTAAATCTAGATCTATATATGGGGGTTTTCTTGCTGCTCGACTATCGCGGTGAAGCGACGGGCAAATTTTGAAGGCTTCAGTTGTATTGAGTTTTTTGGATTTTTTGATAAAACTTTTCAATTTTTGAATTGATTTTTGCTGACTTTTTTGGAATTTTTGAATTTTTGATTAAAACGATTTCCAATTTTTGCAGCTTTTTGCAGCTCTAAATCTAAATCTAAATCTAGATCTAAATCTAGATCTAAATCTAGATCTAAATCTAGATCTAAATCTAGATCTAAATCTAGATCTAAATCCGCGCGAAAATTTGACAAGGCGGATGCAGCTGCGCCGTTCCAGAATTTTCCAGCTTTTTTTGAATTTTCCAGCTTTTTTTGAATTTTCCAGCTTTTTTGCAGCTTTTTTGCAGCTTTTTTGAATTTTGCAGCTTTTTGCTTTCCAGCTTATTTGCGCGCAAAACTTGACAACGTTTTGAATTCACAACGGCGCGAAAATTTGACATGCTTCAAAAATTGACAACAAAACGAACATTTGTTCGCTTGGAAACACGTCTAAACCCGAACATTTGTTCGCGCGGGAGTAACGCCAGAATTTTGAAATTTTTCCAAAATTTGGCACGAAAGCGGCACGTCTAAAAAACACGTCTAAATCGGGATTTTTCTCCTCGCGCCCTTCCCGACATACCATTTTTTGGCAATTCTAGCGGCCTCTAGACTGCCCCAAAATTTGGTTTCCGTGTTCTTGCACGCAAACACAAAAAATTCACACTCTGGTCACACAAAACGCTATATTTACGCCGGCATTTGTGGTATACTATATATGCTTCCAGAGAGGAAGACATAAAAGAAAAAGAAGGAAAACTTTTCAAACCAGAAAGGGAACATCTATGAAGTCCATGAACGAAAAAAGAAATGCCGCTCTCGCCGCCATCGTTGAACAATTGAAGAATGCCGGAGAAGATGTTGGGTACATTGCTTCCAACAAGATTAATTATCCCGTTGTTGACGCAGAGGGCAACGAAGGTTGGCTTCAAATTGCTGTTTCTGTGCCGCTTGGCGCGAACCATGGCAAAGAGCCGTACGATGGATACGGTGAGCGCGAATCGTATGAAATGCGGCAGAAGGAACGGGCGGCAAAACTCGAAGAGGCGGCAAAGAAAAAAGCCGCAAAGATTGCCGCGCAGAAAGCCGCAAAAGCTGCAAAGGAGAAAGAGGGGAATTAACCCCTCTTTTTCTTTTCCCGCGCGATGGTAAATTTTGGCATTTCTTCCAAAATCTGGATCGCCGCAACACGTCTAAATCAAACAACAGAAAAGCGGCGAATTTCCCGCCGCTTTCTAAGTTTAAAATGTATCAAATTTTGAAATTGAAATGCTATAACTGGCTTTTTCGCTTGAGGTTTCTGTCCCAATATGAATTGTGGCAAGAACATCCGGGAACCCATCTATTTCAAGTTCGCCGGGATTGAGTTCGTTTATACTGTCAATGTCAAATTTTGTGTACTGTTTGAAATTGCTTTCGAAAACCGCAAAAGTGCATTGCCATTGCGCCCGCATAAGCGCGAGAGCGCCCTCTACAAATGCTTCTGCCGTGCGGGCACTGTCAAAATGATATACCGAATCCGTAACTCCGGTTCTATGTTCTGCCGCGATTTTTACGTTGTAAATTGTCATTTTTCTGGCCTCCTTTTGATGTATCTATTGTACCACTTTCTCGCGAAAATTGCAAGTCTTGAATTGTAAACAATTTGTGAATAAAATGTTTCAATTTTGTGAACGGGCGCGGAAGTAAATCGGGAGGAGAGGGGAGAACCCTCTCCCTTTTTTCTATTCAACCTTGCCCACGAGTTGGAATGGGAAGGGCTTTATCCCGATTTCGATTTTTCCTTTCTTTTTGAGGATGTGCGCGAGAATTTCACTTTCAATGTCTGCATCTTCGATTGCTGTATGCGCTTCGTTGAAGTCTTCATCTTGTTTTATGAAGCGATATGCCGTTTCCGCCGATGTACTGTAGTATTTGCCGCTTTCGGATAAATGGTTATTGTTAAGGCAATAATCACGGTATTTGTTTGTATTCATTAGATATTTACAAGCTAGAAACCAAATATCAAAAATTGGGACTTTGATTCCGTGAAAAGTGAAGTCTTCTTTTTGATTTGAGTTTTTGGGCTTTGATTTGCTTTTCCGCGCCGGAGCATTTACAAATTTTGCGCGTTGTTGTTCATACCATTCTATAAAGTTTGTACTATATGATTTTTCAATAAATCTATCTGTAAAGCGAATTGCCTTATAGTAGTCAAATGCGGCATTGTACGCGCCAATTGCTTCTACTTTTTCAATGTCTGCTATCAGCTTCGCGCGGGCTTGAAACCATGTTACAATGTCAATGGATTTGCGGCAAAGCGCGGAAATATAAAGTGGGCGTTTGTCTTTGTAGTAGGCTGTATTAAACAAATCGGGATTGCTGAAAACTTCGGAAATTAGAAATGAACGGCGATTATATTCGCGTCCTTTAGAATCCACAATTTTCCAGCCGATATTGTAAATCAGCGGGCATAACATTGAAACTTTCTTTTGCGTGGCGCTGTCAAGCTCTTTGATAAATGGGACTGTTGCGGTTTCACAGTCGAGAATTAGAAAATAGTGGTGCCGCTTGTCCATTTTTTCGGGTGGGTTTGTGTTCATTTTTTTAATTTTCCTTTCAATTGGTTATGCTCTATTATACCATGAAGGTGCGGAAAAGTCAATGAACAAATTGTAAACAAAATGTGAATTGCGCGGCGAACATTTGTTTGTGTTCGTGTTGCGCCGGGTCGAACATTTGTTCGGATTTGGAAGAAATTGGAAAAAGTGGGAAAATTTGGATTTAGACGTAATCACGTCTAAAAATTGATTTCAGAAAGAGACGAGATTTTGTTCTCGCCGCTTTCTGAAAGAGAGAAAAAATTTAGGAAAATTTTATGAGTTGAAAAATTTGAGAGGGAGAGAAGGCGCGTCCTTTCCATTGGTTTCGATTTTGTTCTTCGTCATCTATTAACATATCTTCCGCCGCGGCCACAGAGTTTTTCGGTGTTCCGTGAGGAAGTATACAAATTTTGTCCCATTTTATGGTAGGAAGATTGGATTTTAACCAGTTTCTTTTCGCGCGAGAAACTGCGCGGAGATAAGTTGGAGTAGAATTCTTTGCTCCCCATGAAAGAATTCCAATTTTCGCGCCACTATGCTGCAACGCGGCGAGTAGTTTTTCAAATTCTTTTGTATTAACTAAAGGAAGCGCGATTTCATAAGGCGAGGGGTCTTCTGCGCGTAGTTTTGGCAACCAATTTTCTACGCTGTAAAGGTCAACAAAAGTTCCGTCCATATCAAACCAAATTGTCATCTTTTTTTTCTCCTCTCCTTTGCATATATAGTATACCACATTCGCGCCGAAATGTCAAGAGGGAAAATTGTAAATAAATTGTGAACGGCGCGGAGTTTTAGACGTAATTACGTCTAATTTTCCCCGGCGCGGAAGTGTTCACAAAAAATTCATAAAGAAATTTTCGAAAATCTATTGACAAACTCTCAAATTTGTGCTATAATATGTACGTAATCAAGGGAAGGAAACCCTACAAACCGAAAGGAGAATTCCACATGAAGAATTCTAACAAGAACAACATCCGTAACGCGTACCTGTCTAAAATTGTCGGCCTCTTGAAGGATGCCGGAGAAGACATTGGTTATATTGCTTCCAACAAAATCAATATGCCGGTTGTTGATGAGGAAGGGAACGAGGAATGGGTAACCGTGACCGTCTCTGTACCGCTTGGAGAGGGTCGAGGAAAGGAACCCTATGACGGCTACGGCGAAAGGGAATCCTTCGAAATGAAGGAGAAGGAAAAAGCTGAAAAAGCCGCAGAGAAAGCCAAGAAGAAAGCCCAGAACGCAAAGCCTGCAAAGAGCAGTAAAAGCGAGGAAGAGGAGTAAATCTCCTCTTCTTCGCGTGAAAGATTTTAGACGTAGACACGTCTAAATCCGCGCGAGAAAGAGAGGGGAAAACTTCCCCTCTTGTTTCAAATTTTGCTTTCGCTCACAAAATACTTTCCGTTATATTCTTCAACGATTTTCTTCGCGGCGGCAGTTTCTTTCTTTGTTTTGCAATAGATGTAGAATACAATATTATTTCCTTGATTAACTTCCATTTCACTGTAAGACAAATTCGCATTTTCCAATTCTGACGGCAAAGTTAAGGCGAGAATTTTTTTGAAGGTTGCTTCAATACGCCAAACTTTTTCTCTTTCGCGCTTTTCTTCGAACCATTTTACAACATAGACACCAACCAAATTCGCACCAGCGCATCCGAAAATTTTTACCCACAAATTGATGTCGGACGCAATCAATACCAATAAATAAGTATATAATCCATATGCAATTGCATTTGCTAATGCGGCAACGGTTTTGTTTCCTTTAATTGTTAGAATGGATTTGGCGGTTTGGAGAATTACGTTTACAACATTGAAAAAGATGTAAGATAGAATCATTTTTTCGTCCTTTCTTTCTTTTGGTGAGTATAGTATATCACAAGTTGGACAAATTGTCAATGAATTAAGGGTAAATGATTCATGAACTTTTTGTGAACCGCGCGGAAATCTAGACGTTATCACGTCTAAAATTTACAGAAGAGAAAGGCGCGTTAATTCGCGCCAGTCTCGTAGGAATTGCTTTGTTTGAGTTTGTAAGTTTTTGGGGTTGCGCCTGGTTTTGAAGTCATCTCTATAACTTCTTTTTTAACCAATTCTTTCAAAAGTGAAGTTGCCTTTTGAGTGGTCTTGTTGTTGGCAATTGCAAATTCCTTTGTGGTAAATTCTTGATTTTCGGGAAGAAGTTTCAATACGTCAATAGAAATTTTTAATTCTTCTTCTTTCTTTTTTGTGGACTTTGCCGTATTAGACTTCCTTTTCCTTTCATTTTCTTTTTCTTTGATTTTGTTTACTTCATTAATTGCATCCTTGTAATATTGTGGGATATCTGGATCATAGTACATTTCGTCCAAAATTACTTTGGCCGCGGCGGAAGAAGTTTTATAGCAAGTTTTTATGAACTCGGCCATATTGTCTTGGAGTTTTAGATGAATGGGTTCTTGACTTTTCTCCTTCTTAGTCGCGTCCAGTCTTTCTACATACATATCCATCATGCGCGAAACCATTTCCGCGCCGGTTGTGGTCATTTTCTTATCGGTTGTTTGTGCCATTTTTGTTTACCTCCTTTTTTTATGCTGTGTATTCATCCAGTCCAGACATTTCAGCTTCTTCATCGGTTAACGGCATTTTGTAAACTTTAATTCTGTAGCCGTTAAATTCTCGGTCAAGAAACTTTTTTACTTCCTGAATGGTATAAGCCATTACAATGAATTCTTCGCCATCAAGATTATAATTTTCTTCGTCAATGGTTTCTAGGACTTCGCAAAGGAAATGTTTTGCTTTCATTTTTATTACCTCTCTTTCTTTGGTGAATACATTATATCATAGAATGGGAAATTTGTCAATGAATTCAAAGTAAACAGTTTATGAACTTTTTATGAACCGGCGCGAAAATTAGACGTATTCACGTCTAAAAATTGAGAGGGAAAATGAGAGACTAGCTCTCATTTTTTGATTTCTTTTATTTTGCTCATGAATCTTGAAGAAATCCATTTCGCAAAATTTGTGAAATCTAGTACACCTATCTGACTTCCTCCTTTCCTCTCGTCCCAATTTTCTTCAAGATGAATAAAAACATCTTCATACATTGAATTTACTGCGGCGAGAAATTCGTCGGCTTTGTTTGCATATCCTTCTTTCATAAGTAAGGCAAGAATATCTTCTGTCTGTTCAACAAAGTATTCTTTTGCGTGCTCTAGACTAATTCTTTGTGAAGAAATTTCTATGAAACAATTTTTTAAAATGCCTTGTGAATAAGTTGCTAAAGTATGATAAATTTTATTTTGGCTAAAAGCTGGTGTTGACCCGTTTTTTAAATTTTTTGCGTATTCGTTAAGAACAGATGAGATAGGTTTCATTTTTTTATTCTCCTCTTCTTTTTGGTGATTTTATTATACCTCTTTTCGCGCGGAAAGTCAATGAATAGAATGTAAACAAAATGTAAACAGTTTTAAATTTTTAAATTTAGACGTAAGCACGTCTAAAAACTTTCAAAGAGAAAAGATTTTAAATCTTTTCTCCAATTGTTCTCAGATTTCTAAACAATTTACTTGTAAGTAAAGTTGCTTGTTCGTCGGCAGTTTTAATCACCCAATAACTTTCGGCGTCTTCATCCAATTCTTTCCAATCTACATACTCTTCCGCGACTTGCTCAGTTAAGTTCCAAAGATGTTTAGCAGTTCTAAAAGCTGCGAGATAAAGAGAATCGATTATTTCTTTGATTTCTTTTGCGCGTGAAACTGGATCAGAAACGGTAGCCTCGATAATTTGCGGCAAAAGTATTTCAGTTCTACGAATGATAATATCATTCAGTTGTCCTTCGGATTTTTCAAATGCATTAAAAGCATACCATTCTAATGCATTTTTTAAAACCAATTCAAAAACATAATATAGCATATCAGAAGACAATTTTGTGTCCGGCGCGTCGGAATGGTTGTTAATATAATTATTTATCATTTCGGATTTAGATGCAATTTTCATTTTAACTCTCTCTTTCTTTTTTTATGTAAAAAGTTAATGAATAAATTATAAATGTTTTTCTTTTAAAAATCTTTACGTTCTTTCGATACGATACAAGTGTCATTGACGGTTACAATACGTTCAATTCCACTGTTGAGAATCATGCGGCGGCAAAACCAACGAGATACAATGTACTGCCAAGCATGGATTGCCTAGAAGCGGATAGCATAGCATTTTGTTCGGCATGAACAGCAGGACAGTTAGAATAATCGCCGGAATTATGTGTCATGTGAGAACGAGGATAAGTATCGTAAATATCACAGCAATTAGCTTCTCCACGGGCAGAACCGTTGTAGCCAGTAGCAATGATTTCATCATTTTTAACGATGACCGCACCATAGTTTCGGCGCAGACAAGTGCTGCGCATAGCGACATCACGTGCAATGTTTAAATAATATTGGACTTTGAGTATACGAGACATAATGATGATTGCCTTTCGAGTTTTTTTGTGATTCTATTATATCATGCGTCGGCAAGTTTGTCAATGAATTTGAAGTAAACAAAATGTGAAATTTTTGTGTTCGCGCGGGAGTGAATTTAGACGTATTCACGTCTAAAAATTTTGAAGAAGAGAAAATTCTCTCTCTTTTTTAATGAAATAGTCTCCAAATTGCATAAACTAATATTCCGTCACACAAAATCAATAAAATAGCCATACAAAATATACAATAAACTTTTGAATTCTTCGACATTGTAGAATTCCATACAACATCAAATTGTTTTATAAGTGCCCAATTACTTATCAACATTGCTATAAGTACAATAATTCCCATATTTTTCTCCTCTCCTCTCTTCTATATATATTATACCACAATTTTAGGGAAAAGTCAATAACACAATTATGTCTAAATTTAAAACTTTTAGAAAATTCTAAGAAAACTTTTTTTTTAGACGTTATCACGTCTAATTTTTCGCGCGCAAAAGCCGCAGCTTTCCAGCCGCGGCCTAGCCTTGCAGCTCGCATTTGCGCCAGCTCACCTCAGCTTCAACATCAGCTCAAACAGGTTCCAGCTTGATGTTCCAGCTGAAAACCACACATCAATGAATGATGCAAGAACCCAAGTGAGACCGAGCGCAAAAATCACCCCCAAAATTTTGTACCAAACGGGTGTAGCACTTTTCATTTTTCTCTCCATTCTCTCCGCCGCAGCGGAGCTTTAAACTTTATCTTATTATACCATATGCCGCGCTGGAAATCAAATTCTAATTATGAAAGAATTGTAAACGTATCATGTCAATTTTTAGACGTAAACACGTCTAAAAAATAATAGTTAGTTTAAAATTTTTAGACGTGTTTAAAATGGTAAAATTTGGCAACAAAAAAAAGACGTGCTATGCACGTCAAAAAAGAGGGGCGGATTCTCTCCGCCCCTCTCGGACTGTTTATACCATAACCTCCGTGGGAATCCATTCACAGAATAGGCTGTCTAATACGTCGAATGCTTCTTTTATTTTAGTCTCGAATTCCTCATCAGTGGTATCACTATCGCACCAAAATGTAAGCGCATTCTTCATTTTCACCATATATAAAGCAAGTATATCATATATCCGCCGCGAATAGGTTTGAAGGTCTTCTTTTGTATCATACGGGGATGCCATTCGAGAATAGATATATTGGAGAGCAGAAAACCCCATATCCATAGCGGTACTACCGTTTACACCGATTTTACCATCCTTGCGGCGAGTATATGCTTGCACAAGGAAACGATTTATAGCGGTAGTTTTTGTTACTGGATGATAGATTTTCAGATTCCACGATTTTTCAAGGCATTCCCGCGCCGCTTCGGTGACGAGTTCGGCGATCAAGTCGTTGTTGCCACGGTATTTCCAATCCTGGTATCCCACATCAAGTAGCAACCATTGTACCGCGCTATTGGTTCCAGTTTTTTCAAGAACAGTTACAAATTCTTTTTTAGCATTATACATTTTTCGTACCTCTCATTTTTTGGTGTAGTCCCTCCCCGCCTTTTTAGCGGGGAGGGAAGGCGATTTTTCAGTCGGCGAACACATATTTTTTGCCGGGGACGTAAAGCTGGATTTTTCCACTTGCTAACCCCTCTTGTATTCTCAAGTAGGCTTTTTTAGAATTCACTTGAACACTATTGCAAGTCCCTCCGCCGTTTCCCGTGCTTTTCTTTTTTCCGATGCGGAAAACCATTGTATCGAAAAAAGTTTGGGCTTTCATGATAATCGGGGGGACGTCATGACCCCACATTTGACTTTGACCTGGTGCAGTGCTATAAATTATATAGCCCTGCTTTTTAATGCGGTCGAAATCCACTTCACCGCCGCCCGTTTTTCGTTCCACGCCGTGCGGCGTTCCATTTATAACGGGGTAGCAATCATTTTCGCCCTGTCGGGCAACGTCTGTTTTTTTGCTTTTAGGCCCATGCGTTTCTAGCTCCGCTAGCCGTCCATATAAGCCGCAGTTTACCATTTTCCCGTTCTCGTCTTTCGTGCCGCCTTTTACAAAGCATTTATCAAGTGCTCCGGCGTCAATCAGCGCGGCGATATTTGCCGCCCGCATTTCCTGTGCTTGCTTTCTGGTAAGTTTTTCCATTTTCTTTTTTCTCTCTTTCTGTCCGTGGAATTCTTTCCTTTAGGACGTGTATAGTATACCACAACAACGCCCCGAAATATACCTTATTTTGTAACTCATTTGTAACGTAATTGTAAACTCGACTATTTTCTAAAAATTTCTCTTTTTAGGGGAAAGAGAAAAAAAAATCCCGGGGAGTTAAAAAATTATTCACAGATTATTCACAAAAAGTTCACAAATTGAAAAATTAAAATTTTGTGAAAAAATTTTGAACTTGTAAATTATTTGTGAACGCCGGGGTGGATTCTAGGAAAATTTGTTCACAGTTTGTTCACAAATGGGCGGCCTAGAACATTTACAGCTAGAATCTAAAAAATAGAACATTTACAGCTAGAGCCTAAATTTTGAAAGTCCTTAAAATTTGAAAAATCTCCAAAAATGTGGTATAATTTTTATAGATAAAGCAAAAGGAGGTAAAATATGGCAGAAAAAAGCTCAAAATCGACCTCTCCTTCTCCTTCTTCTCTTCCTCTCGATTTTTCACTCCAAACCTCAACCGAACGTTCAACCCACGTCTCCTCTCTTCTCCAAAATCTCGATGCTTCTTCGCTTTCTTCCGCCCAACTGAATTTGCTCTAGGAGTTCATTTTGTGGGGCAAAGATTCTGACGGCAAAACCGGCCACCAAAAACACGAATTCGAACTCAAAAGTCGCGGTCATCGCGCGCTTGTTTCGCTCGAACAACTTCAAGAGCAGGAGACATCCGATTCAATGGAATTGCGGCTGGCGGAGATTTCGCCGCTGAGCACCTCCCCGCGCCCATCGAAATTTTCACGCGAAAAAGCTCGCCGCGCAACACGCGACAACCCCCAAATGCGGCGGCAGTTTGAGGAGCTTTGGGAAAGGATTGACACAGAAGAGTTTATGTGTAGGGTTTGGAGGGAGAATTATAGGTAGAGGACACACGCAGAGGACGTAGGCGAAGAAGCAGAAGCAGATGTAGACGCCCCGCGCGCTTCGCGCGGCGGGGAAGAGGTCATTAGCTCCTCAAGCGAAACTTCGGGCGCGCGAAGTCAAGATTTGGCAGATTTCGAGGGGTTTGACGGCTTTGACGTGTTTGGGATTAACGAAGTCGCAAAAGCCGAAGAAGAAGAAAAAGCCCGCGTCAATTCGCCCGATTCGCCCGATTCGCCCAATTTTTCCACCTCTTCTCTTCCTTCCAATTTTTCCACCTCTTCTCTTCCTTCCAATTCTTCCTCACCTTCTCGGCTTACTTCCGCGCCGGCCCACAATTTTATTCAAACTTTGGATAGAACTTTGCGCGATTCGAAGAAATCCAGCACAAGTTTGATTGACTTTTGCAATGTTCTTTCCGCGCGGAAACAAAATTCATCCCAAAATCCTAAACCTCCCGATGAAAATTCTCCTCCTCAATTCATTTTTTCCAATTTTGACGGCATCAAAATGCCCGCAACTTCATACTTTGAAGAATTGCGCGGGCGCATCCCAAAAGAAAAGCAACCAGTTCTAATCGAAAAAGCACTAAACTGGACTCAACGTCTCTACACCTAGCACCGCAACCATTTAATCGAAATGCGCGAAGAACAATACACACTTTAGGACTTCGTAATGCCAATAGTCGCAACAAATCACGCCGAAAAAACGGTGCTGCCATACACCGCTCCTCCTTTAATGTTCGGCGATGATATTCCTGTTTTGCCGCTTGGTCTCATAAATTCAGGAGAACTTTCAAATTCAATTTTTCAACCGCGCGAAAAATTAAATCCAGAAACCATTTCTACTTTAACGTGGCGCAAAATTTCAGACTTTCTTTCGCGCCAGAACGCTTTCAAGTCTAAGGCTGCCGCAGGTCGCAAATTGCCATTTTTTGATTTCGAGAACGAAGAACATGTTTATCAACTTTTTAAACATTGGAATGAACTCGGCGCGGCGGCAGAGCTGCGCGAAGAAACTCCATCTCTTTTGCGCCTTGAATCCACACTTAAACAATTCCTCGACACCATTTCTTTTTACTCTACTTTTTAGGATTTGTCCGATTCTCAGCGTGAAATTTTGCGCATGAAACTCGAAGGATTTTCTAACTATCAGGTGATGAAATCAATTAATCAGTCTTTTGGAAAATCCTATAGCGAAAATTATATATCTACAATTTTCAAAAAGCGCGTGATAAAGCGTGTGTGCGCGGCGGCAGCATTTCACAAAACAATTGTTGAGCGCTTGGCCGACGATGAAGCATGGAAAAAGTGTAGTGGCTGTGGAATGCTTTTGCTTTTAGATGAACACAACTTTAATAAAAACGCGCGAACCACTTCTGGTTTTTAGTATCGTTGCCGCTTTTGTCAGCGAGCCGCGCGGCAAGAAAAGGAGAATAAAAATGTACATTGATGATTTTACAAAAATGCTTTTAAAACTTGATCCCCCTTCTATCTTAGGAGTTGCGGTTATGCTTGGAGTAAAGGTAGATGGCGAAGATGGTGAGGCCATTTTGTGCAACATTTTGAATGCCTATGAAGGGTTGAATCGCAAAAAGCGTAAAACTTTGATTTGGCTTCTGCGCAAAGCAACTCAATCTGACCACAAAGACCAATTTTGGAGCATGGTCTATAAAATTGGTAAAAATGGATTACATTTCCGCGCGGGCACAAAATCAGAAAACGGTTTTGAGCAAACCGATTCCTCGTTTTCTCAAAATGCGCCGGCGCAGGACGTAAACCAAGCCCAAACGGAGGCACAAAATGCCGAATGAACGTGTAGAACGCAACGAACCCATCCTAAAAGAATGCCCCTACTGTAAAAGAGCTTATCCTACTAGTGGCTTTACAAAAACTAAATCAGTTTTCTTTCCAGATGGTTATCTTTCGGTGTGTAACAATTGTATTGACTCTTCTTTGCGCAAAAATGAATATAGTTGGAAAGCCGTGGACAAAATGTGCCAATTGGTTGATATTCCATTTGTTCCCTACTTTTGGGAAGACACAAAACGCGGCAATCCGCGCAATCCCTTCGCAATTTATGCGGCTCTTTATTATGGGAAAGAAAATGATTAGGGGCTTGATTGGTCAACATGGAATAACAAATTCAAGGAACTTGAAGCGGCTGGAAAACTCGATAGAGAACTTCCTCTTTTGACTGATGAGCGCCGCCAAAAACTCGTTGAAAAATTTGGCCCCAACTACGATGATGCGGCTTTACAATATCTTGATAATTTGTATAATGGGTTACTTGCGACGCAAAATGTTAATGGTGTCCTTCAAAGTGACCAAGGTCTCAAATTATGCAAACTTTCTTATGAGATTGACTGCCGCATTCGCTAGGGCGAAGATGTAGACAAGCTTTTGTCTTCTTATGAAAAGCTGGTAAAAATCGCAGATTTCACACCTAAAAACGTTAAAAACTTGAATGATTTTGACTCTATTGGAGAGTTGATTCGCTGGTGTGAAAAGCGCGGCTGGCATAACCCATACTATGATGGAATTAAAAAAGATGTAATTGACGAAGAAATGCAAAATTATCAGTCTTTCGCGCGGCGGCTTTACACAAACGAGACTACAATCTCTGATGAAATCGCACGTCGGCTTGAAGCCTTGAAGAACTATGATGATGACAGCATTGAAGAAAGCAGTTATTATGGCGTTGATGATTCTGGCTTTAAGTTAGATGCTTTTGAACAAAGCGGTTATGAAGAACTTTTGGACAAAGAAGAATTTAATCCAGAAGACGAAGAACCTCCCGCTTAATTGGAGGTGAGTAAAATCGAAAATAATTCAAACGTCTTAAAAATTTTGAGATATGATGAAGATGATACTGCCGCGGCGAGTGTAAACATTGGAATGCGCGAAGGAACGCCAGTCGAAAAAGGAATCGTTTTAACTTCCGACTATCTTATCAAGAATGAGCAAAACATTGAGCGATTAGCACAGTATTTCACTGCTTATCCTGACCTCTTTTTGGATATGATTACTCCATCTCATTCTAACATAAGACTTTATCCATATCAGCGTTTCATGCTGCGCGCGGCAATGCGTTATAAAAACATTTTTATTACCGCGCCGCGTGGATTTTCAAAATCATTTATCATCATTCTTGCTTTAATTTTGCAATGTATCTTTGTGCCTGGTTCAAAGCGCTTTATCTGCGCGAATTCAATCAAACAGGCAGTTAAAGTTTCAAAAGAAAAACTTGAAGAAATTTTTGAATGGTGGCCACTTCTCAAAAAAGAGATAGTTGGTTGGGAGTTGAAAGACTTGCCTGGCAACTATGGCCCCGATTATGTAACTCTTAATTTTAAGAACAAAAGTCGATTTGATGTTATCGGGCCTTATGATACAACACGTGGTAAACGCGCAAACAGTGGTCTGATAGATGAGGCGCGAGATTGCGATGAAGAAGCAATTTCAAGTGTCGTGCTGCCGCTGGTAAACGTTTCTCGAACTCTTCCTGATGGAACCATCAATCCAAAAGAACCGAATCAGCAAATCATTTTTATGACTTCTGCTGGCGTGAAAGGCTCATTTGCCTACGAAAAAATGCTGAATGTCTTTGAGTTGGGAATCATTGACCCCAAAAATGCAATCTGCTATGGATGCGATTATAGAGTGCCGATGAAGTACGGACTTACAACAAAAGATTACATCAAGCAGTTGAAAATGGATCCATCTTTTAATGAAGAGAGTTTTGCGACAGAGTTAGATATAGCCCTGTATAAATTTCTTAAATTGCTGGAAAGTGCTTAAATTAGTCTTGCTACAACGCAACTTGAAAAGGTAGACGTGAACGCTTAAAAAAAGACTAAATTGTACAATCAGCAGCCAAATTCCCGCGCGGGAAAAGGTTCAACGACTAAAGTAGATGCAAGTGCATCGAAAAAAGGAAAGCGCGAATCCGCGCATGATATAGTCTGAACACTTATGTAGTGTAAGTGTCGCGATTTTCGCGAAGCAAGCGTAACGAACTTGTGAAACATAATTGATTTATCAATCTGGCGCGGCGGCAGTGAAGAGGCTTGGTTCTCTTATGACAAACTTCAAAAATATCGGAAAATAAAAAATCCCGAGTGGCACAAAAAAAGTGTAGTGGGACTTAACTTTTTCTACTTAATATCAGTGGACGTAGGTAGACTCCACGATCAAACAGTCGTCACGGTTTTCCGTGTTAATGTCTCCTTGCGTGGTTACTGCGCGAGTGTCGTAAACATTTATATTCTTGGTCGTTCCCCTGAAACGAAACCATTCGAAATTCAGGCGCGTGATTTAAAGAAGATAATTATGCAATACGATCCAATCAGCGTAGTAATTGACGCAAATGGCTTAACAACTTAGGTCATTATAATCCCTTTAATTGCTGGAAAATCCCTTAGGGACAATCAGCAGCGAATTTCGCGCACACTTCCGCGCGAAAACGTTCAACGACTAGCGAAAGCGTAGATTCAAGTGAATCGAAAAAGGGGATGCTTCAAAGAAGCAAAGATATAGTCTTATCTGTATAGTAATATACAGCAGTTTTAAAACGGGCGCAGATTAACGAACTGCGTTGAAAGTATTGTAGGAATTGGTTTGTGCGATGAAATGATCAAAACGCAGGTAAACGATGAAGATGGCTCGATTTTACCTGCCTATGGTTTTTCAAACAGCGAAGATTATTTGCGCATACAACCGCGCGAAGCTCAAAAAATTCTTTATTCAATTAAAGCAAATTAGGGCCTCAAGTCTCAAATAAACGGCAATGTTTTTTCTTGGCTCCATTCTGGAAAGGTACGTTTCCTTATCAAAGAGCAAGAAGCAAAAAGTGAATTATTGGCTACAAAGGCTGGTCAAAAGATGCCAATTGAGCGTCGAGTGCGCCGTCTTATGCCACACGAGCTTACTACCCGTCTATTTGAGGAAATGGGAAATCTTCGTATGAAACGCACAGGCAACGATGTAATCCTGGAACCCATTAACACACGATTTCCTGACGATAAATACTATTCTTTTGCTTATGGCCTTTGGCGGCTTAAAGAGCTAGAAGAAGAGTATTTGAAAAAGCAACGGTAGAGAACAGATTCCAAACCTCGCCGTTTGATTTTCTTTACAGGAGGAACTTAAATTGGAAGAAAATCTTCGAAATTTTAATCTTGCCTCCTATAAATCAGCCAAAGAAAAAATGGTTGTAACAAATGACCGATATTTTGGCGAAAGAGAAGTCGAATGCTGGCATCATAGATGCTGCAAACGATATACTCTTGAAGAGATTACAAGTATCATAGATAGTGGCTCTTTAGAGCAAAAAATTAGACTATCCAGATATTTCTATAATATTAGTGGAATATATAGACAACTTGTGACCCATTATGCAACTTTGCTGACTTATTCTGGAGTTTTAATACCGAATCCAGTAGCGGGCAGGCGTCTCTCCAATAGCCGACTCCAAACTAAGTACGAAGCTGCGGTCGAGTTCACAGATACATTAAAAGTATCTGACATGGCCACAACGATGAGCCTAAAGGCCCTAATAGAAGGAAGTTATTATGGATTGCTAATTGAGCTTGAAAAGAATCACTTCTCGATACTTGAATTGCCCTCAAAGTTTTGCCGAAATCGGTTCAAAGATTTGCAGGGAAGAGACGTTCTTGAATTTAATTTAGCATACTTTGATTCATTAAAGAGCAAAGATTTGTAGGTGACTTTGGAATCTTATCCAGAGTTTGTGTCTAAAGCCTATAAGAAATGGAAAAACGGAAAGAGAGATACTGGCTGGATTTTGATTCCGCCTGATATGGGAATCTGTTTTCCGCTTCTTGATGGAACACCTTTGTTTTTGAGTACAATCCCGGCGATTATTCGCTATGAAGATGGATTGGACATTGAAAAAGAAAGAGACTTAGACGAAACCAGAAAAATTATTGTTCAACATATTCCGCATTTGGATGATGGAAGGTTTGTACTTGAACCGCCCGAAGCTGAGGAGCTTCATGAAGGCGCAGTACAGATGTTACGGGGCAATAGGAACATCAGTGTTTTAACGACTTATGCGGATGTAGAAGCAATAACCTCCAAGACTTCTTCTGACTAGGTAAATACAACAATTGAAAAATTGTTGAATAATGTTTATTCTACTGCGGGCGTATCAAGTCAAATTTTTGCTTCGACCGGTAGTTCTACTTTGCAAAGTTCAATCAAAAACGATATTTCGCTTATGATGAGTTTTGCAGACAAAATTGCATCGTTGATTAGTTTGATTATTAATAAAGTGTGCGGCGATAAATCTCTCATTTTTGAGTATCGATTTTTGCCAGTTTCACTTTATAATGAGCAGGATTACGTAGATAGCGCCTTTAAATTGGCGAGTTCTGGTTATAGTTTCTTGCTGCCCGCCGCAGCGATGGGTTTTTCATCGCGGCAATTGCTTAGTCTTAAAGACTTAGAAAACAATGTGCTAAAACTTACACAAAAACTTGTGCCACTTTCTTCTTCATATACGCAATCTGGTATTTCCGCGCCGAGCGCAGATTAGAATCCAGTTGGCGCGCCTAAAAAGGCAGAAGAAGAGAAAGCGGATAAGACAATTCAAAACGAAACTTCCCTCGATAATCAGACAGAATGAGGAATGATTTATGGTGAATACACAAATTTATGAATTTCCTATTTCTGTTTATGGAAAATTAGAAAGATATAATGATACGATTTCAAAATGCCGTTGTAGAATTTTTTACAAGTATGGTAATAGAAACGGAACATATATCACAGATGAGTTTGCTGATCAATTTTTGAGTTCGATGGCTTATACTCCTATCAAAGGCATTTTTCTTGCCGAAGAAGGAGATTATAGCGATCATGGTGCTTCGCGCGACGATGGTAAAGTATACGGCATAGTTCCCGAGAACTATAATCTAAAGTGGGAATCACATTTAGATGAGGATGGAATCTCTCGTGTCTATGCTTGTGTAGATGTCCTTTTATTTACCGCGCTGTATCGTGAAGCAGAGTCAATCTCTACGAAAGCGTTGTCGATGGAAATTTACGCACAATCTATTCGGGGTGAGTGGAAGTTCGTAGATGGCCGGAGATGGTATGTGTTTGATGAGGGTAAATGCCTTGCGCTTCAAGTGCTTGGTAATGCCGTTGAACCATGTTTTGAGGGTGCCGCTTTCTACACATTGAAGAACTCAATAGAATCTATTTTGAAAGAAATTGATGGAATTAGCAAAGAAGTAAACAAAGGAGGAAATGATTCAGTGGACCAAAATAGTGTTGCTGATGAAAAAGAGTCTCTCCTGTTAGCTTAGTTGAATGAATCTTCTGAGAATGCCAATTATTCGATTCTGAATGTCGCGGATGAATACGTTAATGTGTTTAATGCGGCGGATAAAAAGTTTTTGAAGATTGGATATTCGCTTAATGAGGAAAACAAATACGTCTTTGATTTTGAGGGCGCGGTTGAAGGAAATCTTGTTTTTGCGGCATAGGCCGAGAAAGAAACAAACGGCAGTGCTGTTGTGGAGAATTCAACCGAAGACGCAAACTCAAATGAGCCGGCGCAGGAAGTTGAAACTGAAACTGTGTCCGCGCCCGAGCCTGAAAAAGAGACAGAGGAGCCTATCTTCGAGAAAATTCGCGAAGCTGCGGCTCGCATTCTCGATTCTTTAGATGGCCTTGATGACGCTTACAAAATCTTTGACGCTTATACAAAACAGTAGGAAACTGCTGTGGCTGATTTATAGACGGCACGAGAACAGGTTACTGCTCTCACCGCTGAAAATGAAAAACTTCAACTTGATTTGAATTCACTTCAACAGAAGTTGGTTGAATGTGGAGAAACTCTTAAATCTTAGCTTGAAGTGGCTAATGAAGTTGAGACACTTCGTGACTACAAGAAAAATGTAGAGATGGAACAAAAGAAATCCACTCTCGAAAAATATACAAAGTTGCTTGGTGAGGATGTAATTAACACTTATTCTTCTCATCTTGAAGACTTTGATGTGCTTACTTTAGATAAAGAATTGGCTTATGCTTTGGTTTCTAGTTCGAAGGATTTGTTCTCGAAGAATGAATCTGCTCCCAAGGTTGGCTATGTTGTAAAAGAAGAGCCCTCTTATAATGGTATCGAAGAATACCTCGAAAGACAAAAGCATAAGAATAATCGGAGGAATTAGAATGGCTGACAAGAGATATACTATTGACGGTTATGGTCAGTTGGAAATCAACAATTGCGCCTTTCGCAGGGACGGTCGAGTTGAAGCCCAGTGCAAGCTCGATGCTACCGATTTTGCTAAGATTCCTGCTGAAAATGGTATGCTTCTGTCGATTGATCCCGTCAAGAGGACTGTTAAACTCCCCAAGACTGGGGACGCTCTGATTGCTATTAACTATAGTGCAGAGCATCTTTATGAGACTAATAAGACCGGGCTTAAGAATTTTAAACTTGGTCTGAATGATTTTCTGCCTCGTCTCGGCTATCTGTCTATTGGTGATAAGTTTACTACGAACTGTCTCGCCTATGATGAGAGTGAGCTAACTGACGATGCTGGTGTTGAGACTGCTGTTAAGGCTGCGGCAACCACACCTCTTTATGGTACTATTTCTGCTGATACTGGTGCTATCAAGTTGACAAAGACCGCGCCCACTGCGGATGTTGTCCTCAAGGTCGTGAAGCCTTTCACAATGCCTGATGGTCAGTTTGCTGCTCAGTTTATTGTTCTTGACCCGCATCTTATTGCGGCGGGTGAATAATTTGAAGGAGGTATTGAATAATGGCTGATTTTAAAATCATGAAAGAGTTGGCTCTTAATGCTGTTAAAAAGACCGCTCCTGAGAATTATACTATTGAGAATGTTAATGATGCTCTTGCCGAGGAACTGCGCAAGGTTGGCGGCAGTATCAATCTGTTCATGAAGAATAGATATGACATTTATGAAGTGGTTACACAGGCTGTTGATGAGGTTGAGCCTGGTCGTATTACTGATTAGCTTTCCGCCGTCGCGGAGGTTATTACTGTACAGCAGGGTCAGAAGCTGGCGTTTCGCCGTCCTATCGGCAAGGCTCGCGCGAGACAGTTCCTTACACAGGTTGGTCTGTCTGGTGTGTACGAAACCTTTAGACTTGATAGTGAGACCTTTGATGTGTCCGTTCAGGCTATCGGTGGCGGCGCGACCCTCGACTTTGAGCGCATGCTTGATGGCGTTGAGACACTTTCTGAATATGTCGATGTGCTTACCGATAGTGCTGTTCAGGCTGTTTACGGTGAAATTCAGAAGGCTCTGCGCGCGTCCCTGAACGCGACTGGCCGTCCTTCTGCTAATAAGGTGACTTCCAATAAGTTTGAATCTGATAAGATGTTCAAGCTCTGCTCTATTGCGAAGTCCTATGGCACTGGTGCTGTGATTTTTGCGCCGCCCGAGTTCGTTGCGGCTATGGGGCCTGACGCTATCGTTCCTGTGCCCGCGAATGGCAATTATGGCGGGGTGTATCATCCTAATGACATTGACGCCATTCATAACACTGGTTATATCCAGTTGTTCCGTGGCACTCCTATTGTGCAGATTCCGCAGTCCTATGTTGACAACAACAACGAGACTACGACTATCGACCCTCAGATTGCTTATGTGCTTCCTACTGGCAGCGAGAAGATTATCAAGGTTGTTCTTGAAGGGCAGACGCAGATTTGGGATAGAGTGCTTCATGATCAGGCTATTGAGATTTACACCTACCGCAAGATGGGTGTGGCTATTCTCAATCAGTATAACTGGTGCATTTATCAGAATACTGGCATTACGCAGACAATGCAGGGTGCCAACTAAAAATAAAGTAAACCCAATGTGTGGGGAGGGATTGCTCCCTTCCCACACTTAATTTTTAGGAGTAAAAGGAGAATTTTTTCATTATGGGAAAGAAAGTTGAAGTGGTAAGTTGTGTTAGCGGCACTACAAGTTTGAATCTGCCCGAACTGCGACTTATTAAAGTTTGGAATAATAAAGGTGCGAAGAATCTGATTGATAGAGAGCAGTTGGCAGAAGCGTTTTATGAACCCGGTGTAGAGTATTTGTTTACTCATGGTATTCTTTTTATTAAAGATGCTGAATTGCGGCAGGAGCTTGGTCTTGAAGCCGCGCCGGAAGAGAATGAAGCCACTGCGAATGTAATTGTGCTTAGTGATGCCGAAATTGATGATTATCTTAACAAGAAGCAATAGTGGGAATTTGAGAAAGTTTTCAAGGCTTTGAGCCGTGAGCAGCAGTATAATGTGATTGAGTATGCAATCGCGCACGAGTGTAGTGACATGAGAAAAGCCGATGTTATGAAGAAAGTTTACGGCGTTGATGTTATTTCTGCTATCAATTTGAAGCGCAAAAATGACGAGCCTTTGCCCGCTAACGATAACAGCAATCCTCGGAGGTAATTTAAATGGCTACCCCGTTAAAATAGGTTTATTCGGCTTTTTTGGTTCGAATTCTTGAAGATGAATGGGGCGCATGGCTTAAAGACGAGGTTGAAGCAGACTGGAAAGAATTGCTGGACGCGGCAATACCGTGGTTTAAATTTCCGAGAAAGTCTCTTGAACACGACCAATATGGATTTGATGATGACTTGTCTAACGAAGAAATTCAAATTTTGGCCGCATATATGAAGTGTGAATGGCTTAATCGTTGTATCATGACTTGGGAAAACATTAAGCCGCTTTATGAAGAAAGAGATTTTTCACAAGCAAATTTGTTAGATAAGTTGGTTAATACTTTGACGGCGGAGCGTAAATCTGCGCTTGCGCTTGAAAGTATTTATTATCGTTCTATTAAAGGGCGTTCATATCATTATCACAAACTTGCGACTTCTGGGCTTGATAATTCGAATAAGCATAGAAAAGCGCATCCAGAAACTTATCCGCCCGGCGCGTTTAGCGAAGATTATGATAGGCCATTGATTCATAATCCTCATGACCCGCATAATCATCCAGACCCCAGGCCCAAACCTCCGCGGACTGATTATGAACATCAGCCGCAATTGCGCCATCCGCATGGTCATCATGGGTCGTACGATCCGCACGACCCCAATCATAAGCCTGATTGGGACAGGCCTGATTTTGACCATGACCATGACCATGAACATGATTTTAAGCCTGGACATGACCACAGGCCGCAGCCCGAAAAGCCGAAGCCGCCTGAAAAGCCCGATTATCCTCATTACAGCCCAGAATTTCCAGAAGACCCAAAAGATTACGAACATGACCAAAGCCATATTTTTGGTTGTGACCATAATTGTCAAGCCTGTCTTGATTATTCATGTCCTTATAACCCCAATCGTGAAGACTGCGGCGGAGGTGATGGTCTGTGACTGACGCGGCAATTGAAGGCTACAATAACAAATTAAAAAACAAACTTTTTGGTCTTTTATGTGAATATGAAAAGGATAGGGAATGGGAAAAATTTCTCGACTCTATCCTTATCGAGCTTCAAGGATGGGATGATAGTCGCAAAACCATCAATTACTATATTCTGTATTACAAGCTGTCTTCATTGCGCTATCTGAAATATGAATATTTTAGGAGTACAATTTTTGATTGTATGACTTTGTTGGGTGGTGATTGAATGGGCGACTATTTTGATGATGTTTATTTGAAGCGGCTAAATAGATATGGGCTAGATTATCAATCTCGTATTCAAACTCAGCGCGAACGCTAGTTTGAGCAAAAGTTGCTTAAAAGTGTTTATCGAGTTGAATTTGAATATGGTGGTGATGAGATTGCGGCAACTCTTGAGCGTTATAAACAAGATGAAACTGAAACAACGGCTTATCTGCTTACGAGAGTAAGTGATAATATCCCTAATGGAACAGTTCTCATGATTCCGAATAAAGACAAAGAATTGACTCCGTGGATGATTTATTATTTGGAGCAAATGCAAGCAAGCGGTTATAATCGTTATATTGTTTTGCGAATGACCCACTATATCACATGGAAAGACAGAAGCGGCAATGAATGTGAAAGTTGGGCGTATATGTATGGCCAAGAGAATAATATGTTAAAAGACGACATAAAATCTCGAAGCCGTATGAATACAATTTATGGTGAAAATCTGAAATCTCAATTCTTTGTTATGCCGTTTAACTCTGGCATTAAAAAAGATGTTTATCTTGAAGTTGGCGAGGGTGATACTCGTGAAGGATATGTTGTAACTGGTTACGATTTGCAATCTACACCAGGAGTTCTTTATGTAACAATTGATCCTGTTTATTTACGAGACAATTCTGCGCCGCCACGGCGCAAATGTGAATCCGAGGCAGATGATTTTTATTGGCTTGAAAATGGAGGTGATTTAGGTGGTTAGGAATTGCCGAGACGTGGGCGACAACCTGAGGAAAATAATGAATCGATTGATTCAGAATGATGAATTGGTCAATTTGTTATATTATACAGATAAAGACCCCTATGAACAGCCTTATTTATCACCGGAAGAGAAGCGTAGTGAAGTATTTGAAAAGCTGATAAAAATTGTGCCGCGTGTTGGTCCGAAAGAGACGGCGCAGTCGTTAATTTCACTTCGTGTCATTGAAGGAACTTCAAATGAAAACGATGAATTTAAAAATCTGCGCATTGGTATAGAAGTTTTTGTGCCAATGACACAGTGGTTTATAAAAGATGAGAATTCTAATTTGCGCCCGTTCGCGATTATGGGCGCGATAGAAGATTCTCTCAAAGGCAAAAAAGTAAATGGTTTAGGACGTTTGAGATCGCGCGGATTTTCTTTGAATTTCTTGACAGAAGAAATTTCTTGTTATGAAATGATTTTTGAGATTACGAGTTATGATTGAAGAATCGTTTTTTATAGGCGAACCTGTTTTATTCAAAGACAAAATAAAAGTTTATCCGCCGCGAGTGAAAGACATCCTAAAGCCAGATTTTTAGATTTTTAATCGCCTTTTAACTTACTCTCAAGAAGAAATTGAGGACGAGTTACTAGGCTATGATAGAAAACAAAAAGTAGATAGAATTCCAACACCGTTTGAATTTTTGTTTATAAATGCTTATAACTCTAAACAAATAGAAGAAAAAATTAAAGCTGCGTTTCAATTTTTTTGTCACGAAGATGTGACTTTTCTTTATGATTTAAAGAAACTGGTAATTGGGGATTTGCAAACTCTTTTGGAGCAATCAAAAAAGTTGGAAGATTTAGTCTTTTTGGAAGAAGATGAATTCTTTGATTTTCAAAATCTAATTCGCGCGGCGGTCGGTGAAAAACAAATCGAAAAGCCACCCGAAGGAGAAGACATCCGTGTTACACGAATGAAAGCTAAATCTCGTTATCGCGACCGCATAAAAGCAAAAAATAGCGCTAAAGATAAAAAAAGTTTAACTTTTCTTACGCGCTTGGCATCAATTTGTTGTATGGGGATTGGGATAACACCTCTTAATATCGGAGAGATGAGCTATGCGAGCATTTCGGAAATTGCGGCCATGTTCCAAAATAAGGAAAAGTTTGGTCTTGATGTCCAAAGTTAGCTTGCTGGCTCGAAAAAGGCAAAGCCCAAATACTGGATTTCTAATATAGATAAATGAAAATTTAAAACAGCGGAGGCTATTTATGGCTAGTATTCTGGATAAGTATGGCATTAAAGAAGTCTTCGATTTCACAATGTATGAAATTGGAGAGGGAGGTAAGCCTGTTAGACCTGTTCTGTTTTCCGATTCCCTGAAAGTTTCCACAACCGAAGTTACCGCTGAGACTAACGAGGCTCGTGGTGGTAAGGGTAATGCTATTCTGCTTACTTGGGATAGCAATAAGGATATTACAGTAGACATTGAAGATGCTTTGTTCTCCGCTAAGTCCATGGCTAAAATAATTGGTCCTTTATTGAAAAATCAATAGAGAAAATGTGCTTAACTGCTGGGAAGCCCTTAGAGCCACAATTACTACAACATGAATAGAAATATTGGGTGTGATAGTTTGAAAAAATTGTGGATTGGGTAATCAGCAACCATTTTTCGTGCGAAAGTAAAATGGCTCAACGACTATCTTGTATAAGAGTAGAAACAAGTGTTTCGAAACAGCACAAATCCAAATGGATTAAGATATAGTCTAATCTTTAACGAAAGTTAAAGCTGCGAAAGCGATTTGAAGTTAACGACTTCAAGTGAATATGAATGATTATGTTCGGCGATGGGTCTGTGAAGGAGTATGGCAAAGATAACAAGGCCTTCATCATGAAGACTGAAATCTTTACTGCTACAGATACCACTGTTCCGAAATGGGAAACTGTTAAGACAACTAGTTCTAATGTCGCAAGTGATAATAGTGGCTGGTTTCCGTTCTACACCGCTCCTGGTGGTAAGACTTATCGTAAAATCAATCCTAAGTTTTATGAGTAGGATGGAAAAGTAGCGACAACCTTTGTGAAGGGCGACAAGTATTTCTGCACATATGACCTGAAATGCGAGGGTTCCATCATTGATGTGAACGCCGCGTCGTTCCCGGGTTCGTTAGCTACAGTAATGCGAACTGCTGAGGGAATTAAAATATATCAAAATCAATTCGGTGAATTGCTGGAAGCCGCAGCGTAAAGACGGTGGTAATCAGCAGCCAAGAAATGCAAAGCATTTAAGGTTCAACGACTAAACGCCCCTAGAATCTTTGGGACTAGCGCCGAACATTCAATTTGAATGAAGATATAGTCTGAACTTTGGTGAAAACCAAAGAAGTCTAAGAAACGATAACATTTGTTGATTACTGCACTGGAGATAAAGTAGCATAATTGTTTCCAGTGAAAAGTTGGTGAATTACTGGGAAGCTAAGTTGCATTATGCAATATGCTAATCAGTAGCCAAGGAGGAAATTGTGGTAGACAAGTTCCAATTTCCGCAAAAAGATTGTGGTTTTGTTTATATGTATACAAGTCCTAATGGGAAAAGCTACATAGGATAGACAACAAAATCACTTATAAAAAGTAGCGGAAAGCGTGGAAAGCTGTATCGAAACAAAAGAATTTTTTATAAGGCCATTTTGAAATATGGTTTTGAAAATTTTGATGTTGAAATATTAGGGGAGTTTAAGAAAGAATTGTTATATAAAATTGTAGAAAGTTTTATTGAACAATATAACACTGTAATCCCCAATGGATATAACATCCGCGGCGAAGCAATTTCTTCAAGGTTCAACGACTAAAAATTCCTAAATTCTCTGGAATTAGCGCCAACCTCCTCGCAAAGGAGAAGATATAGTCTGAACTTTGACGAAAGTTAAAGAAGTTTGAGAAACGATAACATTTATTGACTTATGCTAGAAACAACGATACTGGTAAGGATGAGTTAAATGATAGCTCACTTGTGGCGTGAGCCACTCGATTAAAGGTAACTAAATGCTGGAAACCCCTAAAGCTCAATAAACTACAACGCAGTTGGTAACAACAATCGTGAATGTTTAAAAATTATTGAGATAAAACAATGGGCAATCAGCAACGGAGTGTTCCCGCGCGGACAAACGCTCAACGACTATCCGAAAGGAGTAGATTCAAAGTGAATCGAAATGTTACCTATCTCTTTTTAAGAGATAAAGATATAGTCTAATCTTTGGTGAAAGCCAAAGCCCCATGGCATATATGTAACGAATATATGTAAATGTAAATGTCCTCCAGCTCGTTTTCCCTAAGGCTAAAAAAAATTTTGGTCGCATAATAAGAAATTATTATGTTTTTATGTAACGAATTGCTGGGATACCTTAAAGTTTATCAAACTACAACGTAGTTAGACATAACAGGCGTGAATGTTTTAAAAATTGATAAAATTTGTGGCGCAATGCCGCAGAATAGGCAATCAGCAGCCAGATTTTCTGGTTCAACGACTATTCCTTTAAAGGAAGTACATTACAAGTGATTGGTAATGGAAGTGTTACACATCTTAAAAAGATGAAGATATAGTCTAATCTCTACGGAAACGTAGAGCAGCGAAAGCGACATAAAATTAGCGATTTTATGTGAATGTAAATGAAAGTGACTAGCGAAAACACTATCACCATGGAGGCTCGGGCTCGGAAAAGCGTTGGTCTCCTTAAACCATGTGAATTGCTGGAAACCGTAGCGTAAAGACGACGGCAATCAGCAGCCAAGCCGCGCAAGCGGAAGGTTCAACGACTATCGAAAACACAGATAACCCCAAATCTGGAAGCGAGTAGAGTAGGCCCAAGCGGGTCGAAGCGCATGGCACCTCAAACGGTGAAGATATAGTCTGAGCCCTGCGGAAACGCAGGAAATAACGTAGCGAGTTATTTGTAAAACGTTTTATGGACGGTGACCCGTCAACTTTCTCGATGTCTTTGCAGCTTCAACGTCCTGATGACGGCGTTATGATGAAGATTGTGAAGTATGACCTGATTGATCCTTCTACGGTCAGCTCTTCTACTTCTAGTCTGTATTATCATAACCATTATCTTGATGTTGAAGACACTGGGGATATTAATCCTGACTATCAGGTATAGGCGGCAATCAACGCTGTACCTGGTGTAGCGGTTGTTAAGAAGCCCGTAGTGTAATACTAATCTAACGGTGGGTGGAGGAAACTCCACCCATCTTTCATTAAAGGAGGAAAAAGGAGAATGTCTTAGAAAGAGTTTTCAATGTTGGAATTAAGAGAAGTGGCAATTCGTTCTCTGCGCGATTTTAAATTTAACGATAGAGATGTATCTTATGGTGAAATTATTGCGTTATTTGATAAAATTACCATCGCCAACTTTGGAGAACAAAGACAATATGTGTCCGCGCGAGGCGGATACCGAAATAGGTCGTGGGTAGTGTGGCAAACAAAGCGTGACCTAACTTTAAATTTTGTTCAAGGAATTTTTTCTAAAAGCCAAATGGCAGTTATGACGAATTCACGGCTTTTGACTGAATCGCCAGAAATGCCAATTATTTTGTCAAAGATTGAAGAAGTAGAAACAAATGAGTTTGGGAAAGCTCAACTTTCAAGAATCCCTGCGCCTAAAACGCGATATTTTGTTTATAATAAGAAGACAGGTGAAAAGTTGGATATTGAAATTTCTGATACAGGTGAAATTGTTTATGCGCCTTATCAAGAGCTTGTAGTTGATTACTACTATTGTTATCGCGCGGGATATTCTTATTTGACTTTGGGACAAGAGCTTTTTGATGGTTTTGTTTAGCTTCAAGGTAAAACGACACTTCAAGCAGATGAAACTGGAAAAGAATGTACTGTTGTCTTAACCATTCCAAAATTAAAAATTCTTTCTAACATAAATTTTGCACTTGGAAAGAATTAGACACCGCTTGCTACACAATTTAGCGCGGTGGCAATTCCAGTAGGAGATGGAGGAGATCAAAGAGTCATGGAAATGACATTTTTGAGTGATGATGTCGATTCTGACATTGAGTAAAAAGGAGGTGAAATGAATGTAGATTTCGGTGCCGAATCAACACGCAAAAGTTATTGTTGATGTTGCTATCCAAATGGAAAAAGCTGTTAATGATATGAGAAGTCAATTTTCAAAATTGAATTTGGGCTCTGATATAAGTAGACAGTTTGAATCAGCGTTTAAAGGAATGGGTAGCAATCTTAATAAAATTTTGGATTTGGGCGGGAAAAACAGTCTTAGCACATCAGAAATTGAACGATTATAGAGCTTATAGAAAACAGTTGATGGGCAGTTTGGTACTTTAGCAAGGCGTTTTGAAGAACTTGGGACAAAAGGCGAAACTAATTTACAGAAAATTAGTCCTGAATTTTCTAAGTTAATAAAATTCATAAAAGATACTACTAGCGCGGCGGCAATTTATGGAGAAAAATTAGCGGAAATAAAAAAATAGCAATTAACTAATGATGAAGAATTAACGAAAGCGAGGCAAAATTATAGCAATTTAAAACAGGAATTAGCAGAGTAGAGAGCAGAATTAGAGTTATATCAAAAAGCTCAAGAAAATTCAGGCTCTTAGACATAGTCTACTTTAAGAGCGTTACAAGATAAAAAGTAGGCAACAGTTCAAGAGCTACAAAGAAATAATGAATTGATTTAGAAATATGCTGATCTTGATGAAAAATTGCAGAAATATGGAATAGATATTAGAGAAATTGCTAAATTAAAGTTAGAAGACGCCGCTAAAAAATGGAAAGATGCTTATACAGATTTTGGAAATAAGTTAGAAAATATTAGGGAAAAACAGAAAGCGTTAAGAAAAGAGCAAACTGCAAATCCAGGTTAGAGAACCTCTCTTGATACCTTAAAAAAGCAGTCTGATGAATTAGTAGCTCTTCAAGATAAAATAGCTAAAATTCTTCAAAGACCTGAAAGTTTTAATGGCGAGAATGTAGATGCGTCGTTAGCTTATGTTAAATAGACAGAAGCACAGTAGGGACTTCAACAACAAAGCGATGAAGTTACTGTCGCATTAGAAAGACAACAGTAGATAATGTCTAATGGTGATGCGGCTATCGCCAAACAGCAAGAAAAAGTTCAAGATTTAGAATCACAATTTGCAACTGCGGAAGGCGAGATAACAAATTTTTCTAAGAAACAGGATGATCTACAAAAGAAACTTAATAATCTTAAGTAGCCAGATATTGATTCTTTACGTCAAAAATTTTAGGATTTAGTAGATATTCCTCTTGAAGAAGTCCCGACTGATTTAGTATAGATAATTGAAAAATAGATTGAATTAAGAGATAAAGCTCCAGAAGAATTTGTTCAAGTAGTACGTAATCTTGGCGAAGCGGCTAAAGATTAGGGTAGTCAATCTTAGGGCATTGACATAGTAACTCAAAGGCTTGAAAAAGCTCATGCTGCCACAAAAGAAACAAATGAGCAATTAGATTTATTCAAATCTCGTATTAAGTATTTCTTTTCTGCTTATACTGCTGTTCAAATGTTTAGGCGTGGAGTTGAACAAACTTTTGAAACTGTAAAAGAACTCGATGCTTCAATGACAGAAATTGCTGTTGTTACAGATTTTTCTGTTGGAGATATGTGGCAACAATTGCCTAAATATACCGAAGCTGCGAACGAACTTGGTGTATCAATTAAAGATATGTATGATAGTACAAAATTGTTCTATCAAACAGGTCTTGATTCTGACAGCGTTTGGCAATTAACGACCGAGACAATGAAAATGGCTCGTATTGCTGGTTTGGACGCAGAAGAAGCAACAAACCGAATGACTTCTTAGCTTAGGTCTTTTAATATGGAATTGGATCAAACATCTGCGTAGAATGTAGCGGATGTTTATTCTAAATTGGCGGCTATGTCTGCTTCTAATGTGGATGAGTTGTCAAATGCTATGTCAAAAACAGCTTCTATTGCGGCAAACGCTGGTTCTAGTTTTGAGAATACTGCGGCTTTCTTGGCACAAATCATTAAGAATATGGTGACTTGCAGTAGCAATGCTGCATGATTAAACTTCGAATATGCGGGAACACCCTGAGAGCTTTTATTACCAAGCGTAGAAGCGCGGCTGAACCAACTATTCAGGTATGGTAAAAAGATAAAAGATTGGGCAATCCGCAGGAATAGGATTTATTCTGATGTCCTCAGAGACTACCAAGAAGTAACCAAATGGTTAGAGGTATAGTCCAGACCACAACATTTTAAATGGCATAGGAAACTATGTGTGGTAATGCGAAACAACAAGAGAAAGTGCAGAAACGGCTTAGTAATTAGGTCCACAAACATGAATTAAAAGCGAGAAACTCCTAAAGTTTAACACGCGGCAAAAAGATTTGTCAACTTTTGCGCCGCCGCGAAAGCAGAAACAAGTGTTAAAATGCCATATGGATTTTCCTAAGTGGATATGAATGGACAACTCGCATCTAAAAGGAGACAAAAATATGTCAAGAAAAATTGATGAAACTGAATTTTTGCGGCGTTTTCGTTTTTGTTTTCCAGACGCCAAAATTGAAATTTTGGAATATGCGTCTTTGAAAGCGAAGTGTATAGTTAAATGCGCGAAATGTGGGAAAGAGTTTGTAGGAATTGCGTAGAATTTTTTAAAATCTTGGAATTGTTGTGGCGAAATTGAGAAAATTAGACAAATTCAAAGGGCTTGTTTTCAAAATGGTCATTATGAATTTGTTAAGCAATTGAATTCTTCTGTGGTTATTATTAAACATCTGGACTGCGGCAATGAGTTAAAAAAGAATTTACAAAATTTTAACTTTATTTGCTTTTGTCCAATATGTCAAAATAATAATCAAAATTTACGTTCCGCCGCGGAAGCAAATCTAGATAAAAATCTTCAAATTCTTTTTCTTAAAGATGAAAAAGCTAAAGCACAATTTCGTTGCAAAAATTGTGGCTTAATATTTTATAGCACTTTAGACAAAGCTAAAAACGGATGCCCAAAGTGCCGAAAACTTGACAAACAAAATAAACTTTTAGATTCAACGACTATCTTCGCTAAGGAGAGTACATCATAAACTTATGATGATGGAAATGTTCATTACCTTTAAAAAGGTTAAGATATAGTCTGTTCTTTAAGGAAACTTAAAGCTGTCGAAAGACGCGATTGATGTTGTGAGTCAATCGGAACATAAAAGGGTACGGCACTCAAAACAGTTATCTAGCGTTTCAATGAAGTTAAAAAAGACCCCGCTGATATGGAGGAAGTTGACGGTGAAGTCGTAGACGTTAACAGCCTTGAAACAGCATTAAGAAGCGCGGGTGTGGCTTTGCGCGATAGTTCGGGTGAAATCAGAGAATTCGATGATCTTATTTTTGAATTGTCTTCGAAATGGGATTCGTTGGATTCAATGACCCGTAAATATGTTTAGACTGCGGCTGCCGGTTCACGTCAGCAATCCCGTTTTATTGCTCTTTTAAGTAATAACGCTCGTTTGACTGAACTTGTTACAGCCGCGAATAATGCAGCAGGAGCATCAAATGAACAATATACAAAAACGCTCGAATCAATGCAAACAAGCCTTACTCGTTTAAGTAATGCTTGGGATACATTTACAACTCGTTTAGCAGATAATGACATATTAAAAGCCTCTGTTGATGCTTTAACTTGGATTTTAACACAAATCAATAATTTAGTTGAGAAAGCTGGAGAATTATCTGGAAGTATTGGAGAAATAACTACTTCTGTGTTGTTAATGGTCGGAGCTTTTAAATTGGTGCGACGTGTTTAGTCTGTATTTGGTTTAATAGATGTTCAAAAAACTGGTATATTTAAAGCATTAGGCGAATCAGTTAAAAATCATTTTGCAAAAAGAAAAGAAGCCAAAAAAGAAACTGAAAATCCTTTGGGTGAAAATTTTACAAAATATGCTAAAGAAAATGAAACTACGATTAAAAAGGAAGAACAAGCGCGGAAAGAAAATACTTAGGCAATTGAAGCTAATTCAGCTAAATTAAAAGAAGAATAGATAGAAGAAATTAAAACGGACCCCAATAGAGTATAGAAAGAAGAAGAACGTAAATAGAGTGAAGCTGTTGTTGCTTAGAAAAAGGAAGAAACAGCCGCATCTGGAGAGCACGTTCAAGTCGTTACTGAATCTACAAAAACGCAAATAGAACAAGCAGAAGCTATTGAATTTAACACAAAAGAGCAAGAAAAGAATACTGCAATTGTAAAAGCTGATACTGTCGCAGAAACATTGTCTCAAAAGGAGACTATTGAAACAGCGGGTGCATAGGATGTAACTGAAACACAAATTCGAGAACTTGGCAATTAGGCGACAATGACTTCGCTACAGCTAAGAAATTCAGCGAACAATAATTTATTAAAGAGCGGTTTAAATTAGACTGAGAATCAACTTCCTATGCTTCCTTAGCCGACTGTGGTTCCGCAAATTGCGCCGAGAGTAAATGCTTCTTTGTTGGGTTCAGGTTCGTCAGGAACACAAGCCGTAATTCCATATACACAGCCCGAAGTTCCATCTGAAATTCTATCGTTACCTTCAAAAACTACTAAAAATGCAAACGCTAGTACTTTAGGCGGTATGTTACCTGGACTTACAATTGTCTTATAGCTTATGGCTGGCGGTTAGGTCAAAAAACTTGTTGATAAGTTATATGAAGAACGTCTTGCGGGTATTCTTAATATTGATGAACAATTAGAAAATGTTGAAGAACTTACGAAATAGGAAAAAGAAAGAGCTAGTTAGTTAGAAGAGGAAAGAGAAAATTCAAGCACTTTTATTGCCGAATTAAGCAATATGCAAAAAGCTCTGCAAAATGGCTCTTTGCGAGGCGCGGAATATACACGTACTTTATTGAAGAATAATGAACAAGTAGAAGACCTTGTTTCTCAATATAGTTCTCTAAGAAAATATGTAAAATATGTTAATGGCGTTGCTGTAACAGATATAAATTTTGAACACAATTATAATGAAGAATTGGAACGCGCGCAAAGTGAAAGTTATTATACACAGTCTACACTCTAGACGCAAAAAGAACAATTAGAAAATAGTAAGAAGCTAAATGAGATTTTTAAAACTAATACAGTCACTTAGCAAGAAGAAGCAGAAATGCAACATCATGCTAATATGGCTGGAATTGGGGGGATGGCATACGCTGCGGGCGCTATAATGTCTATTGTTGGAGCAATAGGTTTAGCAACTGGATTTTTAGCTCCGGCTGGTGCCGCTTTACTTGCTTAGTCAGGCACAATAATTGGCATATCAGGTAAGATTGGTGGAGCAGTCAATTAGACCCAAGAATATTCCGCAGAAAAAGCTGCTAGAAGCGGTGTTGATGAAAGAGAAATAGCACAAGCCATTAGTAAAATAGCTGAAAATAAAGATGTTCGTGACGCCATAAACAATATTGAGAATCCTGACCAGGCGCCTTTCTCATCAGATGATCTCCTTCGTTCTACAACAGGAAATAGAACAGAAATTTATGGGGAACGATGGGGAAATCTTGTTAAAGAAATTAAAGACTAGGGTGTTAGTGAAGATGTAGCTACGAGTATATAGAATGATATTATAGAAGCTATAAACGATGGCAAAACTAATATTGTAGATGAATTAGTTAATGTAGCTTAGGCTTATGAAAATCGTAGAAATCTCTATATGACCGAAGGCCGTTAGGCTGTTGAAGCCTATTAGCCGAACGCAAGTGATACACAAAAATAGGCGTTAACTGTTTAGTATGCTTATGCGTAGGAAGACCCAAATTCGGGTTTAAGACCCGAACCACTGACAATAGATGATTTTGATAATTCAACAGATAAAGTAATTGAAACTGTTAAAAATTTAGATGAAGGATATACTGCTAGATTAGTTTGGAATGAAGAGGAGAATAAAAGTCGAAAAATAGTAGAAGATGCTGAAGGAAATATTGTTTACGATGAAGATGACGAAGATTTAAACGATTTAAATACAACTTTATTACGAATTCTAAATGCTTAGAATCAATTACAAGCGGCGGAAAAATTTATACGTGATAAAAATAAAATAGATGACATAAATTTAGCTAAACTAATACGTGCAAAAGTGCATACTAGCGGATATTATGAGGATTTATAGGATGTTTTATTTCTTAATGAGACTTATGATCCCTTTGAAGATTTGAAAAATGTAGCATCATAGATTGGAGTAGAATATAATGATTTTATATCTACTTACTTTAAAGATATGGCTACAGATTTTCAAAATGCTGGACTATCATATCGAGAAATTTTAAAAATTGGTACAAATGATGCTTAGTTACAAAAATTAGACGATGAAAATGGCACCACTTATGAAAAACAATATAGAAAATTAGTTGATAGTATAAATGAATCTATTTAGAATTCAAACGACTCTATTAAAAAACAATATGCAGAAATTCTTACAGGATAGAACCTTACTTCAATTGAAGGATTAGAAAACTATTTTGATGAATTAAAGAATTTTGTTCAAGAGAATACAGAAATTTTTGATTCTGGTGACTTAGAATCAATTGATAATTTGAAGAAAGGTTTCATCGAAAATTTTAAAGAAAGTCATAAATTACAATTAGCTTTGAATGATTTTTCTACTAAAAACTCTTTAAAACAACTTCAATCTTTACAAACTAGTTTAGAAGAACTTGCTGAGGTCACAGGTCAAGTTGCAAATAAAATTAGTGATTAGACTTATCAATTAGCACTGAGTTCTGGTAAATTTACTTCTAAGGATTTCGTTAAAAATACAGATGGAACATATACTTTCGTTGGTGATAAAAATGTTTTAGAAGAGGGCCTAAGAGAATATAGTAAAACTATATATGAAGACTCTAGAAGATATTAGGAAGCAATTAAGTCATCGGATTTTAAAGACGTGCTCAATGAAGATCGAGATATGGTTGAAGTTAACAGAATGTTTTCTGATTATCTTAATGCTACGGATGAGCAAAGAAAGAATTTTGATGTTATTGATTTAATAAATTCTTAGACTTTTTATGATAATAAAGGCCATTTAAAGTTACATGATTGGGCAGCACAACTTTTGGGTGAAAATTTCGATGTTGAACAAAATTGGGGAAGATTTGAAGATATAGACGGAGAAAAACAATTTGTATAGTAGACTACCTTCGACCCAGAAAGAGTTCGTCAACTTTACGCCGCTGCCGCCGCAGGATATTCCGGAGACTTGGAGCAGTATCAACAAGATGTAAATAGAGCATATTTTAGTACACTAGATACAGCAGGTCTTAAAACTGAACTTGAAGAAGACCTTCCTGAATCAACCCGTAAAGATTTACAAGCAATTATAACTACTCGTTTAATGCAATATGATGGCGCATATGAAGAATAGTAGTATGAATAGAGTCAAAGAGGTTTCGCTATAGATTCAACAGAATATGCAAATCTTTTGATGGCAAAATTGGAATCTTAGGAAATGGAAAGCTATATGACTTCTTTGAAAACTGCCATTTCCGACCATGTGGAAGATATTACTTAGAAATTAAATGGTGTTGAAACAGAAGGATTTAATAGTTTTGTTAAAGATGTTCAATCATATGGCGGAAAATTAGGACTTAATTGGGATAGAGATTTCATTACAGAACATTTACAAGAATTTAAAGATTGGGTTGAATAGACTGATATTGCAGACGCCGCAGAAGCATATAAAAAACTTATTAGAGATAATGCTCAAGAAGCTATTGGAGAAAATTTAGATGAAGAACAATTAAATGAATTGTTTGAATAGTTAACTGGTGATGTCTTAAAAGATTTGTCTTCTTGGGATGGGGATTTTGAACATTAGACTGACGCAGTAAAAACATTTATTAAAAAAGCGTTAGAAATTTTTGATGGAAACATTTAGCTTTTAAATGCTTTTTGGCAATCTATTGCTGGCTCTCCAATGCTTGTCGATATTTCTTCGGAAATAAATTCTTCGGATGCGTCACAAGCGGGTAGAATTGTTAAGACAAAATATAAAGTTGAAGGTATTGATAAAGAATATGATAGCTGGAAAGAAGCATTTGATGCTGCATTATAGAATCAAAAAGATGGTTCAAGAATAAAGGCAAGCAGATCGATAACTACTGTAAATTATGGCTATAATCCTAGTGGTTTTCCTAACATTTTTTCTACTGACACCTTAGGGGCTGAATCAGAAACAAATTATTCATCTTGGGAAAATCCATACGACCGTCAATACAATCTCCTCAAAAAAATCGAACACGAACAAGAAAATCGCAATCGTCTTGAAACTGAATACAATTCTCTCCAAAAAGCTGGAGTCAAAACTTCTTCTGAATACACCAGCAATCTTGAATAGCAATAGGCTTCTCTTACCAAAGAACGCGCACAACAACAACAACTTTTACAAAATCGTCGCAGCGAAATCGCTTTAATCAATCAAGAATATGCAGGTCAACAAGTAAATGGCCGAGACATCACAAGTTTTGTCTCTTGGGATAAGAACGGTACACTTCAAATTGATTGGTCTGGCATCCAAGCTCTTGAAAGCCTAACTGAAACTCTCACTGACGAACAAGTCAAAGAACGCGAACTTCTCACAAAATATATTGATGAAATTGAAACCACTTATGAAAGCATTGAAGAAACCACATCTACAATCAAAGATATTGACGAACAGCAACTCGAACTCGCCGAAACTCAACAAAAGGCCGCAGCAGACCTTGCAGATAAAGTCCAACAAGGCTTAATTCAACAACGTCAAGATGAAATTGATCGCTTGTCCAAAGTTAGCGAAGCAATTTCTACTTCCAATTCAAAACTACTTGATTCAATTCGTTCTAGCATTGACAAAATGCGGCAAGACCGTGAAAATGCTGAAACGGCAGAAGAGCTTGACGAGAAGCGCCGTCGTTTGGCTTATCTCCAACTTGATACTTCCGGCGCGAGTGACAACTAGATTAGACAACTTCAAGAAGAAATCAAAGACCAAGAACAATCATATAGAGACAGTTTAGTAGACCAAAAAATTGATGAACTGGAAGAACAAAATCAATTCGCCGAAGACCAGCGGCAAATGCAAATTGAACTGTTGCAACAACAGCTCGAATAGATGCAAAACAATCCTGATTTGCAAGCAATTCAACGTATCATCGCAGAAGGGCTGAGCGGAAATAAAAACATTGTAGAAGGTAGCCAACTTGATCAATTGTTAAAATTGGCCGAAGGCTGGAAGACGTAGGCTTCGGTTGAGAAACAAAATCAAATTGAGCAGTCAAATGCGCAATTGGTTGGTGAATAGAATGCAAATGTTTCGGGCGGAAGCACCACAACCTCCGCGCGGACTTCATCTTCTACAGTTTCTTCTAATGGTGCTTCGTCTGAAATCAAATCAGAATAGGCTGCGCTAGTTGCATCATATGGTAAATAGCTTGGATCTAAAGATGAAGGATATAATAATGAAATACAACCTGTGATAAATTTACAGAGCGCTTTAAATGATATAACAAATGCAGGACTTGATGTTGATGGTTCTTTTGGCGAACAAACAAAAAATGCAGTTGAAAATTTCCAAAGATGGCAAGGACTTGGCGTTGATGGTCATGTCGGTGCAAAAACCCGCGCGGCCTTCAAAAAATTCTAGTAGTACAAAACTGGTGGTGCTGTATATGATACAGGAATTGCTTGGCTTGATGGTACACCGTCTCGTCCCGAGTATGTTCTAAACGCCGCAGAAACTCAAAACTTCTTCGCGCTTCGAGACATTCTTTCTGAATCAATGCGAAATGGCGCATTTACAACTCAAAAAAGTGGAGATGTGTACTATCAAATTGACTTAAAAGTAGAGGGCGGTATAAGTAGTGATTATGATGTAGACCGTATCATTTCTAAAGTGAAGTCTGAAATCGTATCGTCATAGAGAAGCCGCAATACAAATGCTATTGCTTTAGGAAGATAAGTGATTGGAGAAGGAGGAAGTTAATATGGATGTGCCAATTTTATATTCGCCCGGCGCGGATTTTGGCCAAGAATTTACAAATTTCACATTCAATGGTTATTCTTTCTCTGGAAAATTTAATATGATTAGAACGAGTGATGGAAGCAGGTATTCTTATGACCTGCTTCCGTCAATCGCGCATCGAACGCTCGATAGACCGGGCGCAGATGGTCAATATTACTTTGGGACAGAGAGTAAAAAGCGAGACAATATCAATTTGTCTGTTGCTTTTGACTCGATGAACGAGGAGAATTATAAGCGATTTAAAATTGCAATGGCGGATAAAGGAATTCGTAAACTTTCTTTTGGAGAAAGACCAAATATTTATTATTTGGCGCGAATTTCACAAACGCCGCAAGTGAATTTTGTATATTTTATAGAGAATGGAGTAAAAACTTATAAAGGAGAGGGTACAATTTCTTTTGTTTGTTATACTCCATATTAGTATTCAGAAGATAAAACTGATGATTTAAGTTTAAATGTTGTCACTTTGACTTCGCGCGGAATTGAACGCAAAGTTAAGACGGATGAGGAGATTAAATGCGACGCTTCTGAGATTTCAAAACTTGGAAATGCTCATTTTGATTTCTTTCAAGATTCTGGTGGTGACAACGAGAAAATTGAAATTTCTAATTCACCTGGCTATGAAGGACAAAGTTTCTCCCAATTAGGAACATCTTATTTCGCGGCGGAAGGAAATTTGTAGTATTAGATAGTATCAGATAAAGAGATTTTTAGTTGCACGGCAGAAAGCTCAACAAGTACAACTGCGCCGACATCAAAAGATGATGTTGTTGGAGAATTTTTGAGATGGGAGACAGAAGGATGTGAAGTTTTGGATGTCTCTGATTCTCCGAATTTTTCATCTACTTTAAAGGGCAAAACAAATTCAAGCGCGACTGTGACTTAGGTTTTCGAAAAGCATCGCGCGCTCAACATAACAAGTGGAATCGCGCTTTTGTCTAGTGGTACAAATCATGCCACTTCGGTAGAAGAAGATTCGATAATTCCTGCGGCGTAGACTTCCGCACCAGACCAAAAACAATTTGCAACAATTGATGTTGGAATGGAACAGGTTTTGTTTGTGCCGAATCCAGCCAAAAACTTTGTTACTGTTTCTGGTGACGGATTTGAATTTGATTCAAATGCGGTAGAAGGGCATTTTATCAAAACCGATTATATGTACGATAATTAGTCTTTAAGTTTTGCACTTTCTTAGATTGATGAATCAACTTTTACTTTTAAAGGCTGGTATATCGCGCGCGAACATTGGTTGCCGCATTGGGGCGGGACAGGAGATTCAGTCGAACCCACGCAGTTTTTAAAGTTGAGCGATTTAGCAAGTGAAACAAACAACTTTGGGACAAATTTGTCATTTACTTGCACAGTTAGAGATTTAATTGCTTAGTCTAATTGGGATATTGATGAGTTTACAACCAATGATGGCATAGTTGTATACTAGGTTCTTGAAGAAAAGCCAAAATATCAGTTTTTCAATTTGCGCCCGGGCGCGGAACAAAATGCAAGCTATGACGCTGTGCTTAAGTCTAATGAATCTCTTTTTACGTTTACTCCCGCGCGAGTAATAGAAAGCGATTATAAAAATTATGTCTATCATGGCGGAGATGTTTTAACTCTTTCTGTAGCACCGACTTCGTTTGAGCCAAATGAAATTTCAGGAATACCCTAGCCGCTGTTTTTTGACAAATGGAGAGTTGAAATTGACAATTCTTGGTCTGATATTAAAGCGACTAGAGCGACTGGCGCAGGAGCACCGACAATTGAATTCACACTTCCTGAATTGCCGCAAAATGAAGATTTTTCGTGGCATTCAGATGTTGAACTTATAAATTTTGAAGCAGTTTATAAAACCTCGCCCGGCTTTGAAGTTTATTCTTTCTTTGAGCTTGAAGATGGAACAACCTAGAGAACTGATTATCAAATTTTGCCAGAACCTTTAATGGTCTATCAAAACCGTTCAGTTACAATTGACGCGCGAAGTTATGCCAATATTAGAGGCTTTAAGTCGGTTCAATGGTATGTTTCACAGACCACCAGTCCTGAAACAAAGATTGATTCGCCAGAAGCGGCAGAATTTGTAACGCTTGATAAAGATTCTTACGCGGCTTCAAGTGGTTTAAATTTCAATCTCATATTCATTCAGCCTTGTGCTTTAGTTTAGGTGATAACTGAATATCCTTTGATTAAATTTTCAGTTACAACCAACAACGACCATGGCACTTATTATATAACTTATGATGGTGACGCGCCGACACCAGACTTAACCTATTATGCGAATGAGTTAAATCAGAAAGGTTTACTTCAAATTTATGGCCAACCTGACCAGCATTATAGTGTAAAAGATTGGACTTTGACTATCAATGATAGAGAACCTCAAACAATTCAAGGTGAAAACAGCAGATTTGATTTTCCTGTTTGGGATGATTTCCTTTTGGTTACAAGAGAAAATAATGTTAAAATTGTTTGTAACTTTGAAGAATTGCCGCATATAACTGTAGAATTTGCAGTTCGTGCAACATTGATAGGAGAAGATAATCAGCCTCTGGAAGATTCAATTGAGCTTCAAGATGTAATGTATCCGAGTTCTTTCGATTTTTATAGCGACGATTATTCAATTGACTTTTCGCGCGAAGAATATCCGAGAGGCGCTGGATATGAATATGTCGATGCCGGCGCGAAAATCACATTAAATGGTGAGTTGATAAAACAATTTGATTAGGGGCAAGATGTCACAATTGAATGGGATTCTTCTTATCAAAATGGTCAAACTTATTTGTGTACTTATTGGTATGCAAGTAAACCTCGCGCGAAAGTAAAAGTTACAATGAATGTTTCGCAAGCAGTATATGACTTAGCGAATGGTTCAGAAGGATTGCCTTGGTTTACTTTAATGATAAATGGTGAATCAGGTGACCATGAAGGAAAAATCACTTCATCAATTAATGATTACGAAGGAATTCTTTATGAAGGTGATACGATTCAGCTTCTGCCTTATATTCCGCCGCATTGTTATATCAAGTCTTTTGAAGTAACACAAGGTGATCAAATCTCGCATCCGGGTGAAAATGTTGATTCTCCTAGTAGCGATGAATACTCTCAAATTTATGTGATTGGAGAAGAAACTAACTTTTCAATTGAATATAGCTTGGAAGCGTTTGGCAAAGTTAAATTGCCTGTTAAGTATTATCTTTGGAAAGGTGATTATGAAGCAGAAGCGCCAGAGGTGCCCGAAAGCATTTCTTATGTAAATGTTTATGAAGATGAACCTTTTGATGTTTTTGGCACTTGGGGAGATGGCGTACTTCCTGCGTGGTAGCCTCCGCGCCCGGATACTGACAACTTTGATTATATGGGCGTTTAGCTTTTCTTGGGTGATAGCAAGCAGTATCCTAACATTGATTATGTCTATTATAATGACATTACAAGTGGTGGCGAAAGTCCGGGATATGCAAGTGAATGGAATCTTGGTATCATAATTCGTAAATATTCGCCGCGAACCATTCCGATTGGTTGTTTTTCAGAAGATGAAAATAGAACAACCGCAGATGGTCAAATTTGGATTTCTGTTGATGGTCAAGAAACAGCCTATGCATTTGACGCGGCAGAATTGTCTCAACTATCTTGTTTTGAACAGTCGTTTATTTCTTTAAGAGTTATTCCTGTTGAAGGCACGGTTGTTAAATGGCGTTATAAGAATTATGCTTCTTACAATTATATTGAAGTTGAGGGCAATTCATTCGGTATAAGCGTTGAGAATGTTGAGTATATTGAATGTCATATTGAACTAATTAGATACAATGTGACTTTTAAAAAGAAATATTTGTATAAAGCAAAAGAAACTCCATTAGCAAATATAGATTTCGTCAAAAATTATGATGGATTGTATTAGTATGGAACAGAATTGGAAGTCGAAGTAAACATTGACCACAATTCTGTTGTACTTTATGCGCTAGATGATGAATTCAATCAATATCAATGTTTTGCGGCGGATGATGTCGGAAGTACAACGGTTAGTTTGCCCGTAACAAAAGATACAACATATACGTTTTATTATACAGAGAAAAATACTCGCACCTTTACAGTAAATGTAATGACTGACGGCGATTATTCTAATGTCAGTGCAAAATTTACTCATGCCGCTGGCGATGCGGCGCACAATCAAGGATTCACGCGCCAAGTTGAGACAGAAGATACAGGTACAAATCATGATACCGAAGGATATGGTTATTTTGCTGGATGGTATTCCGCGCGGTTAAGTGACTTAGGAAATCAATTTCAACTTATAAACAAAAAGCAAAAATTCCAGTATATGTATTATAAATCTGGAGAAATAGTAGCCTGCTGGTTGATAGGTGTAAAAATTGCAGTGGTTGGCGCGGTAAGTAATTTGAATATTTCATGTGAGCATGCGTTTGAAACAAGTGGTGATTATTTTCAAATTGAAGGAGATGGTATACTTCCTGACGCTAATGGAGAGTATACTTTGGAATTCGACATTGCAAAAGGTGGTGAGCTTCGCGGCTTTGGGTGTAATGGTCAAATTTATTCACTTTTTAATACCCAATTGACACCACAAGAAGATGGTTCAACACACGTCAAAGCAAATTTGTCACTTGGGTCGTAGAAAAATAACAACTTTTTCTACAGAATCGAGCCGACAATTGAATGGCCTTATGAGATTAGGAAGTTTAAACCTTTCGTTGCTGCTGCTGCCGCGCTCAAAAATCCGCTTGTTTATATTTCTAATTTTACTTATGCGGAAATCGAAAATCGTGGCGATTTGCCTTGTTTTTACAATTTGCTTTATGGAAGTCTGATTAAAAACGGCGCGACACGAAAATTAAAGCCGTTTTCAGTTGAATTAAGAGAAGTGATTCAAAATCTTGATGGAAGTGAATTTTTGAGCCCAAATCATAAAACAATTCTTAAAGCCAACAAACGTTTTGCTCTTGATTCAGAAGCAGAAGAAGATGGAATTCTTGTGAATTCTCAAAACGGCTTAATTTATGGCTATAAAACAAATTCAACTGGTACACAAATAAAGAAAACAAACAAAATTTACAATTCAATGATTGCTGATTTTCAACGTAACAATCAAGAATTACAAAAAATTCCTATTGGGAAATGGCGCTTTTATTTCAATGTCTCAATTTCTAAAGAGGATGTTGAAACTCAAAAAGGGCCATTAGCACGAATAATTTACCATGAAATTTATTGGTAATTAAAGGAGGAAAAAGGAGTAATGGCAGAAGAAAGCCTGTTATCTCCTGGAATGTCACTTTATGAGCCTTTGAAAAGGAACAATCCCTTTCATCGTTATGAAGGCTTTTGGATTGATGATGTTCATTCCTCAACTTTAGGCTTATACAGGGTCAGTAGCAATAATCGTTATTCTGACCCTGTATTTGCAAATTTGAAGAATGAATCAGGTGATAATCCAGGAAATGGAGCACAATATTTTGGTTCTTTTTTCACGTCCAAGTCTTTGAAACTTGATTTGGCTTTCGACAATGTAAATGTAACAACAATTACTTTTCTGCGGCAATTAGGAAACGGAATGGCAATTCATACAATTCGGTTTGATGAATTTCCGAATGTGGTGTGGCAATGTGTTCTAAGAAATCCTCCCACTTTTAAATTTGTTCCTTTTGACCGGCCATAGCGTGAAAAGCCGAAAGATAAGCAATGGACAATAGAAGAATCAATATTGTACAAAGGAGAATGTACACTTAATTTTGAAGTGTATAAATGTTTTGGAGAAGATAATTTTACTTATAAATATGTTTCTGAAAAGGATGAAAGTGGTAGTGGCGAAGAAGGACTGCGGCAATTTCCTTGCCGAGTTTATCGCGCCGCCGCAGATGAAACACATTTTGAGTTAGTAATAGATGGTGGCTTTAGAAAAGCAGATGAAGACCCAGTTGCGCTAGAAGAAATTTTAAAGCCGCTAGATGGAGTGAATCAATATACACTTACGATTGATGCTTTTGATTCACCTACTTTTGATGTTAAGTACGAAAAAGATAAATTTGACCCGACCAAACTTCGGCTTACGTGTTCCGCGCCGGAACAATTGGAGACTTCTAATTCACCAGAAGCGCCCGATTCTTCTGCGTTTTTAACGATGAACACTTTCGTAAATGAAGAAATTGTACCTACTATTAATAGGTGGGGTTGTTATCCAGCAAGAGATAATCCTTCGCATTTATCACTTATTGGAAAACGAATTGATGTTTATGATGTTGGACAGGCGGGCGCGGGATTGTCTGTTTATAATCCAGGAGATATAGAATGCGATTATAAACTTTGGATTTACAATTTTGAATTTTTATACTCTGATCAAGAGTGGGATAAACCCGGTAGTTATGACATCGCGGTTGTGAACGAAATTGCTGATTTGCCGCAGAATTTAGACATGAGTATAGATTTTTCACACGCGCGACTTTTTCAATTTGAAAATTTGACACTCTATAGCGGAGATGCTGGTATTGTCATTGATACAAAGACACGTTTGGTTCATGGTCTAGATTTTAATGGCAACGTTACTTCTTCACTTTATAACAAATTTCTTGTGCGCGAAAATTGGTACAAACTTCGTTATCTTCGTTCTCATTTTTCAGTTGGCCGCGCGAATAATATCGGAGATGGAACAATTTAGTCACGTTCTCATCTCAAAAATTACACAATAACCTTTAAACCAATTTATCTATAAGGAGGTTCGTCATGAGTGAAAACTTAATAAAGAAGGATTATATTCTTAGCATTTGGCTTGAAGAACGGCAACCTGACGCAGATGTTAATTCACCTTCATATGCTTATAAAGAAAAAGAATTTATGATTATTGGCACAGACAAGGACGAGTCTCCTGTACGTGCTTTTAATCCTGTTCTTAAAAGAGATGCAAATGGTAATAAAACTTTGACGTTTGAAATGTTTTTGAGATATTTTGATGAGGATTTGGGTGAAACAATTGAGAATCCTTTTTGTCAGTATCTCAAAAGTGAAACGCATATAAAACTTAAAACTAAAGGAAAATGGTATGATTTCGTCATTAAAGATATTGATGAAGATTCAACCACTAGAAAAGTTTCATATACTGCAAAAGATTTTTTTGTAAATGAATTGTCAAAGAATGGATATGCTTTGACTTTTGATATAGACCATAGAAATAATACTGGAACGGCGCGAGCATTAGCAGAAAAGGTTCTGGAAGATACAGATTGGAAAGTTTCTGATAGAAGCGAAGTTTTAAAACAAACTGTTGATCAGCCTTTGTTCATGGTTCACTTTTCCGCGCCGGTAGCGGTTTAGCTGATTGAAAGAGCTAAACCCAATTTGAAAAGTACCGTTGCTGTCACCGGTGAAGACAGTCCTTCTTATCAAGATGCAATTGGAATGGGTAAAAGCCCAGTTGTATATGTTAAAGATTGTTTTGTCTTTTATAAGGACTTTGCGCAAAGATTTGTATTAGATGACACAGAATTTTTGACCCATTTAACTGTTTAGGATAGCGCCGCAGACCTTCAAGTTATTATTCCTACAATTGGTAACGGCGATGGTTCAAATGGAGACAATGCTTATACTTTCTTGGAAGAGAATGGGGAACTTAAAATTGAATTCCAAGAAGAAACATTTATTTGTGGTACTCAAGGAATCATTGGCCATGGAAATTTAAACAACGCGCGAATTGAATCGGTCTCTTTTATCACTGATTATCGCGCGAAAGAGTTGGTTAAAAGTGATGACTTCATTTATGATCCAGTTACAGATCGATGTGTAAAAGAATATACACATAAAGAAAACAATGTAGAGGTTCACTATTATGGTTTTGAAAAGACGACAGAAGAAGCACCTTAGCTTGTGAACAATTTGTTGCCTTATAGTGGAGATTTTACTTCTACTTTGGGATGGTCACTTGAACCTGATGCTTCGCGCAGTTTGAAAGTCACATTAAATGGTCAAGGCAATAAATCAATTTTGTCTTTTGTGGCAACAAATGGCACAAAGTTGGTAAATGATTTAACAAATAATCGTTCTGGATTCGGTGGCCTTTAGGTCAATGATGTCTTTTATTTGCGGCTTAAATTTACTGCGCCAGAATCGCCGCTTGAAGTAATTTCTTTAATCGCGATTAAAAATGGTTCAAACGTTCTTGTAAATTTTCCTACTAAACTTGCTACAAGCACATAGCCTTTTAAAGACACTGATTCTTATTATTGGTTTAAAGGAGTTTGCGCCACAGCGGTTGCCGAAAAAATACTTGATGAAGCAAATGATTTGGCCTTTGAAATTAGATTTACAACCGGTTAGAACACAAATTACGGTATTGAAGATTTTCAATTGTTTAGGGAATCGCGCGTATCTACAACTGTAAACACCAAAAAGACTTATTATCTAATCGCGCCGACTGGATACCTTGAATTGCCTAACTGGAAATGGTAGCCGCAAAACTATACATCTTCTCCTTGTAAATTCTTTAAATATGGTGATAAATCTGATTGGGCGCTGAATCCAAACAACAATTCTTACACTTTCGCGCCGGATGCAATTGTAACAACAAAGTTTTATTTTTACAAAAAGCCTGCGCTTAATGCAGACGCGGAAGAAATCACATATCAAATTTATGATTCAATTCCTTATGATTTCGTTCCAGTTAAAAATTCAAGCGACCCTTATGAAAAAATCAAATCAATTGAATAGTCTGAAACAAACCGCATGGATATACTTACAAAGATTTGTGAGACATTCCAATGCTGGCTTGACTTTGATATTATAAGAGATGAAACAACTGGTGAAATTAAAGGAAAAGCCATTTTGTTCAAACAATATCTGAACAAAGAAAAATATTATGGCTTTTCTTATGGATTGAATTTGAAGTCGGTTAAACGATCTGTTGATTCAAATCAAATTGCTACAAAGATTTTTGTAAAACCGAATTCAAATGAATACGCGCCAAATGGAAGTTGTACAATTGCAGAGGCTTCTGACAATCCCACTGGTGGCGAACTTTTCTTTTACAATTTTGATTATTATATCAACAATGGGATGCTTGATAAAGACACAGTAACAAAAGACGTATTCTTAGGACTTTATCCTAAAATTAGAAGCCTCAATTATCAAGCGAAAGCGTTTAATCAAAAAATTGTGTCTTATTCTTAGGTTCTTGATGAGATTGAAAGTAACTGCATTGCGACAGAAGCGGTTGTTAATGATAGCAAAAAGCAAATTGAACATTATGACAACACGCTTCAAATTTCTACGCGCAACATTGATTCACCTGGATATTCAACAGGCCTTTCGTGGCAGGACTGCCGCGAAGATTCGCGCATTTGGAATTTAGCAGTATCGCTCGGCGCGGAAAGTTTTTTGATTCAACTTTCTAACTTGCAACAAAAGCATGATGCGGCAGAACAGCAATTACCGAGTTTGCGCAAGCAAAGAGACGATTATCGTAAAGAAATAAAAAGTTTGACTCGAAAGCTAGAATCTCAGAAAAAAGAAATTAACGAGCTAATCAAAACTTTTGAGAAAGGCTATATACGTTTCATTCAAGAGGGCGCATGGACTTCTGATGATTATGTTGACCCGAATTTGTACTATTATGACGCAGAAGCTACGCTGTATGAATCTTCGCGCCCGAAAGTTGAGTACACTTTTGATACTGTTGATATAAGTGTATTGGATGATTTTGGCGATTATCAATTTGATGTTGGTGATAAAACGTGGGTTGAAGATACAGAATTTTTTGGCTGGGTTTATGATAAATTTTCAACAAAGATTAGACCATACAGAGAAGAAGTCGTGGTCTACGAATATGAAGAGAATTTGGATGACCCACGCAATGATAAAATTACGATTAAAACATTTAAATCTCAATTTGAAGATTTATTTCAACGAATTGGAAATACAGTTAATCAACTTGAATTTAAATCAGGCTCATACAATCGAATTGCTGGACTTGTAAATTCGAATGGCACTATAACAAATGCGGCGCTTGAAAATAGTTTTCTTGAGAACGCGGCAATTGTTTAGAATGGAATAAATCAAGCAGTAACAAAAGGCCCGAATGGTGTTACAATCACATCTACTTCAAGCCCCAATGAAATTGTTCGATTGGTTAGCGGCGGAATCGTGTTATCAGAAGATGGTGGAAAAACTTGGAGAACTGGTATAACTGGCCATGGAATCAGCGCCGATAAAATAACCGCTGGAACCATTAACACTAGTGAAATCACTTTAATGAATGGGACTGATACCAGTTTTTCATGGACTTCTGATGGAATTAAGGCTTTCGGCGCGAATGGATACTCAAGATATTCAAACCAAGGACTTGAAATTTTTAAAAATACTGATGATGGTCAAGAAAGAGTTTTCTACACCGATGAAGAAGGCAATTTAAACATATCTGGTCAAGGTCAAATTCATGTTCAGAATGGCGGTCAGATTGGTGGATGGAATATCTCTAGTAGCTAGCTTGTATATCAAGGGCCTCTTGATGGTAATGGTCATGATGTTATGGGCGTTTTCTAGCCAATGGGATACCTTTTAAGTGCTGGCGGGGAAACAAAAAAATGGTATCAAGAAAGCCAATTCGGTAAATATCTTAGTGAAAGATGGGTTAATCAAATTCTGTTCTAGGTCGGCGGCAATGAAAATGGTTTTGTTGTAACGCCTGGTGGCGAAGTTTTTGCCACAAGTGGGCATTTCTCTGGAGAGATAACTGCTACTTCTGGTACAATCGGCGGCTGGACAATTACATCTAATGAAATTGGAAAGGGAGACGGCAATACTTATCTTAGACCAAATGCAACAGGAAGTGATTTACTTTTCAAAATAGGCAACAATTTCTCTGTCGATGCAAATGGTAACATTAGAGCTACTGGTGGCACAATTGGCGGCGTAAATATTCAAAATCAACAACTTTAGCTTGGACAAGGACTTTATATTAGTGATGGTAAATTATCTGTAAACACTCTTGAAGTCGGCGAATTAACAGTTGATAAAAATTAGATTATTGGCGGAGTCGTTGATAGTCTTGGCGGCGGTACATTGGGTGGCTGGCATTTCAATAGTGAACAAATGTGGAGCACTCCTAATAATGTAATATTAAATGGAGAAACTGGCACATTAACGTTGAAAGGCGATTTAATTATAAACGGTACGATAAAGAATCAAAATGGAGAACTTGGAGCAAACGTTGCGGATAATTTTTTGTCTTATAGTGATAATAGAAAAAATTATCAAGGCGGCTTGCTTTTTACAAATTATTCTAATGAAAGCGCGGTTTTAAAATTGGCATTATCTGGTGCTTCAAGAGATGATTTTGCTACTTCTGGAAACACTCTATATTTTCCAAATAAAGCATCAACTGGAATTGTAATAAATTCTAATAGCGGTGATCATTATACAGAAATTCGTTCTTATAATTCACATAAAGATTTTGCTAGAATGTATATTGGCTCTGCTTGCTGTAATGGAGAAAATCCTTCGGAAAGTAGTAGAGCACCAATTAGAGGATTTTTATATGGGTCTGCGCCTATAAATGGTCAAGCATTTACTGATAATGCTAAATGGTATTATTTAAGAGATACACCTGGTGCCGATAGTGAGAGCGGAGAACCATGGACTTCATTAAGTGTTTCAACCTTAAGACAATATGAAATTGCTGTTAAACGAGATACAAATTCTTCTTCTTCTGATATAAGACTTAAAGAGAACATTTCTCCTTTAATAATTTCAGATGAACTATTTGATTCTGTCAGCCCAGTAACTTTTAACTTTAAAGAAAACACAAAAGAAGCGGATGGTTCAAAAATTCATTTTGGCTTCATCGCCCAAAATTTCCAAGAAGCGCTCCAAAAAAGTGAACTTCCACTTGACAAACTCTTCTTAATATCAGAAGGGCAAGACGGATACCTCCGTTTAGCGTATCAAGAACTCATAGCATTGCTATGGAACCAAGTTCAAAAATTGCGCAAACGCGTTGCCTTGCTTGAAAAACCGCGTGAAGTATAAAAAGTCACATGACCAGTGACGAAAAAAAGTTAATAATGTCCGTCGTAAGGAGGAATAACTATGACTGGTTATCCTGATTACGTGGCTCCCATATATGATGTTAATTCGCGCGGTATATAGAATCCTTCTGTATACCGCGCGACTTCGTATTTTCCGCAGCCACAGGGAAGTATTTACATGATTAACGCCTCATCCGATGTGGCGAACGTTCCAGTTGGCTCTGGAATTTCTGCCGCGATTTGCATGGGCGAAGGTGTATTACATTTAAAAACGGTGCAAAATGGCAGTCCGGCAATTGTAAGTTATAGAATTTCGCCACTTGGAGTGGCAGACAATCAGGCTCAGGCTCAAAATTCCGCGCCTGCCGCATCGCAAGCTCCGGCTCAAACTCCTGCGCCGGAATCAAAAATTTTGGAGGCTTTCGATCCCTCAGATCGTATAGTCTGGGGTGCATATAAAGTAAAGGGGAGAGCATAACACTCTCCCTTTTTTTATGTTTCCCAGCTTTCTGCTTCGATATTTATGATTTTTGGTTTATAAGTATCGGAAGCATATTTACCGATTAAGATTGAATCAGCTTCATCATCTGATACGCTGACATCGTATAATTGTTTTATAATGAGTTGAGCTGAACGTTTCCTATCCGCGCGGGCACGACCTTTGACTTTACAATGTGCCCGCCAAGTGTTTGTAGGACAAATCAAAAAATCAATTTTTGACTCAAAGCAAGTGTCCATCAAAATTCCTTGAAGCCGCGCAAGGGTTTCAAAAACAGTAACCCCCATCACGCGCTCACCAGAACTCGTAGTTTGAAATTGAATTCCCTCAAGTGCAACTACATCAGGTTCCCAATTTTGAATCATTGAGATAAGCCAATGTTTAATGGCGTTGTCTCGCGCGGCTTCTGTTTCTGCCTAATGCGGTGGAGTAAAAATTCCAAACTTTAGAAGAGAGCCATTTGAGAAAATTGAATAACCTGTTGTATGTGTCTATTGGTCAAGCGCGAGAACGCGAATTTCGCCTTTTTTCTTTGGAACAAGAACATTTTTTTGGTCTTTGAATTTGTTCTGCTTACAAATTGGGCACTCGCGCCGCTATCGGATTTTATCCCAAGTCGCATAAACTTCATGACCTTCGTTGCACTTAAAAATCATTTCAGTTTTAAGATTCTCATAAGTGGGAGATATGACAGACCAACCTTCTTGGGATAGTTGGTCTTTTATCTCTTCAAGAGTGATACGGCTCATTTTTTACCAGATGAGCCGTACGCCCCATCACCCCTTTCAGTTTTCTCGTTGATTTTACCAACTGCAATGAAATTCATTGTCGGCGCTTCAACGAGGCGCAATTGCGCAAAGCGCTCGCCTTGTTCGATTGTGTAGGTAGTGCCGCGCTCAATGTCAGTTACGCGACCTTCGGAATCGAGTGTGATGTTTTTGATTGGTGCGTCAATATTTTCTAGAATTACACCAATCTCACCTCGATAGTTGGAATCTCAAATTTGTTATCATACAAGCTCTTTATCTTGTATATCAATGGATTTCTATTCTCCATTGTTCAGACTATATCATCGCTTTATTTAAAGCGTGGGATACTCGTGTTGGGCTTATTGCTTCCTTTGCTCACCCATTAGTCGTTGAACCTTTTTATACTTTTAAAAGGACGTATAAACTCGGCTGCTGATTGGCATTTCAGCGTTCCAGCAATTCTTCCCATTTTAGAACCACAGATTTATAACGAATAACAGCTTTCGTATTTTCAGAACGATTTGTCGAATTATTTTCTATCCTTTGGATTAGTTCTTGTGCTCGTTCTGCTTTTCTATTTAGACATTTTATTTTAGAATTATAAATAAATTTCAAAAACATATACTTTTCAGCTGTGTTTTTAAATTCTAATGAGCCGAAAGGCTGAGTATATGTTCGTTTATCTTCCATAACAGTTGAATCAATATCAAATTTTTTTAATGCTACTTGGAATTCTATCTAATTTTTTATTGGCGCGGCAATTCGGACATGAGATTTGCTAATAGTGTGCTAAGGAATATCAATACTTCCATCTCCATCAAAATACCCCAATATAAAGGCGTTCCAATATTTTAATGAAATATTTGATAGAATATTAGTAATGGACATTTTAAAAGTTTTAGTCTGCTCTATTCCAATATTCTTTAAATCTTGGCAAAGTTGATTGCTACTAATTTGTAAAGTAGCTGTTCGATCAGATTGTGAAAAAGAAATGGGCTTAGTAGTTTTAAGTTGATTTTGTAATTCTTTTAAGATTTCAAAATCATCCTATTTTAAAGAAAGATTAAGTGTATCTTCATGTCTTTCTCGTTTATAAACACACCCATCCGAAGCAATAAATCCTAGCCAATACGCTTTATTTGGACAATCAATATCGTGAAAATAGTAGTCATCGTAATAATAAGTATTTCGAACGGTTCCAGTAATTTTATTAGCATTTAATATTTTTTGTATATAAGAAACAGAGCAATTCAATTCTTTAGCTATTTGCTACCGTGTCTTTTTACCATATTGATTGCATATATATTCTGCTTTTTGCTAAAGTTTTTTATTCCTTTCTAAATTAGAAAGGCCTAGTTTTTTACGGTGATTAGAAATTGTACTTGTACAACATTTGCACTTTTCAGCCATTTGTGCATTTGTTTGAGTTTTATAATTCTAAAGAATATATTCGTCTATGTTATTCATAAAGGTTTATGGTTCCCGGCGCATTAGAAATTCTTAACTTTGTTTTTGCAGAGACACCAGAACGAGGTGTCACCAAAACTGCATAACCAACCGGAATTTCCATTTTTAGGCCAGTTTTTACAATTGTTGACTCACCCGGTCCAAGCTCAATTGTATAAGGTGCATAAACATCTGCGCCGGCATCATTTGGATGAGCATAGGTCGGCATTTTTGCGTTCTTGTCGCAGAATTCAGTGGGTATACCAAGAATTCGGTGATTGATTGCTTCGGTTTGATTCGCCGCGTTCTGCATCATGGTGATAATCAGTTTGAAGAAATCGGCTTTGGTTTGACTTAATTTGTTTTGCTTCACAAGAATGTCGTAAATAGAGCTAAAATCTTCATTGATGTCTTCAACTTTTATTCCAAGCGCGTTTAGCTCGTGTGCCAATTGAATCACATTTTCGGGCGCGGCGAGTGAAGATTGAAGTTCTTGGAGCAAGAAGGGCGCGAGAACGCTAAATTGTTCATCAGGCATTGCCATCAAAACAGCAAATCCTTCGCCATTTGGACCGCTCAAAAGTTCATGAACTACATCTTCTAGCGCGATTTCGCGCTCAGGTTCTTTTCCTTTTCCTTTCTCCTACCCCGAGGGTTTGTACAAAACTTTTGCCATTATACCTCCTCGGGAAGGTCATCCCAAAACTCGTTGTAAAGCTCGGTTGTTTTCACGAGGTAGCCCTCGCCTACAATTTCGCCTTTCTTTTTCTTTTGCTTGTAAGTGTATCCTGCCGCGCCGACAAGATAACCTTTTTCTTTCGCATCTTCTCTGAGTGATTCAATGTAATGCTGAGCATCTTTTTCTGTGTTTACTTTTACTTCTTTTGTGATTTTAAGTGTAATTGATTCGGGCGCGGGAGTAGAATTCAAAATTTCTGCCATTTAATTTGTTCCTCCTTTAGTATCACTCATCTTTATCATCTTTATCATTTTCTAAAATTTCCCAATCATCATCCTCGTGACAATTTTTATCAAAAGTAAAATGCACAAAACGAGGCTCTGGTTCTTCAAAAATCGCGAGATAATCGCGCGGATTGGGTAGGCCAGTCACGAGAAAAACAACTAGCAATCTTAGTAATACGGCCATGAAATAGCTAATTTGAGGGATAAAATCAAAAATGTTTGACATTCCATTCCAAATAAGCCAAATAAGCAGACCTTCTGCCGCGAATTTACTCGCAAGCATTACTAAATATGCTACAAGTTTGATTAAGAAATTTTTCATGAGTGATACTCCTTTTCTTTCGTTTCTATATATATTATATCACATTTTTCAAACAATTTCAACTTTTGAGACGCACAGCATATTGATTTGAGCTGGCAAGTTTTATGCCGAGAACAGGATCAAGATGAGGCTCTTGATTGGGTATAAAGCGTCCAAATTTTATGATAAGATTATCATATTGTTGAAGTGCTTCCCACAAATTTTGCGCCAAAGCTGATGCAATCCCCTATTCATTATAGCCTTTATCAAGTTCTTTGCGCGTGTATCCTGTGTATATTACAATGTCATCTTGACATTTGCATTGCCGCCGCAGAAAGTCAACCAAAGTTACAACATCTTGCGGTGTATCAAAAGGCTCAAGTCCAGCAAAGACAAATGCTTCTGTTATTGGATTCGCGTGATAGCGTTTCCAAATCTCTTCTTTTGAAATTTCTATGTCGGGTGACCGCGCGAGGATGCAGTTTTGGCACAAATCTGCACCACATTTCCAACTGCATCGAGGGAAAGCAATTAACATCGAAATTTTTTTATAGTCTTGAAAAATTTCGTCTTTTATTAACTTGATTCTCATTTTTAGCTGTCCTGAAAACCTTCAATATGTCCTTCCGCATATCCTTCATTGTAACCTTCCATATATCCTTCTGTTCTGGTTTGTTTTAAAAGGTCTTGAAAGTTTGAATAGGCATGAGGAAAAAGACTTGCTACAATGAATTCAAAAGTAACTGTGTTGTCTTTGGTTTTGTTGTTCTTTTTTAGATATTTTACTAAGTGTTCAATTTTGGATAGAGGGACTGTCTCAATTTTTGAGACAGTCTCCCCGTTTATGTCTGTTTTTTCAATCTCTGTCACGATATTACCTCATCATTCAGATTCATCCATGTGCGTTGACCGAATTCGTCGCGCCGACCTTCACTCCATGAGTGGAGTGGAACTAAATCATTTTATACCGGTGTTTTCACACTATTTAAACGGATTAGACTATACCTTCGCTTTTAAAGCGCCCTTTGGTAGTCGTTGAGGCCATCGCTAAACGCTATGCCTGCGGATTGCCCAATTTTACACGTTATTCCTTTACTGAGGTGATTAGTCTCACCACCACTCGATTTCTCTGTGGTTTAGGAGTGTAAACTCTAAGGGGTTTCCCGCATATTCAAGGTTTTTAACGTGGAGCATTTAAGTTTACCCCACAATCCTCTGATAAGATTCTACAGGCGGCTTGCCACAATGAGGGCAAGTGTGAGTTGTGAAAGAATGATTATTTTCACACACATTGATTCTCAAGTTGAAAGCAAAGTAGATTACGCCTTGTTGTGCGAGATAATTTAACATCTTCCATGCTTGCTCTTCGCTTGCAAACGGCGCGTCAATATTACAGTGAAGAATCGCGCCGCCACCGCACTTTTCATCCAAAATTCCTGCTGCACGGGCGCGGGATTGAATTGTAGCTTTTTCTTTGAGAGGAATCCATTGATTGCCAAGAATCGTATCGGTGCTGCCGTAAAGCAATTGATTTTTGCGAGCCAATTTGATGGCCGCATTTTCTGCCGTTCTGTTACTTTTATGACCACTTTTGTGGCGGTTAAACCGTTAAGTTTAACTCTTTGGTTTTATATATATCCAAAGTTCAGACTATCGCATCTTCATCGAAATGAAGTTCCTACATTTAGTCGTTCACGCTGCAATTACGCTTGCGCCCTGTCGCCCAAAATTTGGGTTTCCAAGTCAATTAGTAGGAATTTTCTAGCGATGGATTATGTATTATGCCACCGCGTACCCACACACTTTAGGTACTTGTTCAACGTTGATTGAATAAGGGAAGTCATAAGAATCTTTGATGGCGTTGATTTTGTCGAGTGTGGCAACAGCGAGTTCCATCCCTTCGTCTGTGTAATCAACATTTTCAAATTCATCGACTTTTGTTAGACCGAGATATTTTGCAGCTTCGAAAACTCCGGTTAGCGTATTATCCATTATTACTAATGGTACTGACTATTTCTTAATATTGTTCCTTAACAATATCACTATCTTTTCAATTTGCGTATCAATAGCAAATCTACTCTACTATGCGTAGATAGTCGATACAGGGGTTATTTTCTTAAAGGATATGTTTCATTTAAGTTTTTATATTTTTTTATAGCGCCATTATTTATATTAGAAATTTGTTGAAAAGTTGTTTCATATTCTTTAGCTATTTGTTTAAGAGAGACTTTAGACTCTTTTAAAAGATTTTCAATTTCTTTGATTTCTTTTGGAGAAAAGCTCTTACGGCCACCATTACAACACTGATAATTAGTTCGTAAAGGATAAGTAAGATTTTCTTGTTTATAACTTAATCCCTTATTGATGCTACTAATTGAACCAGCGCTAACATTAAATTTACGAGCGATGTCCTTTTGAGGCATATCAGTATTTAAAAGTAAATCTATAATTTTATTTATATTGTCTTTTAGAATGTCTTGTTTTCTACCTTTTCTTATTGGATAAGTAAGCCAATCAACTCGATGGGCTTTTCCAGTGTTGATTTCACTTAAATTTGATGGATCAACATTATATTCTTTAGCTATTTGAGTTAATGTTTTGTCTAATTCATATTTTAATGAATAGACAAGTTGTTTAAATTTTTCTTCTGAATATTTATGAATATTGTTTCTTAATGGGTATTTAAAATTTAGATTTCTATAAGCTCCTTTTCCAAAGTTGATTGCACTTATTATAAATGCTTCGGTAGAATATTTTTTTGCTATCGCTTGGAAAGACATCGTAGTGTTTTGAATCAAATTTATAATTTCATTTAATTTATTTGGATCTTTAATTAAATTATTTGGCTCATCTAAATTTCGTAGTATTTCTTGGCCACCTGGTAAAATATTATATCCATTTGGTATTAAACTATTATAATATTTTATCCAATACTTTTCTCGTTCGTCGTAATTTTCAATTTGACTTTCTAATATTTCATAATGAAAATTTTCTATTCCATATTTCTACATAGCTTTATGAATTCTCTGAGGCTGTCTATTTTTAGCATCAGATATGTGGCGTTTCCATCGGTCATTAGCATTGACACTTTGTCCGATATAAACTTTATCATTTATATTGTTTTTAATAATATAAATATCCTTTTTCATATAACCTCCCACGAGATTGCCCAATCTATTGGGTTTCCTCGTTAGCCACCTTTGTGACCCCAATGATTTATATTGGAAAAATAGTGTAGGGCCGTTTTTCTTCAACCCACAGTTGTAAATTGCCTCTCAAGTTTTACAAGTCCATAAGAATAATTCGGCAGAATTCCCTTTTCAATGTTTCTTTCAATAATGTGTCTAACCACATCATTTGCTTCAATACACAACTTCGTATAATAATTCAAAAGCTGATAATAACGGCCAATTGCAGTGTCATTACCTTCTTCTTTTGTTTCATCAATTGCTTGAAGTGCGATTCCAGCAAGATTGAGAGTGATAACAGTTACAGAACCAATGTCTAGTGACGAACCGCCGATTGAATTCATTACGCCCTTTAATTTTGTAAAGTCTGAACGTAAGCGGCAACAACTGGCTGCGGTAGTTGTGTCTGCTGTCATCATAAAATTCTAATCTGCCCATTTCATGTTGTGCTTTGAAGCCCAACGGGCAAATTCTTCATCTTTAAATTCTCCATCACGATAGACGAGACAATAAGTTAATCCTTTTGTTTACAGTAGGTCGTTAATCTACTGCCATGGGGCTGTACATCACTGTACAGAGCAGACTATATCTTGTTCTTTTTAAGAACCCTTGCACTTCGAATTCACTTGAATTCTACGCCTTTCGGCTAGTCGTTAAACCTTTTCGCACGTTTTCATGCGAAGTTGGCTTGGGATTGTCTTAAAAAGATTTCTCCCAAATTCACAAGGTGCCTATAATATATTTCTATATTATGCTGCTAACTTTTTAACAGGATAGGTGAAAACATTTGTCTCGCGCATTTCAGAAAACTTTTCCAAAAATGCTTTTTCAAACTCAATGAAATCTTCAATGTAGTCTACAAAGAGTTTGCCATCGGGATAGATGAAGCCTCCAAACATTTCTTCGCAATAAACGCGGTCGTAAATTGAAATGTTCGAGTACGCTGTCTGCTAGACCCTTAGGTATGGCATATTCAAATCAAAAATCCATGTTATCTGTTGTTACCAACAGCATTGACTATTTCTTAAATGCAGTCATCACTACATCTATTTCCTTTTCCACTTGTGTACCAATAACAAGTGTACATCGTTATCTACGATTAGTCGATACAGGGGCTTTCATGCGACAGCGCAAAGGGTAACATTCGCCATCTTCTTTAAATCTTTTAATTGAACCATTATTGATTCCCATGATTACATTTAAACAAGCACCGTAGCGGCGCGAAATTTCTCTCAAAGAAAGATTGCTGCTGGCAAGAAGCCGTTTGATTTCACGAAGTTCGCCTAAACTGAAACTTTTGCGCGAATCGGGCAATCTTTCGATGTGCTCAAATTTTTTGCTAAGTTGTTTTACGAAAGCAAAACTCACGTTGTTTCGCCGCGCGATTTCAGAAATTGAATCATTGCTTTTCAATTCGCCAGTAATTTGTGCAACATTTACATAAACATCCTTTTCGCGCAGAGGATAAGCTAGATACTCTCTATAATACTTTTTGCCCGAATTGATTTGAATAATTGTCTCAACATTCATTTGCGCTTCTTTCGCAATTGTTGTGAAACTTTTGTCGAATTCGTGTTGCAATGAATAAGTAATCATGTCTAAAATATTTTTAAAAATCATAAAAACCTCCCACGAGATTGTCTTTTCCTTTAAAGATTTCCTCGTTAGCTGCGCAGAAAGCGCAACCCCGTTGGTGAGACGGAAAAGAAATATAAGGCAATTTTTAACTTACCTTTTGGAAGCACTGATCGCGATAATATTCGGGGTCACGAAGATAGAAACCATTTTCTACGTCGTTAAGCCAAAACCAGAACATCCACATTAGAACATTTGCTATGCCCGAAGCACCACTTGTACGATTAGACCATTTTATTCTTGTGTTTCCACAAGCGTTGACTATTTTTTATCTTTAACAATAAAAGGTACATCTCTTTCGAGCTATGTATCAATAATAGCTCTACTCTTCTTCGCGAAGATAGTCGATACAGGCTTCGCTTGCGCGATTCCCACGAGATTGGCATGACAATTTGTTTTAGCCTTCCTCGTTAGCCACGCATACTTTTTGCGCGACCCCGCTGATAAACGGAAAAGATGTAAACGGGCGTCTAAAGTATTCACCCAACTAATCATTTCAAGCAAGTGGTCAGTAAAAGTTGTAAGGTGTTTTGCGGGAGTAGTTTTCACATTCCCAATAAAATACATTCCTTTGGTTGCGAGCTTTTCCAAATCATAGTTGTAACAATCTTTACATTCGCGCGAACGCGCTACCATTCGCGCCGTTCTTTATGAACTGCTTTAAGTTTCCTTAAAGAATAGACTATATCACTACCAATAATTGGTAAATCCTTTTTCCATCATCAAACGCTTATGATGTACTTCCCGCGCGGGAATAGTCGTTGAACGTTTTTTGTATTGTTAGATACAAAACTTCGCTGCTGATTGGCATATCTTGAAAGACTTAGCTTTCCAGCAATTAAGGATTTTTTCATTTTCTATCGCTAGATAAATGCCGCAAATTATTTACGGTCTAAAACTAATGTCTGCACTATTATGAGTGAAAATTTTGCCGCTCCATTCTGCTTCAAGCCATTCTTTTGCTCTTTGAAAACCATACTTTTTTTGGATTTCATAGAACAACTTGTTATAGCCCAAAAGTTTGAGATATGGCTTCGGCAACTCGCTAATCAAATTTGTGATGTCTTTAGATTGAACATTGGCGTTCGCATCAATAGTTGTATCTGCTGTGTTTTGTTTATCGACAAAAGCGTCAATAAATTCCGACAAATTTAAATTCTCATCTGCAAAACCGTTCAACTTTTCAAATTCCTCACCGTACTTATCTCTCATTTGATTCAGCGCGGTTTGGAAATTTTTCTTCAACTTAACATTTACATTCAATTCGGCATCATCTCCTTTTTCTTTTGTCTTAGCCACTTAAGAGATTCAGAACAGTCCATTAAAACTCCATCTACCTCAAGCCAGGGAACGTGTTGTAGTCCCATTTGCTGCATTACATCCAAATCTGTAATGCTTTCATATTCAAAACCCAGTTCTTTGAGCTTGATTTCCAAAACTTTGCATTTGCCGCAAGTTTCAGTATGATAAAATTTAATCATTCCGCACCTCCTTCGCACCGCACCATTGACAATATCCATTAACGAACTCATGCTTTGTTTCGCCGCAAACTAAACGTAAATAAGCATTAGCTTTTTCTAAATTGCCAATTACTTCGTTTAGAATAAAAGTGGGATTTTCTTTCACTGTTTGCTCAATTGTTTTTTCATTTTGCCGAATGGCGTCTTTAATTTCCTGTTTTGTCATTTGTTAAAATTCTCCTTAAGTTATAATCATCGCTATAAATATAAGTATAGGTTTCTGGACTTTTTTCTTTTAGAAGGGAAAACGCATTTTGAACGCAAAATGGATCAATTTTTAGATATTGATAATGATGTATTGAATAATTTGTTATCCACTCAGCAAATTTTGCACATGAACTATCTAATCCGCTAAAAGTGCTTCGTTCATACATTTGCAAAATCGTAAAAACGTCATTCCATCTTGGGTCTGTAAGAATTCCCTTTTCATACTTAAGAAAAAATGATACATTAGACTTACGCTATTTTATTAACTGAAGATAAAATTCTGGTAAGTAGTTTTTCACAAAATCATTTTCATCAGATGCCGCGCCCGTGGGACAATAAGTAAAGTGCAATTTATTTTGGGGTGGGAATGCCGCGCAGTAACGCAGAAAAGGCTCAAATTGCCGCGCGGTCATCAGTCCATAAAATTCAAAGTCTGTAAACTTTGGATTAAATTGAATGTTAAACCACTTTGCCATTTCTTCAAAGTCCCAGAACTTTAAAGGAAACTTAAAGCGAATTTTGCCGCGACATTTAAATTCTTCATAAAGTTTTTGAACCTCTTCTGCGCCATTTTCTATCGCGCCAGCATTGTAGTCATGAATTATGATACTTTTATAAGATGATTTTTTTAATTGCTAGCGGTATCTATCCCAAATTGTTTTTCCGTCAATTGAAAGTCTTAAATTGATTCCGCGCAAAGCCGCGCGAAATGCTGCCTCCTCGTTGCTGTTGAAACCGTAAATCTCCTTCAAATTTAAGTTTTCATAAATAGAAGTATCCTATGGACATACTTCAATTTCAGAAGGAAGCGGTCTATATTCTGGGTAGATTGCTTTTCCAATTATATATGTTTTGTCTACAGTTTTGGAAAATAAATTGTTAAGCGCTTTATCTGTTTGACCCAAATCTTTTGCAATAAACAATTGTTTGATTGTCGGGTCTGGCCTGTTTAAAATTTTTACAATTTCATTCTTTTGTTTAAAGAAACTTGAAATTTTCATCAACTCAAGATTAGGAAAGCAGGAATGCTCCTGCAAATCCTAATCCATAAGACCAATTCTCATTCTTTAACCTCTATACGTTCATGTTGAAGTACCGGTTTGCCACTTTCTTCAACTTTAAGAATACGTTCAATTAAATGGTATGGCGTTGCATTATATTTCTTCGCAAAGAAAGTATTTCCGCGCCTGATTCCCGAAATTACAAGTTTTTCTCCACGCGTGAACCAAGATTTTTCTGTGATATGCTTTTTACCATCGTATCCGCGCGTAGAAATTTGTTTGTTGTAATTTGCGAAAGGCTCACCATAAATTTTAACTTGAACCAATCCTGTTGTTGTTAAAAGCGTGATTGTCTGATGATTTTTGTCTCGCGCGAGAACAGTCCCTGCAATTCTGCGAATCTTATAAATTGGAACGGACTTTCCTTTGAAGCTCAACACTTTGTCAATTTCAGGATTCTCGCTCATTTTAAAGAAGTCAGAAACATTGATAGAAGAATTGTCCATATTTTTGAGTTCGTGCTCATGAAAGTACAATGAAATTGAATCCATTTCCCATTTCGAAATATTACCATCGGCATATTTTTCTTGTACTTCTTGCCGCAGTTTATCATTTACTTTTTGAATCAATTCTTGTTCATGTTCTTTTACCCATGGACGAATTACATCCATTTCTTTTTTGTAAATTTTATCCCAAACATCGACTGAAACAGCCAAACCAGTTGTTGAATCTTTACGTGAAATTAAATTATCAATTGTATAAGTTTTGTCAATAAAAGCTAATGCCGATTCATCTAACAAGTAGGCATCATCTTTTTTAAACTTTTTTAAATATTTATTAAAGTTAAAAACACGACGTTGTAATTTATACTCATCTGGAATCAATCCAAATTCAATCAACATTTGCATATTGCGCAAATTGATTGCAGACTTTTTGTCAGAGATTGAATCAATGTAAGTGTTCATAAGAGTTTCTCTGTCACCAAATTCGTCCAACGCGCCGCATTTTATCAAGTTTACGATTTGCGGCTTGTTCATTTTGACTTTTAGCAACAAATCTTCAATAGACGTATATGGTCTATTTTTAATTATTTCATTGACAATTTCTTGTCCCACTTTTACAATCCCAGAAAGTCCATAACTTATACAATTTTGTTCAACATTCGGAGAGAATGTGTAAGTTGAAGTGTTGATTGATGGCGGCGCGATAGTTATGCCAGCAGTTTGCGCTTTTCCAATCGCAGAAGCAACCTTGTCATAGTCACAAGATTTGGTCTTTTTTTTCTTTTTGGTCGTTCCGACTTCTTCGACTTCTTCATCATCGTCATCTTCATCATCTACAAAGTTTTCAATTGTGTCTTCATAGACTTCTTTGATTTCCTCTTCTTCAACGTCTTCGTCCTCTTCACCAGTTTTCATACTGCCGCTGTCAACAATCAGACAAGCGCAATTCCAAATGATTGTTGGATAGAAATATGCGAGATTCATTTCTTGAAGTGCAATTAGACTATAAGCTAAGGTGTGACTTTGATTCATACCACATTTAGTTTCCTAAACCATTAAAAAAACAATGTTGTGGTCTGGACTATACAATCATCCTCGCGCGGAGGAGTGCTATGGTAGTCTCTGAACCTCTTTCTTCGTGTGGAAGAAAGTTGGCTGCGTTTGATTGCCCAATCCTTAACGATATTACCTTACCGCTCCCGTTACTGAGCGCCATCATTATATCACTATAATAATTTGGTTGTTAAGGCTCTAAGGGTGTTCCCGCAATTAAAGCAATTTATTTTGATACGTTACCGTAAAAGGGTTCCATCATTTAAAACCCATACCCTTTACTCATAGAAATCAAAAACTCTACATAACGTGTAAGTTTTGGATTTATACCTTTTGCGTCATTTTCTTCACGAAATTTTGTCATTATTTCTTCATATTGCTTTGGGCTTTTCCGAGCGATTGCTTTTCTTAAAGTGTCAGCAAAACTCAAATCATATCCGCCCAATTCTGGAAGCTGGACTAGCTCCATAAATTGTTCCTGCGCGATACAAAGTCCATAAGACATTCCAAGAATTGGCTTCAAAATTTCTTTTTCTTTCGCGCCCAAACCCCACGATTTAAGTTCTTTGTCCCATTGAGTTTCATCTTTTTTAAATCGCGCGAGTTTTTCTGTCGGCATTTCTCCGCCTTTTTCTTGTGCCATTAGACGAATCGAAGAATTTAAAATTGCCAAATCATCCACACTTGAGGGATGTAAAGTTGCAATTCCCTGAACGCCTGATTGTTTTTCCATTTGGAACAAAGATTCAATTTTGTGGTTCCAAAGCATTTCCCACATTTTGGGTTCATCGCGCTCAATTTTGTAAATACCAATTGTTTTTTCGTAAGTCTCTTTTAATGTTGGTTCAGGTTTTATATAACCATTTTCACACAACAAATCGAGACAGGTGTGAATTTTGTCAAGTGCTTCAACTGACAATAAGTCATATTTGATGATACTACAATCCTGGGATTCATGAAGGTCAAATTGTGTAATTGTTGTTCCATCAGGGGCTTTCATTAAAGAGATTGATTCTTCAAAAGGCTCGTCTACAAAAACTACTCCGCCCGCGTGAATCAGTTATTCTGACATTTCTGCCAGACCAGACTATATCTTCATCTCTTTTAAAGAAATGCGGGGCACTTCGAGTGGTAGCAATCTCCACCCTACTTGGTTACATTCATCACCAATAGTCGTTACACCTTTTCAATTTAATGAACTTGGCACGGCATTAACTTTTTTGAAGCCTTCACCGTTAGCAAAAGTTTAAAAACCTTTACACCGCTTGCTAAGCGTTCACCCCGTTTATACTCGGCTATCACGCTTGGTTAACCGAGTCCCGAAACCAATCCTTCAATTTCTTTTGCGACTTCCCAAACTTCTGGATAGCTGTCCATTTCTTTAACAAAAGCTGCGATTGGTTTCATATCATTTTCTTCGTCTCCATAATAACATTGAGACAGACTTCGCGGTTGTCCCCTGTCAGAAGGAATCAAAGAACTCATATATGTTGATATATCACTGTCTAATCCAAGGCCTCTCGCCGCGGTTGCAAGCGCGAGTTTGGACTTTTCAAGTCTAAATGTGGCCACATTTGTTACGCGGTCTTCACCATAAACTTGGCGCAAATGGTCAAGAACTTCTTCGCGCCGGCCTCCTTCGATGTCGCAGTCTACCTTTTCTACCCTCGGTTTCCCGATATTTTTTTAGGGGAATAGACTATACCATTATCTATATATTAGATACTCCTTGGTAGTCGTTGCGGCCTTTTCTTTATAAAAAGAACTATGCCTCAAGATTGCCCAATCTTTAATCTTATTACCTTGCCTTAATTATTAGTTAAGCCGCATTTCGATTACTCTAATGTTTGGTAATTAAAGCTCTAAGGGGTTTCCTTGATATTCGGAGTTTTCATTACATCTTGCAACGTAATGGGACTAAAGTTAATCCAAGACTGAAACTCGATTTGGATTCAAAAAACGCCATGCAAACATTCTAGTCTTTTCGCGCAGAGGATTCATTTGTGTTATACCTAAAACATACAACAAAAGAAATGAACCTCCACTTCCTCTCGCGACACCTATAAGTGTTCCTGCATTCCAGCATTCTTCAATAATATTTTGCAGATTCAAAAAATAGGCAGACCAATGCGCTTTATTCGCATTCGATGAAATCCAAGTCATTTCCAAATTCGAGTTAATTTCATTCCAAGCTCTCTCATTTTTCAAATCTTCATGACTTTCAATTCCATCAATTACTGCCCGCGCGAGAATTTTATCTCCCTCAAAATCTGATTCACAGAAAGTTTTGAGTTGAGGAATTCTTTCAAACCACTCCGACGCGATTATAGAAGTTTGAGGAATTTTCCACTTTAACGAAGGAATCTTTAGCGGCTTTTTAATTGTGTAATCTTCACACATTCCCGCAATTCTTTCAATTGAATCATAAGCCGCATAAATTTCTGACTTTTGAAGATAGGGAAAGAAAGATTCCAATTCTTCTGTTCCCATCATATAAGTTGTGGCATAAAAACTATCAACTTCGCGTTCACCAGGCTGAGAAGTGAGGTATGCTTTGTGTATTTTTCTGTCGGATTTTTTCAAATAGTGCTCATCTAAAGTTATAACATAGGGAATTCCGAGTTCTTGAGACAACTTTAGAAGACCTTTGTTTGCAATGATTTGTTCTTGAGTGTTTGAAGGTTGCATTTCCAAATAAAAGTTTCCCGCGCCAAACAATTCATTCATTTGAAGAACCCATTTTTGAATTTTGGCGTAGAGCGTGGGGTCTTTTGTTTGATTATAAAGCAAAAGTTGCGTATCCACTAAACTGCCGAGACATGCATTTTGTGCAATCAAATGCCCTTTATTCTCTCCAATCACTTCAATCAAATCACTATAATAAGTCGGTCTTCTCAAAATTTTCCCGCGTCCTCTAAACGAACGTTTCCACGCCCTCGTGGACAAAATTCTCAATTGTTTATAACCTTCGAGGTCTTTAGCCAAAAGAATGAAATGATAAAATCTATCAACTCCTTTCTTAAAATTTGACGCATTCAAGCCATTTCTTGTCAAATAAATTTCATTTCCCCTAATTAGTTTAAAATCTGGATGCTCTTTTTTCACCTTCTCATAATAATTTTCTGCTTCCATATGCGCCGAAAGACACTCATGGTCAGTTATTGCAACCACTTTATGCCCAAGTTCAATTGCATAATCAATTAAACGAGGGACTTTAATTGTGCAATCTTTTAAATAGAGGTTTGAATATTCTGTATGCCCTTGCACTAATGCAAACTACCGGGATATTCCCTAATAGTTTCCATTCACATCACCTCCCTTTCAACTTTCTATATATATTATACCACAAATTTGCTCAAAAGTCAAGTAAAAAATATCAAAATCCGTTGTCCTTTTTTATTTCACATTGCTCAATTATAATTTGAGGAGTTGACTGACCGTTCCACTCATTCACATTTCCGCGCCCAATCACTTCGATTGTCATATATTCATGCTCAGTAAACTGCTGGACTAGGTCTTTTGCATGAAATTTTATATAAGTGATTCCATTACAACAAAATCTGATAGTATCTTTGTGCTGGCCGCAGATATTGACCGCGCGGCGCGGAATGTTTATATCGTAAACATGGATTTTTGGTTCAGGATTACCAGTTCCCCATGTTTCATTTCCTTCTGCTAAATCATAAATTAAATTATAAAGGTCATTACTGACTGCAAGTCTATCAAAATTGACTTCATAAACGTCGTAAGAAAAGTCAAAATCTTTTAAATGATCGTTTGCATAAGATATAAATTTATCGAGGTTTTTTGCTTTTATTGCCGCGCCGAAAGCATTCGCATGGCCTTGAACCATTTCAAACATTTTGCTTTCGTCAAGAAAGTCTTTGAAACTCTTGAAAAGGTTGTTATCAATACCGCGACCACTGCCACGCAATAAATTTTCAGGAGACGGGCGCAGCACCAAAGTCGGACGCATGAACTCTTTACTAAGCTGAGTTGCAATCAATCCATTGAATTCTGGCGCGAAATCATCTTCATCTTCAAGAATAATTACTAAAATCTTATTGTTGAGCAAATCGTATTTTATAATGCGAGACTCAATCGCGGCTTCTGCTTTTTCTGTGATAGAGTTTTGTCTGTTGCGACTGTTAGAACACTTACGCACATATTTTGCGGCGAGACTTTCTGTATCTCCGGGTTTCGCCCCACGCTTGTCACTTTGAACGAGTTCTTCGCCCGAGCAAAAGGCCTGAAACAATCCAATCTTTTCATCGTGTGTCCCGGCGCGAATCAAACTGTTAATTAACGGAACGATATAAAAAGCAACAGAAATTGGAGTGATTTCGCCCATGACAAAACTTTGTTTCTCAATTAGTGATTTAAGGAAAAAGTTTGAAATGTTGTGAAGTCCTTTGGAAATAATATAACGATTTTCTGGAACAACAACGCTACCCATGTCTCCAATAATTCCAAGCGCTGCGAGGTCAATTAAGCCATCAGCATAATTTGTGTTTTGAATCTTGTCTATATACTGACAAAATTTCCATGTAACTCCCGCGCCGGTCAGTTGTTTGTTTGTGTAAAGCGAACTTGTCTGATTGTTGATGATACAAGCATGATTGCTCACTTTGTTGTCAAGTTCGTGATGGTCTAGTACCAAAGTTTTCATCCCAAGTGCGCCTAAACGTTCATGATAATCAAAATCGTTTGTTGAACTATCAGGACAACAAACTAAATCCCACATTTTGCCACTATTTTCAATCGCGTCAATATGATCTTCTAATCCATGTTGTTTGTGTTCATGAATCATAAAATCAATTTTTACATCGAGATTGCATCTTCTTGTATAAAGATAAAAAATGGCCGCAGATGTCATTCCGTCAACATCACAATCTGGAATTAAAAGAATCGAGCCACTCTTTTTGATAACTTCAAGATACATTTCCGCGCCGCACGGCAGATTTTCAAAGTGCTCAATTGGTTCTAGCATTGACGGCGTTGGATGCATAAAGGATTGAAAATCTTCAACACCGCGCTCTTTTAACAGATTTTGGAGATAATCTGCTGTATATTCATTTGATACTAATGTGTAATTCATTTATATCATCCTTTCATAATATTAAAGTTTTATCTAATTTCTCAAAAATTAGATCTTTAGGAAGAAAGTTTTTACATACATAAATGGTCGCAAAACTTACGCCCTTCTTTACTTCTTTTGTTTCGAGATTAGAATAAAAATCAATTCTTTTATCGAAAATTAGCGCTTGACAACCGTCAAGATAAGCAAAGCGTTTTTGCCCTTGTAAAGATGGTAATGGTAAAAGAATCGCATATGATTTATTTAGTTCAGTTAAACGTTGTAAAACCAAATCTTTTTTGCTAAATGGAGGATTAGAAATTATACAGTCAAATTGTTCGAGAGGCGCGTAAGTAAAGAAATCTAAACCATCATCAATATGAGAACGAATAACGTCAAAACCATTGGTACTTAAAATTCTAACAAATTCGCTATTTTCTTTGTCAAAAGGACACCAAATCTTTTTAAATCCTTTTTCTTTTGCGTATTTTATAATTGGAATAACAGCGTAAGCAGGCGTGAACATTTCATCTCCATCGCTTGTTTTGTTTGCTGTTAAATATCCTTTATTTATCATTTAACTTTTACCCTCTCGTTCAACAAAATTTGAAACACTTCTTCTCCTTTATCACTCGGAGAATCTTTAAGGCTTAACAATCCGCGCCGGTCATAAATAAAACTAAAATTGCAATAATTTTTATATTTTTCACAGATTGCATAAAGTTTATCGAAATATTTGGACTCGCGCGGAAGTTCTTCTTTATCAAAACACAAAACAATTTCTTTGGGTCGCGCGGTTGTTAACAAAATTTTTAATGCGAACTTATTAAAGTTACTGCCACAAACCGCAACCGCGCAATTGTCCATTTTGAATGATTCCATTTGAAGTACAGATTTTTCTGCTTCAAAAACATAGCATATGCCATTTTTTCTTATGTTTTCTTTGTTATAAAAAAGCCCATAAAGATTCAAAGATAATGGATGAGAATACCATGTTTTTTCTATTTTGATTGGCGCGTATTTACCAAATTGTTCAATTTCAATCGGATTTAACGCTCTCGCGCGAATTCCAACAAGCCGACCCGATTCGTCTAAATGTGGTATCACAATTTTATTTTGACTGATACTATAACGAATGTTATATTTGTCCATTGCTTGCGGCGAAATGTTGTCTTTTAGCCACTCTGATGGATAAATATGAACAAAAGAATCTAAAACAGAAGAGGAAAACTCTGGTAAAACGACTTTCTCCTTTTTGTTAAATCGTTCTTTCAAACTTTTATAACGCGGAAACTGCATTCCTTCGACCTGCCGCGCTTCTTTATCGCCAACAATGACTTGATAAATGTCAGTATACCAATCATAATCAATTTCATGAACTTGATAAAACTTTTTCAAAAAGTTAAAAATCGACATTGTGCCGCATTCAGTATAACAAACAAAAAGCCACGTATCTTTGTACACATAAAGTTTTTGCGAGGCTTCATCTGCATTTTTATTGTGGCAGATAGTAGGTAGAACAAAATGTGTTGTCTTTTCAACAAATGGAATATCCAGTTTGTCAAAAATTTCAATTATATGTTCTCTCGTAAGCCCCGCAATTATTTCTTTATAGTCAATCATGATTTAGCCTTTCTACCATTTCATGTACTTCTTGGAATTCAGTCGTTTCCCAATTTGTACTAACAAACATTGGTTCAAGCGCGAAATTTTCAATCGGATTCAGTCGGCTATCAGTCAAAAACAAATCTTTTCTTTTCAAAGTGCCATAATCCATGTAACTCCAAACTCTTACTTGTGTGTACTTTCCAGAACGCACTTTGTAAACATCCATTACAAGATTTGGCGCTTCAAGTCCAAGTTTTTGAAACATTGGAACAATTATATCAAGTTCTTCTTTCGTTGGCCGCGCCATTATGATACCATTATCTGCTTTATTGATAATCGCGCGAGCACCAGCAATAGAGCTTTCATTACGAATATCTTTGCTGTTGTCTCCATTTGCATTTAACTGCGTTGCTGTAAACACGCTTAAATTTAATTCTGTTGCTAAATCTTTTAACGCTGTTGATAACAACAAGAGTGCTTCATCATTTCTCAGTTTAAAGTCTTTAAATTCGCGTAGAAGCGCAGGTGAAATAAAAATGTAGTCCATAAAAAGATAGTGTATATCTTTTAAAACGGATTGCTCTCTTACAACTTGTTTCAAACCTTCAACAGTTGGTTCTGGCATTTTTACAATTGTAAAATTGTCTTTAAATTGCCGCATTATTGAAAAGGCTTTTTGAATACGTTTGTCTTCTTCTTCGTTGAAGCGTCCATAACGAAATCTGTCTTCATTTATATCGGTCAGATAAGCCAAAATTTTTCGTTGGACTTCTTTCTTTGTTTGCTCTGTGATGATAAATAAAACTTTTTCGTTGAAACCTTGCATTTCCCACTCAAAAGTCAAACTATTATATCGAATTGGGTACGCTAAAAGACAAGCATCGCCAAGAGAAACTGTTGTCTTACCTACGCCGCTGGCCGCAGAACGAACTGTCATCGTTCCGAGTCTCGCGCCGCATAAAATTTGTGACAAGATTTCTCCTTGAATCGGAAGACCAATATCTTCACCGCTATCCATGTCTTCGTACAATTCTTCAAGTCCATCATCTGCGCTGCTAACTTCTGTTTCCCCTGTGGCGACATAAGCACCTTCCAATTTTAAAATTTTGGACTTTATTGTGGAAAGAATATCTTTTGAAGTTAAATTTTCAAACTTGGAGTTAATTTCAAGAGATTTCGGATTCGTCAAATCATCCATGTAAAAATCACTTGTATCAATTCCCTTTTTACGCAAATCTCTCAAAAGATTCAACTTTTTAAGTTTAGCATAATAATATGGAAAGTTGTCTTCATTCACAAAGTCCTGAATATCTTCAAGATATTCAATTCCATTTTGCTCTTTAAAAGTTTCTGCCGCCGCAGGGTCAGATTTCAAATAATTTTCTATATCAAGTGAAGAAATTTTTATCGCGCCATCATTATACAGTCCAACGATTGCAGAAAATATATAACGCTCAAAGCGCGAAGAAAAATCCGAAAGAGATAAATTATATTTATCAATTTCGCTAAGATATTGAGGATGTTTTATAAGACTTCCTAAAACTTGTTGAATACATTCTTTGTCTACCATTATTCATCCTCTTCCATTTGTGCTATTGCGGAGAGATTTGGAAAAGTTTTCTTCCCGCGCCGAGAGGTTTGTTTTTTCAAAACTTCAATCCGTTCACGATTCTTAAATGCTTCAAGTTGCGCCACAATGCGGTCACAAATGCCTTTGTTCTCAATTTCTTTTTTACACCAATAATTACATCCTTCATTATATAAATGGCTTACAAGACCAATGCCGCCCTGCGCCTTTGTTGTATCACACTTTTTTATATCATAGATGTATTTTAATGTAAAGAAAATTCCTTTTGGCGTATATCCTTTAGCCAAAAAGTTCTCAAATTGAGAATGAAATTTTGAAAAGTCTAAATCAATTTTTAAGTCTTTCTTTAAATAATCATAAATTGCTTCTTTCCAAACACTTTCATCTGCATTATATTTTAAATCGTTAACGCCTTTTTTCTTTTTCGCCCAAGTTTCATAGCATTCTTTATGATAATACCAATTTTTAGATGGCATAACCCAACTTTCGACATCTGCTTTATTGATGTTATTACCGCATAGTCTACAATGAACTACGCCTACTTTTGCCATGCTATCACCTTCTTTCAATAAGAATCGTAGAAGTAAACCTCCGCATCAGGATGTTCTAGCATAAATTCGCCAAGCCACAAAAGAGTTAAAATATCATTTTGAAGATGTTCAGAATAATCTTCATAATCCCAAATCGAATCTGCATTATCTTCATAATACTGTTTATCCATAAAGGGAGCTAATATACGATAAAGTGCAGGAATGTCTTCAAATTCAATCAAATACCTACCTACACTTTTTTTATCGTCTATAAAGTGAAATTTATTCATGATGGCATTTCGAATTCCCCAGCACTTTCTCCAATAAATCACTTCGACATAGAGTTCTCTCTCTTCTTCATGTTCACTTTCGGGCTCAGGTTCATGCTGATACCAAGGCCTTTTATCTACAAACCACGGCACTTTGATGTCATCAATTCTCACATTTTTAATTATAATTCCATTATCAAGTCCCATAACAATTCTCCTTTCACTTTCTATATATATTATATCACATTTTTGACGAAAAGTCAAGTGGCGAGGAGTGTGGGATTCGAACCCACGTGCCGCAAAGGCAAACGGTTTTCAAGACCGCCTCGTTATGACCGCTTCGATAACTCCTCAAAGTCAGGTATAGCCCTTGATTATAAAACCAAGAGCCACACCATGAATGTTTTTATTTCTTTGCAGGGGACAAGTCTTTAGCTAAATCTTTCATTTCAATAACCAAAAGATTAAGAATTGAGACTTGATCTTCTGTAATTTCAGAAAGTCTAATGGGATGACCAAACAGAATTTCTGCTTTCTTTAAAATAATCTCCGCATTTGATTCGTCTGCATTTACCAGAGTAGTCCACAATTCTCGCGCTTCTTCGTGAAGCGCTTTAAAATCGAGGACTTCCTCTTTTTCGTTTGTATGAGTGTCTACTACCACAGCGCCATCTTGCTGTTCCTGCTTTGTAATTGCAGTGTTAATCGCATCAATCAAACTTTCATAAGAGAAAGGAATGACTGGTTCAAGATAGGGCAATCTATTGCCTGCTACAACTGTAGGAGTGCCGCGTGTGATAAAGCGCCGTTGCGCAACACCGTTTTCATCATAGTAAAGGTCAATGTAGGCTGTAATGTCTACAAGACGATTTACAATTTCAACTGCACGGTCAGGAATTGAGGGCATAACACGTTCAATTGTTGTGCCATCGGGTCCGGGCAGATTTTTAATTTTGCTGTGACAAATAAGACAGATTCCATACCCCAGCATTGTAATTTTGCGAAGTGTGTTCTCAAATTCTTTATCAAGAGCTTTATAACCTTGCAATATGTTACCTCAAAGGTTTTTTATCCTTTGATTCTCACACTTACTATTCGCGTGAGTTCAGCATACCTTTTCATCTTTTTAAGACGGATAGTCTCGTGGGTTTTTATTTCTTTTTACAATATTGTAAAAAGTTTACAAACCTATGCGTTGCGCGTGTTTAAACTTTTAAATTTAAACTTCCGCTCTGATTTCCATTTCAGGATTCCAGTTTTTACTATCTTTTTCTTTAGAATTGTCTAAAGAGGCCAATTTGACCAAACGGGATTTCCCCAATCTTTTGAACACCGTTCTGCGCACAAATAAAATCTTCACACGCAGAGTGCGCCGCAGACACGGTGTCAACAACAACCGTGTCATACATTTCTTGGGCTTCCGGCAATTCCAACTGCCGCAAAACCTGCTTGAAGTCCGCCCAGCGCGTAATTTTCTGCGCGCGAACACCACTCAAGAAATGAGTACCAATCTCAAAATTACAAAACAACGCTCTTGGCAACTTCGCGCCAAAAGTCGATTTGCCAATTTTCTCCAATTTTGTTATCGTAAAAGCATTTAACTTTTACTTCTTTAGATTCATTTCCCTAAAGTTCAGAATAAGTTTTATCCGTTTTCGGATTGAAGTCTCGTGGGGGCTAGTGCTTCACAAAAGTCTTTGAATTTGCGCGGAAGAAAAATGTCATCTTCTGGCTCATCCGAATAAATAGAAGCAAAAATTCTGCTTACGTCTTCTAAACCAGTAACCTCAAGAATAGAATATTCAAGAACCTTTTCGTCCACAGATTCATGAGTTGTAATTTCAATTCTTTTTATATCGTTTTCTTTTAATACATCGTTCACAAACGCTAAAAGGCTCTTTGAATTATGAATTAACGTAAATAATACGGTACCATCTGCTTTAAATGCTTGACCGCATCCGTCAAAAAGTCCTCTCACAAAATCAAGTCTAAATTGCTTCTGTAAAATCTCTGGGCCAAAACATTGTTCTTTATGCGGCATTACTCCGAGTTTTGCAAGCGATTCTTTCATCGGGCGAGAAGAAAAATTGATACGCACACATTCTTGTCCCGCAGGGTTTGTAAAAGTTTTAATTCTTTTTGTAATATCAAGAAATGAAGCAATTTTTGCCAAAAAGCCAACGTCGTCTTTCCCAAACACCAGATTTATTGAGTTGGAATTCCACGAAATTGATGCCCGCGCGGCAAAAACTCCCAAAACGTAAGCCATTTCATGACTTTGTGTTTCAAAGTAGGTCTCATTAAACAACATTGTTTTATCTCTGCCGCTTGCCTTTTTAGCTTCATTATAATTCCTGATATGAACCTTGTTCCTTTTTAGAACTTTCTTCACGGTACGAATATCTGTGTTAGCAATATGAGAACAATATGCTTGCCCGCGCCCACTGTTGTATGCATCCAAAATTCTCTTTTGGTCTTCTTCTGACAAAATCTTTCGCTGTTTCTTCATGTTTATTTCCTTTTTGTGTCAAGCCCCTATTCGTTGCGCGTGGCGGCGCTTTTAAACGCCGCCTTCCGCTCAAGTTGACATCTCAGTCTTCTTGTTTTTACTTCAATTAAAGGACGCAAGCTGTTCACGCCCATAAATACAGAGGTATTTCCCTTTTAAGTCTCGTGAGATAACATTAGGCTGCAAATTAAGAATATCAATAGCCATAATTACACCTCACTTACAACTTAAAATCCCAAATCAAAGTCCTTAAAGGACGGCGTACTGTTGGACGCTTTCGGCGCGGGAGCAGAAGCCGGCTTCTTATTCTTAAGTTCCTCAAGATGCGCCTGTCTCGCCGCGAGAGCATTGGTGATTTCATCTGTGGTCATTGCCATCTCACCATCAATCGGATTGGAATTACCACCAGTGAGAATTAACTCATTCACAGAAACGGTTCTCGTTTCAGGAGTGGCCTCACCAAAATCAACCTCGGGCACATAAGTCTCAGTCTTATAAGAGAAGTTGAGAACACCCTTCGCCTTAACCGTATCGCCCTTCTGCCAATAAGAAGAAATAGCAGAAATCACGCCCGGATTGTACGCATAAAAATCAACTACATTAAGCCCACCATTATAAGTCGGCACAAGACCGCGCAGCTTGAAACGCTTTGTCTCAACGCCATCCTTGTCAACTTCATACTTCGGCTCATCACCGACCGCAAAAATCACAGAGAACGAAGCCTCGGGATGCATCTTGTCGCGCGGAATTTTGTCAATAAACCCCTGCGAAATTCTACAAGTCGAAACAAGCTGTCCATTACGCCCCCAAAACTCATTCGACTGAATCTTTCCGTTATTCACACGAACACAATCCGCATTCTCAAGACCTCCCGCAGCAATAGACACCCAAGAAGTCATCATATCATGATACTTCGCATAATCCGCGCGAACCACGGTCGGCTGATCCTTTTTATACTTAGGAACGAACACGCTAACAGGAACGCTAAGCGTCTTCGGCTCTTTGTTAATTTCAGTTTCTACTCTCACAGTGAACGAACCACGAATAGCTTCAGTGGAACGCCCATCTTTATTAAAAGTCGTTTCAGTCAAATCGATCTCTTCAAGAATTCCTTCAATCTTTACTTTATTTTCAAGTTCTGTAATCATTTAAAATTTTTTCTCCTATCTTTATTTCTTTTCGTTTACAAAGTTGTTTGGGCGGATAAATGTTTCCGCCCAAACCAAATTACTGTACGTGATTACTCGTCATCCTCTGCGGGAGCATACTCTGCGCCCTCATCAGTCAGAACAACATAGGTGACCTTATCTTCACCCTCGCCCTCATGCTCACGCACAACCAGACCCTTCTTAGCCAGGTCGGTCACATTCGCGCCGATAGACCGCAGAGGTCTGCCAATCTTCTCGGAAATCTCGGAAATCGACACTTTGCCACCGTTCTCCTTCACATAATTGAATACCTCTGCACTCTTCTCAGTAAGTTTAATGTCTGCCATTTTTGTTTTTCTCCTTTTAAAAAGTTTTTTAATTTTTATTGCCACTGTTTCGGTGGCTTTAAGTGGGGCCTTCCCTCACTTTCTATATATATTATATCACAATTTTGGGGGTTTTTCAAATTTTAAATGGACTGAATTTTTAAAACTTTGTCGTTCGGTCCAAGTTTGATACTGCGATTCCCCGAAGCCGCGCGACTTTGTTTGGGAATTGAGTCAAGCTCAATTTTTATCGCCGCTGTGGACGATGTAATTATAAGAGAAGAACCAATAATAGGAGTATACCAAATCATCGCGTCTTCGTCCGCGCAATTTTGTGCTGATTTGCCGCGAGTTGCACGTTTTTGAAGTGGGAATTCAGACAAATCAACTTGCTTACAATAGCCCTTTTCAGAAATGAAACAAAGAGTTTGCGTTTCGGGCAGAATTGCTTGTGCACAAACAACCCAATCTTTGGGAGTAAGCGAAATTGCTTTTACACCTTGAGTATCTTTGCCAATTGCATTTACATCGTTTGAATCAAAAGTCAGAAAGTAACCTTTGTGCGTCAAGATTCCAACTTTATCTCCGCGCGAAAATACAGCATTGACAATTGAATCATTTGTTTGAAGATTGATTGCTTTTGATTTCTTGTTGCGCTTTAAGTTATATTCAGACAGAAGTGTCTTTTTTATATAGCCATTCTTTGTAAAGATTATGACACATGAATCGCGCGGAGTTGAATTGTCAAGTGCGGACATGGCGCAGACAATTTCATTTTCTTCCATCTCAAAAAGAGATTGAATAAATGTTTGCTCTCCAAGCGTAAGTTCTGCCGCGCTCATATGATAAAGATTGCCCAAATTTGTAAAAAACAAAATTTTGCTTGTGGTTCGCGCGGTAATCGTTGTGTTCACATAATCGTTCTTTTTTAACTTTAACTTCGCGCCGACACCTCCGCGCTTTTGCACTAAAAGACTTGAGGTTTCTTTTGCATAAATAACGCCGTTGTTGGTAAGAGAAATTTGAATTGCTTTCTCTTCAATTGGCTCTTCTTCGCCTTCTTTCTCAATGTTGAGAATTTGAGTTCGCCGCGCATCTCCGAATTTTTCTGCAACGGCGGTTAAATCTTTTTCAATTTCTTTTTTGAGGAGAACTGAATCATCTATGATTGCTTCAATTCGGCTTTTTTCGCTCAAAAGAGAATCTTGTTCCGCGCGAATTTTTTCAATTTCGAGATTTGCAAGTTTGCTCAACTTAATGTCGAGAATTGCTTTCACTTGCTCATCATCGAGATTAAATCTTTGTTTTAATTTCGCGGCCGCCGCAGAAGTGCTGGCCGAAGACTTGATGAGAGCAACAACTTCATCAATGTTTTCAACCGCGATAATTAAACCTTCGATGATATGAAGACGCGCTTTGATTTTTTCTAGGTCATATTTATATCCATTATAATAGACTTCATACTGATGAGAAAGAAATGCTTCAAGGCACTCTTTCCAACCGAAGACACGAGGAAATCTGCCGTTTTCCAACATTGTCATGTTTATGCCATAAAATGACTGTAATGAAGTGTTTTTGTAGAGATATTTTAAGACTTTTGAAGGGTTTGCACCTTTCTTTAGATAGATTTTGATATAAACTGTTTTGCCTGTTAAATCGTTGTGACGTTCAATTCCTGGATTTGCGATGTCTTCTTCAATTGATTCCAATTCGCCGCAAATCGTGTTTGTGTAAACACTGTATGGAATTTCTTTTACGATAAAACAACGCTCTTTTTCATCATATTCTATGACGGAACGAAGTTTACAGGCTTTTCCTTTACCATTTTTGAGTGATTCTTTGACTTCTTCTTCATTTAGAAGAACGCCGCCTGTTGCAAAATCTGGCGCACAATAAATTTCATCAAATTGAATATCAGAATTCCACATTAACTTTATTAAGGCGTTGTTTACTTCTTTGAGATTAAATTGTGGAATTGAAGCACTTGCACCAGTTGCAATTCCTAAACTTCCATTTACAATGTTATAAAAGCCTTTACTAGGAACAACAGACGGGTATTGTTCTGTGTTATCATAGTTATCGCGCCATTCAGTGATAGTGTTTTTCTTTATGTCTTGAAAGAGATAATTAGACAACTCTGAAAGGCGTGTTGAGGTGTATCTTGGAGCCGCGTGGTCACCACTTTCAATTTGTGTGCCACATGAGCCCTCAACCTCTGTAAGAGGATAACGCATTGAAAACTTTTGGGCGCTTCTCATCAAAATGCCTACGGCGCTAGCATCCATTGGTTATTATCTGTAAGTTTTTTATCTTACACTCTGGAAGTTTCCTTCATTTTCATCGACCGGTCAATTCCAGTCCAGTTTAGCATATCTTTTTGATTTTATCTGCTAATTCATATTTACGATTTAAAGCTATACAACCGTCGTACCATAAATAGTTAGCTATCTTCTTCTTATCATCCTTTGAAGTATACTCTATTCTATATATCTTCCCGTGATGACCGATTGTTTTTGGTTCTATTTGTAAAATTTGTTTAAAATGATTTTGAATACTTTGCAACAAATCAAAACTGCCGACAAGACCTATACTTTTTAAATCTTGTTTAATATATCCATCACCATCATAGCATCCACGAATAAAATCCTATGGAAAAGGAGTATCTATCCATTTTTCTTTACCAGATTTATTAGGTTTTATTCCTAAATTAAATAAGTCTTTACTTGTCGCAGAACATACTAATTGGACATGAACTAAATCGTTACCAGTTACTGAATGTTTGGTATATTGAATCATTTTTTCAGGTTCAATCGCTTCAATAAAAGTAACAAATTTTTTTAAATGCTCAACATCTCTGCCACTAATATCTATTGATATATGACCACTAAAATTAGCATTTGATATATGAAGACATCCATCTGCTAAGATAAATCCTAGCCAATATGCCTTTTCAGGAGAATCTATATTTTTAAATATATCTCTATTCCAGCCTATGTTATATGTTATTCTTGTCCTGTCGTTCCAATAATATTTTTTAACATAAAGAAAATTTTCTTCAATAACTTCATATGGATGACCAATTCCTTTATATTCTGCTGGGAGCAGCCCTTTATGAATCCATTTTCGAACAGTACATTCTGGAACATTATATTTGGCTTTTAATTCTTTTAATGTCATTTTCTCACCCCCCTTTTTTTTATATTTTTTGAATAGAACCAAAATAGATAAAATCATTGGAGTCTCGTGGAAGGATTATATCTTTTCACCCTCTATGCGTTGCGGCTGTTTTATCTTCGATAAAACTTCACCTCTGATTAGCATATCACTAATTGCGACTTAGCTTTCCAGTTTTTTACTCCAATTTAACCACGGCAATAGTTTTTACCGTGGATATACATGCGACTGAGCGAGCCAACAGATTTCAAAGTTTTCTGAAATTGTTTCTCATGTACAAATTTATCCGTATAAAGACAATACAAAATTTGTCGTGCAGACGGCTTCAAGCAATCGCGCACATCAACTAACGCTCTCGACTGTAACGTCGCGCCCGCATACTGTTTAAATGATTCTTCAATAATCTTTTTTGCGTCCATTTCTTACCTCCTTACAGTATATATTATATCACATTTTTGGCTCATTTTCAAGTTTTAGTTGCTCCATATTTTTCTAAAGTTTATCCTTTTCGATAAGACGCAAAATTTCATGACAATCTTTTGCAATTGTACGCAGTCCTGCGTCTTCTTTAATCCAAATTTTTGCGAAATGGCGCAAAAGACGATAAGTTAAATATCGCGGCAATCCATAAGTTTTGCGGAATTGATGCAATTGTCTTTTAACCCTAAATTTTGCCTTGAAGCAACTGTGATGAGGCACATAATTTGCTTCAAGGCAATAAATGGTAAAACAAAAGGAGAAAAATTCTTCTTCACGTTTCGATAGTTTTTGTTCAGACACTTTTACTCCTTGATTTCGCTAAAATCAATTTTGGAAAACACAAAATCGCTACGAAAAGAACCGTCTGCACACATCAAGTCGTGTAAAAGTTCTTCTGCTTCACGCGAAAATGTGATGGGGTCAAGACGTTGAAATTCGGGCGTAAACATCGAATTATGAGCACGTTCAGCATTCAACGCGCCAATGCCTTTTTCACGGCTCACTTCACCTTTGATTGTTTTCCGAACAGCATTAAATTCATCATCTGTGTAATAGTATGATTCTTTCTTGCCATTTTTTACAACATAAAGCGGCGTTCTAAGCCAGAATAATCTTCCTTCGTGTATGAATTCCGGCGCGAGATAGTACATAGCGGACATTACAAGAAGTCCAATATGGTAACCATCTGACAAAATTAAATACCCTCAGTTTCCTGATATTTTTAAAGGGATTAGACTATACCATCTTCATGTGAAGCCAATATTATAGTCGTTGAACGTCTTTCCTTTTTAGGAAATTTCGCTGCGTTTGATTGTCCAATCTTCAATGATTTTACTATACCGAAGCCGTTACTCTTCGCCGCTTTATTATTGCTAATAAAGTTTAGTTATTGAAGCTCTAAGGAGTTCCCCGCAATTTAATTGGTTTTAAGCGGACTCAAGTGGTTAATCCGCATCAGTACAAATAGCTAATCTGCCGTATCTCAATTTTGAAGCATCATACTTCCCGGGCGTAATGTTCAACGCGCTTAACAAAAGTTTAATTTCTTCATTAGCAAAAATCTTTTCATCGGGATGTGCTAAAGCATTAATGATTTTGCCTCTAATGGCTAAAAGGCCATAACAACTTGAATCTCTTGCTTGCGCGATTGAACTCAAAGCACTTAAGCCTTCACAAATTAAAAGTGTTGAATTTTGCCCTAAATTTTCTGCATCTTTTAATTTATCAGATGAGAAAACTTTGCGTCGCTGGTTTCTTTCAATGTCTTTTGTCGCATCTAGCACTTGTTGCCGTGCTTTTACTGCCGCGGCTTCGGCTTTTTCAACTTTTTTGAGCATTGAAATGATGATGTCAAAATCTGATTTATATTTCTGCGCGAATTCTTTGATGGCATTCGTAAATGCTGTTTGAGTAAAACCGCGTAGTTCTGGATTTTGAATTTTGCTTTTTACCTGATTTTGATAAATTGGATGTGGGTGTTTTATATTTATGATATAAACGAGGCCTTGGCGAATTGAGTCAGGCTCAAAATTTGTTTTTGCAAGAGAATTAATTGTGCGCGAGAATGCTGTTTTCGCGCCTGTTATAGGTGTGCCGCCTTCGGGATTTAAAGCGCCATTAGAAAATATATAACTTTGTTCCTTTCCTGTAGTCCATTGCGCAAAAACTTCAATTTCAACATCGCCTTCAAATTGTTCCACTCCATAAATAAAATTTTTATGGATTGGATTTTTAATGCGGCTGGCCGCAAAATCACGCAGACCATTAACAGACTTAAATCGCTCAGTCCTTCCATTATATTTTAAAACGAACTCAACGCCGGGAATAAAATAACTCGTAAGTTCAAGTTCGTTTCTAATTCTTTCAACGTCAAAAGCTGGCTCACCGTTTGGTATATGAAAAACTTCTTTGTTGGGCTTAAAGCGTACAGTTGTGCCTGTTTCAGCGGTTGCGTTCATTTGTTTTGCAATAGGCCACATTGGAATTCCTTCATTAAATTTCATATACCATTGGTAGCCATCGCGCTTTGTCCAAACTTCGAATGTGTTAGAACAAACACAGACAGCAGAAGACCCTATCTAAAATGTTCCGTCAAAGTCGCTAATTTTGACGCGGAAATTATTCCAGCTACACATTTCTGTGCAGAACAGACTATATCTTTTTCAGTTCCATTTCGACTCGCTTGAGCCTACTCTACTCAAATGATTTAAAATCATTCTTTCGATAGTCGTTGAACGTTCATCTAATTTATAGACGCTTCGTTGCGGATTGTCCAATCTTTTATCTTTTTACCATACCTGAATAGTTGGTTCAGCCATATAATATATTACTATTTATATTTGGTAATAAAAGCTCTAAGGAGTTCCCCGCAGTTAAAAACTTTTTACCACGGCTAAGAGTCAACCGTGAATGCCTCTCACTCTTTTATAATTTTCAGTGTTAAATTTTCCGCTTGAATGAGCTTTAGTATAAATCTCAATTAAAACTTCCGCGCAGTCTTTATTGGCACCGCGCGGAACTCCTGCGCCAAAATCTTCAACTTGACAAATGTCAGGCTCAACATCAACAATGATTCGATTGCCGCGTCCCATAATTGCTTCATCACAAGCATTATTCAAAATTTCCAAGAAACAGTTAAAAACCGCATCTTGTCCATCCGCGCCGAGATACATTCCGGGTGTACTTCTTGCGGCATCCCTAAATGACTTGATTTCGATTGAATTTGCATTATAAATCGCCATCATATACCTCCTTTAGCTTTCTATATATATATTATATCACAATTTTGTTTCAAAGTCAAGTCTCCCAAGAAGCCGTTTCATAAGATTTTGTTTTGCGCTTTGATTTCGGCACTTCTTTAAGCCAATAAAGTTTTGACTTCGCGCGAGTAGCACCAACATAAGCGACACAAGTTTCTTCTGCATTACGCGTAGTCGCGCCGATCACAACAGCATTTTCACATTCAAGTCCTTTTGAAGAATGAATTGTTAAAATTTTGACAGTATCTGCTTCCATTTTTTTGCGCAAATCGCTATGAGACAATTCACTTTGTTTAAAAGAATCAAAAGGCACATTGTATCGTGTAAAAAGAGATTGAACGATTGCAACTTGAGAATTGTAACGACATAAAATGAACCAATCTTTGAAATCTTCTTGCTTTTGAATTTCTTTGATTATTCCTAAAAGAACAGAAGGAATATTATCATCTAACACAACAATTCCATTTTTGTCTTTTACCTCACTTATAGACCTATCTAAATATGCACGGCCATTTACTTTGATTACACTTCGCGCAAAGTTTAAAATCGAAGGAGCATTCCTATAATTTCGAAAGAGATTGTAAATTTTTACATCTTTGCGTTTTGTGTATTCTAGAAATGTTTTTACACTGCCGCCGCTAAAGCCATAAATTGCTTGATGAAAGTCACCAACATAAAGACGATTATGCGGATTTATCAAATCAAAAAAATCAAATTGTTCAATTGTACAATCTTGCGCCTCATCAACGAACAAATAGTCAACTTCTTCTACGCACCATGGATTTTCTTCAATTTTCTCAAAAAGTTCATCAAATTTTTCGTTCTCAAGAATTGAACTAATTTGTACCTTCCCGCGCGAAAGCAATCTTGCGCAATATCCATGAATTGTTCCAATGTACATTTCTCCGATTTTTCGCGCACCCAAACGCTCTTTCAACATTGACGCGGCTTGATTTGTGAAAGTGATAACTACAATTTTGTCAGGATTCGCGCCGTTGTCTATTAAATGTGCGATTCGCTGTGTAAGTGCTGTTGTTTTACCACTGGCTGCGCATGAATTAACAATTATAAACGGTTCTGTTGCATTTACGATTTCTTGTTGTTCTTTATTTAAGGTCATTTCTTTTCGCTCCTTTGATTAAAACCGACTTTGGTTGTGTCGTAATAGTCAATCCAATACTATTCTCTTTCACTTAGAATTGATTGATCGACTTCTTCTATTATAGTAAACATGAAATTTTCAACTCCTTTGGATTTTAAAGCGCGTTGAAACACTGAATCAGCAACTCCTTCTAATCCAAAAGCAGATTTCACATGATTTTTCCATCTTGTGCCGATATCTACACTTTTGCCAATATAGGATTCACCTGTTGGTAGATATGTGATTTTGTAAATGCCAGTGATTCTTTTGTTTTGAGTGACGCGGCGAACCAGCTCAAGAACTGGTTTAGCCACATATGCGTCATATATAATTTTATCAATTTTTTCGCGGCATTTCAATTTTTCTTTGACGTCGCGCAGAAGTTGGATGTCTCTAATCTAGTCTTCGTCGAGACAGATTTGATAAAAACGTTGCTGTTCTTCACTGTATTTTAATTCAAGAATTCGTTCATTTATGGATTGTTGAATCGCGCGGCAAGAAGTAATAGAAGCATTTATATCGTTTAGTTTGTTTTGGCTTTCAGTGATTTCTGTTTCATATGTTTTTAGAATGTTTTCAAAGTTATCAATTGCCTTTTGTTCAAGCGCAGAATCAATTTCATCAATTTCACTTTTTCGCGCGAGTTCATAGTTTGAAATTGTCTAGTCCACTTCATTTTGTGCGTTTTGAATTGTGATAAGACATTTTTCTTTTTCTGACTCCGCGCGTTTCATCAACTCATCAATTGTTTTTCGCGCGGCTTCATCCTAAATTCGATAAGATTCTTGGCGCTCATCATTTTCGCGCTTTAAACGTGCCAAATTGTCTTGATATTCTTGTTCAATTTTTTTTATCTCAATTTCATTTTGTTCTTTTAATTGCTAAATTTTTTCACTTAGAAATTTTGATTGTTTTTCGATTTCTTTCTTTTCATATTTCTTTCTTTGGCATAATATAATTACCTAATCAATTGCAATAATTAAAAAAATAAATAATAAAATCCAATACATTTTTATTTATTTATATTCCTCCTTTTTATCTCTATGTCTATTATATCACAAAAAGAGAAAAGAATCAAGTTTTACCTTGACTCTTTTCTTAGCTCACCTATCAATTACATCCCATTTCTTCATTTCTTCAAGAAATCTAGGAATGTAAGAATTGCCGCCTTCGGACATATAATCTTTCTACTACAACTCTAAAGCGCCTTTTTCATAAATTGTCAAAGTCTTATCATCCACATTTTTATAATAGATTTCCATAATTTTTTCTCTCAGCATATCTTTAGATGCCTCTGACAAAATGTGGATTTCATCTTTAATTGGTTGAATTTGCGCCTAAACTGTCTCTGTGATTTGTTTATCAAGAGATGCTTTGAGTTTTGCATTGTTTTCTTCTAAAATGGCGGGCAATGTAGAGTTTAAAACCTTTTTTATTTCTTCTTCGCGCTTGGTTTTAAACCATTTAAGTGGTCTACCCTAGCGCTAAGCAATTGCCGCGATTGCCCCCAAAACGGCAGAAATCAAGATTATGTAATCACATATCTGACTAAGAATACTCATTTTTTCCTCCCTCGGATTAGATAGTCATTGTGCCAACGATTTTTCACCAAAAATTTGTTGTTAACTATATCTGAAAAAGAACGGATATTGTTTAATTCCCAATAAGGAATACGAAAAAGTCTAATGTTGTTGGCAAGGCAATATGAGTTCTTACGACGGTCATTTTCAAGCGCGTGTTTGAAGTCTTTTTGTGTCTAATGAAATTTTGTTACTTGCTGAAAATGTTGTTGTCCATCAACTTCAATGAGTATGTTTAATGTTGGCAAATAAAAATCAAACCGAAAAAGCCCATGCTTCAAGTTTCCAAAAGTTTTTTCTCGCACAAAAGGAATTTTAGCTCTAGACAAAATTGTCGCTATAAAGGTTTCGTAACTGCTCATTTCTCGCCTCCTAATCTAAAGTAAATTAAGTGCACTATAGCTACATCTTTTTGAAAATTTGCAATGTGGCGGAATTTGTGCTATAATATAAAGTGTAAACAAAAAGACTTATTTTTTATGCGCCTGCGTTTCTTTAAAGCGAGAAATGAATCAAGGAGGGAAATCTATGATCATTCGAGGAATTACTCAAACTCAATTTTTCCATATACCTTTTTCTTGGTGCGACATAGACAAAATGTATTGCACCTATTCTCAAAACGGCCAAGTTGTACTTGAAAAGGACATCGAGTGCATGAGGTATGACGAAGAAAAAGATTGTGTATAGCTTGAATTGTCACAGTATGATACTTTGTCATTTTTAAAAGTCGGAATTCCATCTGTTCCGCAAAAATCTTTGATTTATTTCCAAATCAGAGTTTTGTTAAACAATGGCGAAGCGTATGCTAGTGTTCCTGTATAGGACAGAGTATATGATGTACTGAAAAACGGAATTATTGGTCCGGGTTACGCACCACATTGCGAAAACTATGACTACAAGTACAACGGCTCATTTGAATGCACCCCCACATTTGCCGAAAAACAAGTTGATTATTTCAATTTGGACTTTGTAGATGGACACCATCCGGGACGTCCTGGGCATAAGCCGCATCCTGTTTGTGATGATACTGTCATTTACGACGGCGGCGGAGTAATAGGTTATCATTAAGCGGAGGCTCTAATGGCGAAAAGAATTAAAACCATTTTTCAAGTGCGCCGCGCACTTAGCGAGGAATGGGATCAAATTAACCCCATTCTTCGTGTAGGAGAGCCGGGTTTTGCAATTGATACCTAGATTTTAAAAATAGGTAATGGGGTGGCGAGATGGAAAGATTTGCCGGATTGCGGTTCTGTGGGTGTCGCAGGCTTTCTTTACGTTGCGCCGCGCAAAGCTGACTTTCCACTTGTCGGAGATGAGGGCATCATTTATCGCTCTCAGTCAGAACATGGTTTGTACCAATGGAATGAACAGAAACGTGAATATGAAGAACTTGTTTCGTTTTCTGTGACCGACATTGATTCTATAAATGGAGGCAACGCAAGTGGCTGAATTAAAAACCAAAATTAAATTAAGAAATGATACCACAGAGAATTGGAATTCAAATTCTACCGTGGTATTGGATAAAGGCGAAATTGGTATTGAGTATACCGTTGATGGCAAAGCCAAGATTAAAATTGGCGATGGCGCCAAACAGTGGTCGCAACTCGAATATCTTAATGCCGATTCCGAATCTGCAATTGCTACTTTGCAGCAACAGATTACCACACTAAATGGTGATGGTGCTGGCTCTGTGAAGAAGACCGCAGAAGAGCAGGCAACCGCCGCAATTAACAAATGGGCGCAAGAAACCAGCGAAAACGAAATTATTGACACTTTTAAGGAAATTGTTGATTATATCGGAACGCTTGGTGAAGCGTCTCAACTTTTGAGTGATATTTCTGGTCTTAAGATTGATGTTCAAGGACTTCAAACTTCGGTCGGCAACAAAGTCGATAAAAACAATGATGACCGACTGATGACTCAAGCAGAGGCTACAAAACTTGAAGGTATTACTGCCGGCGCAGAGCCCAATTACATTTCAAGTGTTTCTGAGGAATTCACTGTTGAAGCTAAAAAGCTCTCTGTCAAGGCTATTGACAAAAGCAAGATTACTGGCTTGACTGAATAGCTTGGCTCTTATGCAACGACCGATTCTATGAATCAGGCCGTGGATGCCGCGAAGGAAGCGCTTCTGGGCGAAGAAAAGCCCGGCGTCAAGGAAGAGTATGAATCAAAAGACCCGACAATTTATGACATTGCCGAGAAATTGATGAATCTTGAGACACACGGCTCTGATATTAGCATTGCAACCGCAGAAAAAGCTGGTATTGTCAAGTCTGCGTCAGAAGAGAATACTGTGACCGTCGATGTCCAAGGTAAAATGACTCTGAACTCTCTTAATGTGAACAAGTTGACGCAAACCGAGGGTGAGGAGCTTGTGCTTAATTGCGGCGGCGCAGGTGCCGCTGCTGAATAAAGTGAGTGAGGCTTAAACTATGGAAAAAGAACTCAACACAAGAATACAACTAAAATATGATACTTATGAGAATTGGACTACAAATAATCCGACATTGAAAGCTGGTGAAATGGCAATTGCTACAATTGCTGAATCGGCAGAAGGGGTACAGGGCACTCCTCCAATTGTCATAATCAAAGTCGGTGATGGTTCAACGGTATACACAGAATTGCCGTTTGTGAGTGGTTACGCCGCGGATGTATATGCCTGGGCAAAGGCCAAGAATAAACCGACTTATAGTGCTTCTGAAATTACGGGGCTTTCTGATACTTATGCGACTACTGAGAATGTAACGCAGGCAAAGAATGAAGCGGTTTCAACTGCCCAGTCTTACACTGATACACAGGTACAAGAAGCAACAAAAGCAGTTGAATCACTTCAATCGGCACTTTCTTCTACTTATATGCCACTTGCTGGCGGCACGTTTACCGGCGCGGTCACGCTTGCTTCTGATCCTTCAAGTGAACTTGAGGCGGCTACGAAGAAATATGTTGACGCTCAAATCGTTGCGCAAGTTTAGGCAGTTTTCAAGTTTAAAGGTACTGTTGACCATTATGCGGACCTGAACGAGAAAAATGACACCGCCGCGATTGGTGATGTTTGGCACGTTAAAGAAACCTCCAGTGAATATGTTTGGGCTGGAACGGGACTTGAAGGCGCAAATGAATGGCAAGAAATTGGTCATTCTATTGACCTTTCGGCATATCCCAATTCTCAAGCAGTTGACAAGAAAATTTCTGATGCTTTAAAGCCTTATCTTGCTCTTGCGGGCGGCACGATGACTGGCGTGCTGGTTCTTTCGGGTGACCCGACAGAGGACAACCACGCCGCAACCAAGAAATACGTTGATGAAGCAAAAGCCGCAGTAAATGCTTCTCTTGCTGACAAGCAAGACACTGTTGAATTTGATAGCGATTATAACTCTATCACCAACAAAGCCGCAACTGTTGCGACCGTGACGGGCGCGATTAGCGAACTAGAGTTTTCTGACAGTGCTGCTGCAAATCAGTTTGTAACCTCTGTTTCCGAAACTGCTGGTGTTGTGTCTGTTACACGGGCGCAGCCCACCACCGCTAATATTAAAGGTCTGACAGAAGCATTGGCCGCGAAAGTCGAATCTTCCGCTCTCGCTGCGATTGCGAAATCCGGTGAAGTCAAAGACCTCCAACAGACAGACGATACAATTCTTGTTTTCAATTGCGGCAATTCAACGACAAACTTTTAATGTTTTTCTAATTGTCTCTTAACAATTCAAATATAGGAGAAAAAGAATGGCAGAGAAACAATTAAAGACAAGAATCCAGTTAAGATATGATACATCTGCTAACTGGATTGAAAACGACCCTGTTTTAAAAGCCGGTGAAGCTGCAATTTAGACAGATGAGTCTTAGGTTACAATCAAAATCGGCGATGGGGTTTCTACTTATACTGCTTTGCCATTCCTTAGTGGTAAAGCACAAGATGTCTACGCTTGGGCTAAAGCAGAAACTAAGCCCACCTATACCAAAAACGAAGTTGGTTTAGGACTTGTAGACAATACACCTGATGATCAGAAAAAAGTTCTTTCTGCAAAAACAGCTGAAAAACTTAATGCTTAGTTGACTTTTACTGGTGCGGCGGAAGCATCTTTTGATGGCAGCAAGCCGGTTGAAGTTGAAGTACCCCCTAAGGCTTCTGTTGCAGAAGACACTTTGTTTTTATAAAGGAGATAAAATATGGCAGATATTAGTAAAATTAGCGTAGGTGGCGTTAGTTATACAATAAAAGATGCTACCGCGCGGTCATTAATTTCTTCGCTTGGAACTCCTATGCATTTCATTGGCATGGCGACTGTTGCAGTGACGAATGCTTCAACAACTGACCCGGAGATTGAAGGATATACGTTTGGCGAAGCTGGTGTAAGCGCGAAGAAAGGTGACTTGATTACTTATGCGCAGAAAGAATTTATTTGGGATGGTGAACAGTGGGTTGAATTTGGTGATTTGTCCGCACTTGGCGCACTTGCGTACAAAGGTTCTGCAAGCGGTTCTTACACGCCGAAAGGTACAATTTCAGCGGTTACTGCTTCTGGTACAATTTCTGAGCCGACCTTTACTGGTAATGCGTTGATTTCTACTGGTTCTTGCACACCCGAAGGTTCAATTTCTGCAACTTTCAGTGGGTCTGAATTGACTTCTACCGGGTCTTGCACTCCTGCTGGTACAATTTCGTCAGCTGCGGCGACTTTAACTGGTAACTATACACCAGCTGGAACTGTTGCTGTTACGCCGACTACGACTTCGGTTGTGGCATCTGTAGCTGCGCCGACTGCTACTTCGTCTTTTTCAGGAACTGCGGTAACTCCGACTGGTTCTACAACTGCGATGAAAGCAGCATATGTTAGCGAATCTGAAACTCTTGAATTTTCAGCAGGTGACATTACAATCAATGCCATTACGCCTGGTGGCTCTGTTACGACAACGGTTGCAGAGCCCGAGGTCACTTCTGCGACTGTTGCAACTGGCGCGAGCGCAACATTCTCTGGTGAAGCGGTTGATTTGACCTTTAATGGTTCTCCAACTTCGGTTTCTGTAAGTGGAACACCCGCTGGAACTGTCTCTGGAAGTTTTACTGGTACGGCCACAGATGTGTCTGTGAGTGGAACACCCGCTGGAACTATTTCAGCTCCTACTTTCACTGGCGACTCTGTAACTCCTACGTTTACCGGAACTCCAGAAACAGTTACTGTTTCTTAACACTAAAGGAGATAAAATATGGCAGATATAAGCACAGTCAAGATTGGCACTACCTCTTATGATATTAAAGCCAAGAAAACGGTAGGCGCTTTATCTATTGGCGGAAAAAGTTTTGATGGATCTGCGGCAGTGTCGGTGACTTCTAGTGATTTAGGAATCGAAACTTATACTGCCGGAGAAGGAATTTCAATTTTAGGAACAACAATCTCGGCTCCTGATATTGCAACAATTAAATCGAGATTGACATAGTTGGAAAGTGTTAGGAATTAGAACACTATTTCCTATCCTGTTTAAAGGTGGTGAGTTTTAGATGAGAGATAATAAGAAATTCCCTAACTGGACAACAAATCTGCTGGGGCTCTTCCTTAGGGGGGGGGCGCGGAGAATATTAAATGTTCTCTAAGCAAATCCTCTAAAGACCTTGAAATTTCCGCGGCGAAAGCTGCACATAAAACTTCCGCCGCGGAATCTCCTAGCTTTAATTTTGCTTTTATTCATCTACGGGGCGAAGCTGCATCACAAGGGATTAGCCTTTCATATAAGAATTTAAAGGGGTTCAAAGCCCCGTAGATGATTTACCCATTTAAGGGTATAAATGACCATGAGGGTGTAAAAGTTAAAGACAGCTACAATGACCAAATTGTTTTTGGCGCTGAAAATGGCAAAATGAATGAGCTTGGACATTTAACTTTTACAATTTCAAAATTTCCGCGCGAAATCAAATTTGAAAGGATTTTTAAGACCAAAATGGCACACCTATTTGATTGTTCAAAACTCTTTAGCAAAGGTCAGGTGATTTTGTATGGCTAATGTTAAAAAGATAAAAATTGGAGAATCAGAATATGGAATTGCTACTGCGAATAAGTTAACAGTGGGTAATAAGACCTTTGATGGTTCTTCTAGTGTTTCTATCGCGGCGGCAGATTTAGGTGCTATTACAAATGTAACAGCTAAAGGCGGCAGCAATATCAGCAATGTTGGAACTCCTACTGTGTAGGCCAGTACAAGTGGGACGACAACTACATTGACGTTTGACTTTTTGAAAGGGGAACAAGGAACTCAAGGAATTAATTTGTTATAGGGTTCTCGTGGTTTTTATTATCCCTGGAGCAACATAGGCGAAGCGCCAAGTTTAGGAAGTGATGGATTTTGGGAGAAGAAGTTACTTGATACTTGGCACGCTTATGCAAAAATTACATTAGATTTAGAGTTAACGACCTATACTCTATCATTTGATGCTCGTAAAGATGGAACAAACAACTATGAAGTTCTTGAAATAAAAGATGACAGTTCGAATCAGACCGTTTTAACCACATCATATATCAACAGTAATACTTATAAACGATATGTAGCGTCTTTTACTGTTTCTAAAAATGACTACCCATCTGTTATATCTTTTATTACACGGCAAAAAGCTAATGCAATCTATATCAAAAAAGTCAAACTTGAAAAAGGAAGCGTGAACAACCCGGTGTGGACACCCGCACCCGCAGACAGCCCCGGCATTAAAGCAGTTGAATCCCCGTATTCGGAAACGACAACTAATTTGGCGACTTGGGGTACTCCCGGCAGAAGTGAAACTTGGGTTGTAACAAGTACAGCCAATCTAGTAGTTGGTGACGTAGCCTTAATAAAAGTGACCAACACAGACAAAAATGGAACCTAGTTTATATTCAGCACTGTTACAAAAATAAACAGCTCGACCAACTTTACTGGTATCAGTGCAGGATTCCTTGATAAAGGGGAAACAGGAATCCAAGGGCCTGCTGGGCCAAGCGGGCCCCAAGGCGTGAAAGGTGAAAAGGGTGAGACGGGCGCGAAAGGAGACACTGGTCCAAACACCGTATCCAGTAGCACATCTACGAACTTATCCGGCATATTGAAAGGAAATGGCTAGGCCGTAACAACCGCAGTTGCAGGTACAGATTACCTAACATCTGCGAACTTAACGCCAATCGAAAATCGACTGGCGGCACTCGAGAAGGTACGCAACGCTAACTCAATTGCGTACCCCGTTTAAATAAAGGGTGACGCGTCCGTTTTAAAAGTAGCCAAAACGAGCGCGTCACCTACTAAAGGAGGTTTCTTATGGCGAAGAATAATTTAAATGTTCGAATTTTACAAAAACGCGACACGGCCTCCAACTGGACTTCCTAGAATCCCACCTTAATGAAAGGCGAAATCGCAATCGTCGATACATCATAGGGAGAAACAAGACTAAAGATTGGGAACGGTTCATCAACTTTTACAGAGTTGCCGTTTATTGATGAACCCTTAAGAAACAGTCTTTAGTCTAAATCAGGCAATAATGTTGTCTATTAGACAACAGATAGCCAAGATGGAAGTGATATTTAGTTAAGCGTGTCAGAGGGGAATTTCCCCGAACAAGATAAAACAGGCGACATCATTTATGTTGAGGTGACTAATCCACTTTCAATTTCAAGCGGATTTGGAGTGCTAAATTTGGGAACGCGCTATGTTCCATATAAGGGGATGAGCGCAAGTGGTGATTCTCCCGCATGGGGAGAGCACACAGTCACAGTCAACGGCGGCGTAATGGTGTTCATGTATGCAAAAGATAAATGGATTTGGACGAACATGAATACGATGAATGACTTTGTGCGCGGCGATTCAATTTCGTCGAGTGAAATGATTGATACCGGCGCGGTTGTGGACTAGAATCAAATTGCAAGTTTTGTGAATCAGCAGATTTCGTCCTTTTCATCGCAAATTTCCGCGCTTGAGGAGCAAGTTGAGCAGCTCAAGACTGCTCAACCAATGGTTATAACATAGAGAACGATGGAAACAACTGATGACACCATTACTCTTACACATGAAATTGCTGGTGAAGAAGATTTTCACTTTGACAGAGACTTCATTTCGGGCGATATTTTGATTGTTTATATTAGTGGCACAAGGCATCACATTCATTTTGCGTCAAATAAGCAAACTTATATCCGCTTCAATAATTATCAGTCTGATCATTATTATCCAATTCAAACTCATTTTCCTGATACAAGTGACGCATTAAGTTATAATATTGGAGAACTTTATCATTTTTATGCTTTTATTTTTGCAAAAAATGAATCAACTTCTGGATGTTGGATTTTGTTTAGTGCATCTCAAAGTGATAATTTTGCAATTGTGGACAATTACGATCCTTCTTCTGGCTCAGGGTCAAAAATTCCTACTCATGCAACAATTGCACAGTAGCTTAGCGCAAGAATGGTCTCTAATGTTGTAGAACCTGGAGCAGAAGTCTTTGAAGACCAAGCCAAATCAAATGATGTCGCATCTCAAGATGATAACAGTATTTTCAACTCAACTAACTAGAAACCAATTTTAAATTGGGAGGTGAATGAAGATGGCATAGAAAGATGAAAATGTTTTAATCAATGAATTGACTTTGAATCGCTATTAGTCTTAGACCAAAAAGATTTTGGATAATTCTTTAAATATCCCCAAAGTTTAGGTTTTTAAAGATTCTGGTGCCGATTCCACTTCCGCTTCGGAAACAACTGCCGCACAAGCCGCCAATACCTCTAATGTTTGGTCTAAAGTGCTTGATGCAATTGGCACTCAAATGAAATTAGACAAAGAAACAATTTTCCCATATATTAGAGAACATCATATTGCGACTTTCACTTCTCCAAATTCTAATGAACAAGATATTACTATACCGAATATATCTGGAGGCTAGCCAATTCCTAAAGCTATTGCCTTTGTTAGAATTTCAGGAGATAGAAACACATCTGAATATCATGGTATTTATACAGGTGAAATTTATGAAGACGGCCATCCTACTGATGCTAACGGCTACGATATATATCCTATTGCTTACTTGGTTTTAACAATTTCGCCGCCTAAAGATATTTATGTTCAATATGATGTCGCGGCAGTTGGTATTTATTCTCATTTGACCAGAGATTATTCCAATTATTATAGCCCAATATATTATATGAATATTGAATAGGGTACCTCAAATGATTCTATGTGGGATAATATGGCGCCCTCAGTAAAAAATAATGGATATGCCCAATGGCTATCTAGTGGTGGCGGATATATGATGCCAATGAGTTTGACTTTAACTTTACCAGGACTTAACGACTATACTGGCTGTTTATATGGTTCTTATGAATGTTTTGTATTTTGATAAAGGGCATATTTACGATAAGTAGCCATCTAGCGTGAAAATTGGTTCTGACCAAACCAAAAAAGTAGCCAATCAATAAAAAGTTTTAAATGCGTATAATTATAAAGGAGGTTTAAATGGATAATCAGAAAGCTCTTCAAGAAGAGCCTGCAATTATTTATTTTTATTCTTATACATCTCCAAACAAACAGACCGTTTTAGTGGAAACTAGTAATGAAATTTCGCCGCTTCCTGAATCTTATACACAACTTACTAAAGAACAAGCGGCGGATTTAAAAATTCATCTTTTATGTCCCGATGAGCGCTCTAAAGTATTAGCAATTTCTAGTGGCCGATTCTAGATTGATGATATTCTTGATTCCGAAGAAAAAGCTACAATCGCGGCAAAAATCAAAGAACGCGATGAAAGATTAAAAGGCTGGATTCCTCCTGCCGAAGTAAGAGCCAAAGCCTTTGGTGAAAACAGTGTTTATATTGATACATCTGAAAAGGCGCAAAAAATAAATACTATTCTCAAAAAGGCAATTGCTCAACTTCCCGACAATGAAGCCGCAGAAGTCGCAGAACTTTTTCCCGCTTGGGATTCAACTAAAACTTACGAAGCTCAAGATCGTGTTTATTATAATGGGCAATTGTATCGTTGTCTTTCACCGCATTCGGCGCAAGAAACATGGACACCAGAGGACGCTCATTCTCTTTGGGCAAAAGTTTTAACCTCTCCGACTGAAATTCTTGAATGGCAGCAACCGGATAGCACAAACCCCTACAACAAAGGAGACCGTGTCTATTTCAATGGTGAAATTTACGAATCTGAACTTGATGGCAATGTTTGGAGTCCCGCCACGTTTGGCTGGAAGAAAATTGAACAATGAGTGAAAAGGAGGAAATAAAATGAAAATTAACTGGAAACTTAGAGTACAGAATAAGTATTTCTGGATTTCGTTGATTTCGGCAATTTTTGCTTTTCTTACTGCGGTTTTGCCGCTGTTTGGTATTACTGCAAATCTTGGCGGCGTTGAAAACGCAGTTATGACTACCCTTTCGATGATTTTCACAGTGCTGACTGCGCTTGGAATTGTGATTGACCCGACCACAGAGGGCGCAAGTGACAGTGCTCGTGCGCTTGGATATGAAACTCCTGCGCCGAACGTAAAGTCTGGCGAAGAAATGGAGCCCGAAGTCGAGGCTTTCCTTGAAAGTGAGGGGGTGTAAAAATGGCAAAAGTTATGACAAACAGTCTTTTTGTTGCAAAATAGAAAGATATTGCAAAGAATTATAAAACGCTTTATGTGAATGGGTGTTTCGGCGCACCGCTCACATCTTCAACATATACGAGATACCTCACTAACACAAGTTACAACAGGAAACCCGCGCGTCAAGAAATCATCAAGGCGCATACAAATACCAATCCTATTACATTTGGATTTGACTGTGTTTGTCTCATTAAAGGTATTCTGTGGGGATGGTCTGGAAACAAAAACAAAGCCTACGGCGGCGCACAATACGCCGTGAATGGTGTTCCTGATGTCGGAACAGAAGAAATCATTAACTATTGTAGTGGTGTAAGCTCCACATTTGATGTGAACACGATGTATCCAGGTGAATTGCTCTGGCTTAGCGGACACGTTGGAATTTATATTGGAAACGGATTGGCTGTTGAATGTACTCCCGCATGGGATGATTGTGTTCAATTTTCTTGCGTTGGCAATATTGGCGCGAAGCCTGGTTACAATTGCCGTTCTTGGGCGAAGCATGGTAGACTTCCTTGGATTGATTACACTGTTAAATCTATTAACGATTCTCCTGCTTACAGTCCCGCGCCGGAATCGCCTAGTTACACGAAACCTGAACCGGCTCCTGCGTCTCCTAGTTATACAAAGCCTGAACCTGCGCCTGCACCCGAAACCACAGGAGGTACAAAAACCGTGAATATTACAATGCCCGTTTTAAAGAAAGGAATGAAAGTTGATGCCGTTAGAACACTTCAACGTATTCTGCGCAGTCTTGGATACACTGGAACAGATGGAAATCTAATCGAGATTGACGGCAGTTTCGGCGGCTCTACGAACAAAGCCGTTGGTAATTTCCAGTCTAAGAATGGACTTAATGTTGACTATTCTGTTGGCCAATAGACTTGGACAAAGCTCCTTAGCGGCGACTGCAAGTAAAATATAAAAAGAAAAGAGAGGTGACAAACCTCTCTTTTTTTGTTATATTCGGTCTTGTGGGTCTTGCGGCGGCCCGATGAAAAAGAAGAACAAGAAAACCAAAAGTGCAATTATATAAAACCATTGAAACGGCGTCATTGTAACAATTGCCCCCATTCACATTCGTTCCACTTTTTGTCGTCTCTGAAACGAATCATTTTGCCGTGGCGCAGTTTTAAAGAAACCGGGTCGATTTGCATTGCCGCGACTTCAATAACTTTGCCTTTGTAGGAGGCGGGATTTGCTTTGATTTCTTCGGAAAGACCACTTAACAATCCAATTGGGACAATTTTGTCGTCTTTGACAAGTGCGATTTCCAAACTTCCAGCATATCCCATGTAAAAAGACTTTGTTACGGGCGCGATTGGTTTTCCGTCACAATAGTCTTTATAATGATTTTCGATTGGAAGTTTTTCATTCGTCATCGTGTTGATGTAGTATTTCCAATTTTCAAGTTCTTTGCCAGTGTATTCTTTTTCTGGTTTGGTCGCGCGGCCAGTGAAAAAGCAATCAATTGTTTCAGAAATTTCCTGCTTTACCTTGAGAGTGTCTTTAGAGGGGCGCTTGCCGGGTTGATAAGTCGAACCCGCGCGAGTAATGACCATTCCTTCGTGCCCGCTTGCAAGAATTGCTTGCAAATTGTTCCAAAGTGTTTCGCCGCCATAATAAACTGCATACTCAACATAGGAAGAATTGACATATTGTGTCTCTTCACGAATTGTGTTAAGATAAGAAAAGCGCCGAGATGCCTCCATTTGAAGGAAAGAATCACCATTATAAGCCAGTACATCAAACACATAATAAGTCAAATAACCATCTTTTTGCTGACGTTCAACCGCGCGAGGCTGTAAACAATTCATAATGCTGGTAGTAGATTTTACGTTTTCTTTTTGAGTTGAATAAACTTCTCCCAAAAGACAGGTACCATTTGGAAGTTTCTCAACCCAATCTTTGATTTGCGGCAGCCATTCAATTTTATTGAGATATTCTCCGCTTACACTACGCGCCCGGCCAGTAAGAGAACAATTTCCATCTTCGTCTTTGAGGAGTTTATACCACGCGCCGTCACGCTTTTGACTTCCAAGCCATTCACCGCTAAAAATACGCGATTTGGCTTCTTCTTTTTTGCGCTTTTCGGGCCACGAAGACGGCGCAGACCAATATTTCATCGCTTCAAGATTGAAAAAGTCGATTCCAGAAATAAAATTTTTCATTCTTTATCTCCTTTTAAAATACATTTGTTTACAAAATATGTAATGCCTTCGCGCAGAGTTTTCATATCATCATCTGTCACATTGTTGTCAAAATAGATGTCGTAATTGTAATTGTTTACGTTTTGGTCTGCATGATTTGAAGTCGGCTGATTGTCAGTTCTATCAGACTGAATTAGAACTGTGTAGACAGTTACATTTAACTCGTTTAAAGTTTTTACGAACTTTTCAATCTCTTCTGGCTCTCTACAATCAACAAACACAACTTTTTCTTTAAAGTTTTCTTTGTCATCTTTCAAAACTTTTTCCATAATCAAAACTGAGTGAATTACTTGCATTACCCAATTAAAAGAATAGTTGTTGTAGTCAGTTGTTATATCTTTTAGGTCAGATAAAAACTTTCGCGCTTCGGGTGTTTTCTTTCCATCCCAACCAACTTTTTTTGCTAGTTCTTTAATCGGTTGAATTGTTGAAAGAATCATTGTGTTGTTATAAATTTTGGAGAACTCAAGTTCAAAAGTTGTCTTTCCCGCGCCGGGAGCACCATTTACAATAAAAACTTTCATTCATTTTCCTCTCTTTTATAGAAAGCATCATAGATTTTAGCTAAAAGAGCTGATTCTTTTTCAATATCTTCAAGTACGTCACTTCTATAAATTGTTTTCTTTCGCGCGAAGTGATATGGGAAAACTTTTATGCCGGTTTCTTTGCGGATTTTTTTAGCTTCTGCGCGGGTACACTTAAGTCGAATTTTTTTAGAGTCCACGCCTGGATGCGGCGTAAGGTCTAGTGCCATCGAGTAAATTCTAAGAAGACAATATCTATCTAAAGTACAGACATCTGTTCCAAAATCAAGATAAACTTTTGAAGCCTTTTTTGAATCAGCTAAAGCCCTAAATTGAGTAGTAAATCTTGTCCACACAAGACTAATTTCATAATCAAAATCATTTAATTCTTTATCTGTATATGTCATATTTATATTCTCCTTTCTTTTTCTATATATATTATACCACATTTTTAGACTTTTTTCAAGAGTTGAATCTGACATAAAATTGTGTTACTTTTGCGCCCACGCGCGCGCAATAAAAATAAGGAAGGAAGCTCAAAACACTCAAAATTTGAAAACTCCTCAAAATTATGATATAATATATACAGAAAGTCAAGGAGGACATGAGCATGGAAAAGATAGCTTTGGTCGGCGCAAGTCCCTATCAGATTGATACAATTAAAGATGTGGTTTACAAATTTATTTCTGATGGTAACGATGTTGGAATCGGCGCATATGATACAACGCAAAAAGCAATTGATAATGGCGCCACTGCATTTTTCTTGTTTGTGCCCAAATGCAAACTTGAGGATTGCGACGCCGCGTATAATTGCGGTTTACCAAGCACGATTGTAGTTGTTGGAAGTTTTGCTCAAATGAAGCGAATTGACAAAGTACAATTTATAAGACATGGCGCGGCGCTCTTTCTGGAACTTCCTTGTATGAGAGAAACTTTGGAGAACTTGCTGAAGGAAATTTGCAGTTAATAATGCCGGATTGATGAAACTGCCAGACATTCAGCTCTTAAAAAGCTGTGAGTTGTAAACTCGTGCGGGTTGGAATCCCGCATCCGGCACCAGCCCCTGAAAAGGGGCGATAAAGGCGTGTGGTGTAACGGTAGCACATGATACTTTGACTATCACGGTGCCAGTTCGACTCTGGCCACGCCAGCCAATTTTAAAATTTAAAAGGAGCTCAAAAATGAAACTTTATGCAATCACTAAAGGAAAATATGAAGATTATCATATCTGTGCTTTAACGTCTGATAAAGACAAAGCGACGCGTTTAAAATCTTTTTATTCAGACCAATGGGATGACGCTTATATTGAAGAATATGAAGATGGCAATGAAAACAAAGACGGACTAATTCCTTTTAGATACTGGCCACAATCTAAAAACGAAAATGAAGATTGTTATGCGCTTGAAGGAAATTCTGTCATACCAGAAGAAGACTATATTAGTTATGATGAAAATGGAAATATAGTAACTCTTGTTGTGTTTGCTTCTGATATTGAGGGCGCGAAAGAAAAAGCCAGAGAGATTGTTGCAAAATACGAAGCAAAAAGTGCCAAGGAGTGTTAAAATGGCAAAAGTTATTGTTTGTGATATTTGCGGTAAAAGAATCACGCAAGGCTTGATTTCCGCGTCTCAATTTATATTGCCAATGTATAGAGAAGATAATAAAAAGTCTTTGGAAATTAAGCCAGTTGACTTGTGTTTAAATTGTCAAAAAGCTATCGCTAATTTTTGTTTTGATTATATCACTGCGGAATAAGAAAGGAGGGGAAATGGAACAAAATTTTCAAATTTATACATCTTATTTTTATCAAGTGAGAAATTTTAAACCTTTTGTCGTTCCCATTTCAACAGCAAAATATGACCCGAAATGGTTTCACAAAAAAGAAAAAGGATTAAGTTATATCTTTCAAGATAAAAACGGTGTTTTAAACGGTATTCGTTACAATCTCTTTGTTCCTGGTCCTTCTTGTGATTCATGTTGTACTGGTCCTGAAAATTGTGATACTAAAAATCCAGTTCAATGTGAATTTTTAAAACGATATACTGAACAACTAGAAAAAATTGATATAAACCGCGTTTTTAAAACTTTGGACTTCCTCAAAGATTATGTAAAAACCACATACAAAATTGAGAAAGACCTAATTTTTTGTTTCATGGTCTATGAAACTCCTAAAAATCCATGTTCTGAACGGCGCGTAATTCAATCTTATTTTACTTCTCGCGGCATTCTTTGCGCGGAGCTAAACACCGCAAAACTATAAAAATTTAAAGGAGGGGACAAATGTCAAATGAACACAGTACCCCAAGATTTTATTTAATCCAGAAAGGAAATGAAGAAAACGCTGTCGGCGCAGCACTAACGGACGATGAGTACGCTGCAATTGACATTATTATAGATGATTTTAATGAACTTCATGCTGAATCAGAAAATGATTGGCTTTATATAACAGAAACACCAAAAGATATGCTAACGCGCGTAAAGCCGCATGATGAAAACCTGATGAAAAAAACAATTTTATACCATGGTATAATTTATTATTGGCGTAACGAAGTATATTATTGGATGTATATGATGCGGCGGTCATTTAGAATATCGGAGGAATAAAAATGGTAGAACTTCCTTTTAATTATGATAATAAAATGGATGGCGAATGTTTCAGTTTTTATAGATTTTCTATAATGAACACTAAGCCTGAAATTTCTATGCCGTGGTATGCGACAAAAACAAATTTCTACATTGGAACAAATATGCGCAAAACTTATGGCGGTTATGGCACATCAGAGGGACGACAGCCTGAAATTTCATGGTATAATGATGTTTTAACTCAAAAAGAAATTCCAGTTGAATCTCTTGACGAGACAAATTTTATTCAGTCCATTAAAGCATTAATCGATATTGGTTTCTATGTTATAGTTTACATGGACAATGCGGCGTTTTATAATTATCGTTTTGTCTTTCCAGAAGATAGACCCGAACATGAACAATGTATTTATGGTTATGATGATGATAAGCAAGTGTTCATTTTGCCAATGATTGGGAAAGGCAACGTTTTTGAAAGAACTGAAGTTCCTTATCAATGGGCACTTAATGGCTTCCTTAAAATGAAAGAGCGTTGTATAGAAAATCCCAACAAGCCCTATCATCATCGCGGTTTTTATTTTGAAGTGACTGCGATAAAAGTAAATCCAAATTATGAGTGTCCGAATTTGTTGTTTGAACATTGTCGAAAGATGGACAATGATTACTTCGCGCGAGTATCGCACAACAAAGTTGCACATCGTCGTGGAAAAAACACACTTGAAGAATATGATACTTATACAGGGTTGGCCGTTTATGAAGGCATAAAAAGTGCAATTGACTTTATGATTGCAAATAAAGATGACATTGAAACTTTTAAACGTGATAGACACAACATTCTTCGCGCGATTAAGAACCTGTATGATTATAAAGAGATAAACGTGCGCTCGATGCGTTATGTCTTAGACAAGTTTAAAGTTAATGGGCCTAGTGATAAATTGATTTCGGATTTAATTGATGAATACGCCGCGAGCACCAAAAAGTTTAAAAATGCTTGTTATATTTATTTAAAGTGGGAGAAAAATGAAGACCCGATTCTAATTGAACAAATTAAGAAAATTTGTGATGAATGCTACGAGACTGAATCTCATTCACTTGATTGGTATGGTTATCGTTTGCGCCAGTATCTCTATCTTGATAAATCTAAAATGAAACAATAAAGTTGAGGCTTACTTGTATTTTTCTTCTTTAAAATGGAAAAATTTTAAAGGAGGCGTGATATGGGAAACTAGATTAAAAACGGTTATGTTGTTTTTACAAATTCAAGTACCTATTAGCCTACTGTACCAGAATGGGCGATTAAAGATGTAGATAATGTGAGATAGCAATATCTTGAGGGCGAAAAAGCTGCATCAAATAGTTTTTATAAACTTTTAGATACCTTAGAAACTGTTTGCTGGCAACAAAAAAATAGAGAAAGAGCATATCTTGAAATGCGCCTAAAAATACTAATATAGCAAAAAGAATCAACTGGAGTAGAAGATTAGCGTATTGATTAGATACAATCAGCATTAAGTGACGAAGATTATACTACTGCTTTTAATGTAGAACAGCACGCTTTAGATGAATTGAAACAAATTCAAACAGAACTCGCGCGAAACAAACAATTAACTCGTACAAATGATTTGTTTGACAGTGCTCAGTTAATTCAAAAAACTATTACAAAAAAATTGCAAGAGCTTCTGACATAGCGTTTTACAAAAAAAGGCATATAGTATTTTATGTCAAGTGGCAATTTAACGATTGATGACGTTTATCAATCAATTATTGATGAAGTAATCAAAGACACACAAATATCTAGTGCTTTTTCGGAATCTTTAGAATCCTTTCATCAAGATTTTATAAAAGCAATGACTGGCTTTCTTAAAGAAAACAACATTCAAATAAATAAAGCCATTGAAAAAAGTGGAAATTATGGTAAATAGCGTATTCTTAAAAATGGAAAGCGCTTTTTAAATAAACTTCAATAGAAAGATGGAAAAATTATTACAGAGAACAAAAAAGACAAAAGTAAAACTGTCGCTTTAACATGGGATAAATATCTTGAAAGAATTGCGAGTGGGATTGCAGAAAGTTTCAGAGGTAAAATTGGAGAAATAAAAACGAGTGTCAGAGATGAACGAGAAGTAGGGAAAATTTCAATTCTTACTGGCAAATATTATCGTCAAGTGTCTCATTATGTAAAAGAACAAGTTGAAGCCGCAGGTGGAAAAGTTGAACAACAAAAGGGAGATAATCTATCTATTGCGGCAGATGTGTCAACAGATATACTTGATAGAATTAGCGATGAATTGTAGTCGTATCTTAAAGGCCAAACTAAAATCATGCAAGAAGACTTTAATAAAACCTTAAATGAGATTTTAAATCGCTATGCACAAGAAACAGGCCAAGTCTTTTATCCAGTTGTTCAAAATGTTAAAACATATCAATCTTTGAATAACTTCTAGATACAAGGACGCGGCTGGCAAAAAAATGGTGATAAAATGGAATTTAGTGGCCAGACTTTTGATTAGTTCGCTAAACACATTTCTAACATTGGTTCATCTATTGACGCAAATAAACTTATCTTTATGTTAAATAACACGACACTACCTGGCGCTTTTAGCTCTCCAGAAGATATTGACGTTGTTTTAAATTATATTTCTACAATTTGCGCGGCTTGGGTTTGGGATGATGAAAGCCTTTTCTTTAATTAGAAAAATGTTGGTAATGAAAAAATTCATACAATTCAATTATTCAATGCTGGCGGCATGGTTGTACCTGCTTCTGCTGTGATGGAAGAAAGTATCGAACGTTTAATGGCAATTATACAAGAGCGAACTCGTGAATCAAATCTTGCACGAGTAGAAATTAACACATATCAAAACCTGGAAAAGGATTTTGAAAAAATGAAAAAAAATAATGAATCGGGGCGCTGGATGAAAATTCGCAATTTAGCTTTGCGCAATAGTAAAATTGCTGTTACTTTTGATGTGTATGCTGTAAATCATTTATTAGATGATTTTAGAAGTATGCTTGCAAAAACTACATGGACTTAAAATTTGAAAATCTCTTAAAAATGTGGTATAATATATATAGAAAGTGAGAGAGGAAGTGAGACCATGACGAAATTAACCGACCAAGATGTTGAAAAAATTCGACAACTTTATGCCGAAATCGGCACCTATGCTGGTGTTTCGCGCCAGACTGGTTTTGCGGCGTCAACTGTAAAGAAATATGTGACAGGAATTGCACCCGCAAAATCGAAAAATTCTCGCGCGGAAGAAGCAGTCCAAGAAGTGCCTTTTGACGCTTCTCTGTTAAAGTCTTTTGACCCATCAGAATTCATAAAAGAGAATTGGAATATGATGTGCGTTTTAACAGAAAATGAAATCGCAAAGGTAAAAGAGCTTTGGAAGGAGATTCGTACATGAATATTTTTAAATTTGCAGAGGGAAATGGTAAAACTGATCTTTATATGATTTGTGTTGCCAGTCCTCAAATTTTTGACACACTTCCTATCACCGTGGTTGGTGGTTCACTTCATATGATTGAATCTCACTTATTTGGATTGGACTATCCTGATTATTTGAGAATGGCGCGAGATATTTACGGGGGCACAATTGTTGGAAAGAACAGTTTGTTTCCAATTGTGTTCTTCAAAGATAAAGAAAAAGCTCAACCGCTTTTGGACGAACTTAACTCTCGCGCGAACCAAGCGTTGAAAGAATGGAGAAAAGTAAATGAAAAGAAGATACAGAATAAGACTTGATACACTAAATGATATTCAAAATTTTATTGCTGCCGCCGCGAAAGTAAATGGCGATGTGACACTTAGTAATGATAGTGGTTATAATGTTTCAGCAAAATCGTTACTTGGCGCGATATACACCATGGAATGGGACAGAATTTTCTGCTATGCAGATTGTGATATTTATGAGCTAATTAAAGAATGGGTTATTGACGATTAAAAGGGGCTTTAAATGAGAGTCAGTCTTGGAAAAGATTTGCCTGATATTGAGATAAATGTAAAATCGCTTGAAGATGGAAGTTTTGATATTTCTGTTAAGCAAGCTGAAAAAGTCAAAGGAAAATTTTCTGTTACAAATGTAAAACGTGGCTCTGTTGTTAGAATCGGTGAACGTAATTACATTGTTCTTGCGCGCAATGAAAATGGCGCAACTTTTCTCATTGCCGAAGAACCTACTGCATATATACATTATGGTAGTGAAAGAGATTATTCGCATTCTGAAAATTATATTAGAGAATATCTTAACGAAAGATTTTATGAAGAACTTTGTGATTTAGTTGGAGAAATTAATATTATTCCTCATGTAGTTGATTTGACAGCAGAAGATGGAACTGGAAGCGGACATTTTGTAATAGATAAAGTATCAACTCTTGATACCGATTCTTATCGTAAATATCGAAATTTTCTTCCGCCTATTCATACGAGTTGGTGGACAGTTACTCCATCTAGTTATCTTAAATCTCAAAACAAAGAAGTTTGTTATATTGATGGGAATGGAGTAATTAAATATGTGTCTCCCCTTTGTCTTACCGGAGTTAGACCATGTTTTGTTCTCAGCGCGGATACCAAAGTTGATGATGTACTTGGAGAGGTAAAATAAAATGGAATATGAGCCTAGAATTGGAGAAAGTACCTCTAACAATTACAAGAAAATGTTGCGTAAAGCAGTCCGTGCGATTAGATGGCTTAATAAACAGGTAACTGAAAACGAGATTTGGCGCGGACGGTTTGTCTACAAGCTAGAGCGCGTTGAATATTTTCATCATTCAACAGATGAATTCCCCTCAGAAATGAAATGTCGAATTGGCTTTTATGATAAGCAAACTAGAATGGCAATTTGTAAAAGTTTTGTTATTGATGAATTTTTTATAAGTCTTGTTCGTCAAAGAATGAACAAATTTGTCACTGAACTGATATATACAAGATTCGGTGAAGATGGAATTAAGCCTTCGACATTTGATTGGACGCAAGTTAAAGTGCCGGTAAAAGACTTCATTTTGTTTAATTATTATTTACCTATTCATTTTTCAGAAAAGATTATTAACCCCGTTAAGTGGAGGAATAGAGGCTATGTATAAATTCAAAAAGATAGCTTTCTAGATTGGATTTTATATTTGGTCTTTTACTTGGGGAGCAATTCAAAGCATTTTGGGCGCGGCGGCAGCATTAATTGTGTTTTAGTTTGCACCCGGCGCGAGAATGAAACGCGATGGGTTATTCTTTTGTGTTGAAATTCCTGGTATCACATGGGGGCTTGAATGCGGCATTTTCTACATTTGCAGTGTTGATGCATTACAATTTATCAGACTTCATGAAAAAGGTCATCAAATCCAAAATTTAATATTTGGCCCATTACAACCTTTTATTGTGACAATTCCTTCAATTTTGAGATTTTGGTATCGAAGATTTCGCGCGACGATTAAGCACTCTTGCGAAACTGGATATTATGATATTTGGTTTGAAAGCGGCGCAACAACGTTCGGTGCGAATTTTGAAAAATTTTTGAAAAATATTGGTTTTAAAATTTGATTTTTCCACAAAATTGTGGTATAATATATATAGAAGGTGAGGGAAGACCACCTCATCCTTGCTGGGGTAGCACAACGGTAGTGCGTTTGCCTTGTAAGCAAAATGCTATGTGTTCAAATCACATCCTCAGCTCCAGTAGCTAAAAGGCCTAAGCTACATAGTTTGTTACTGGTCATAACAAGCTACAAAATATCCTTTCACGCGGATAATATAAATCGGCTACTGAATCGTCATGACGAGACTGTGCCCTTTAACTACCCCTTCTTTTTAGGGGTAGTTAAAGACACCGCTAGGGGTAGACAGGTGTTCGACGGGGTTTTTAAGTTGTAATAAGCGCGGCGAGTGGTTCTCGTTAAACGCCATCTTCTTTAAACGCGAATTATTTAGTTGCTTAAATTTAAGGCTTTAGCTTAAGCCTTTCAAAGTTTTTCTTTCCGCCGCGGCGAAACGCTTGAATCGTCGTGAACTTTTAAAGCTAGACGTTTTAAAACGTGTTTGTTCGTGTTGAAACCTCGAATTTAAAAAACAAACTACCCACGAAGAAACTTGCAAATTAAGAATTTCGAACCGGAGTTCAATTCTCCGCTACTCCACGGTCGAATGGAGCAATTGGGAGCTCGCGCGGGCAACTGCGAAATAAAAGTTCAAATCTTTTTTCGGCCATTAAAAATGTTTTATGTCGAAGTGGGGTAAATTTTGGAAACCCGCGCGGCATTATTGCCGCGAGCTAAAGGTTCGAATCCTTTCTTCGCCTATCAGCCCACTCGCGCACCCGTAACTTTCTCTGCGGAGAAAGGGCTAGACAGCAAGTGCCCGAGTTTAAAGTACGGTATGTCTAAGGTTTTTCTTGATGCCGCCATCGGTGTGAGACGCTTTGGTCTGGAGTGTCCGCCGATTTGAAAGAAAAACTCGTGTTGGGGAACGTAAGAGCCCGATTTAAGAAGTGGCGCGCAAGTAGAGCTCAAACTGAAAAGTTAAAATCTTGCGCGCCGTTTTCTTAGAACTTGAAAAGTGAGAGAATTTGTGGTATAATAGATATAGAATAAGAGAGGAGGTGTTTAGTTATGCCATACATCTCTTAGATATGAACAAAATCTCACATGAAGAGAGAAGACATCGCGGCAGTATAGCAACCACAACATATAATAGTAAGAAGGTTGCTCAAATCGATAAAGACACAGATGAAATAATTGCCGTTTATCCATCTGTTATTGCTGCGGCAAGAGCGTTGGGAAAGAAACATCAATTTCACTTTACTGAGGTGTGTAAAGGTAAAAGAAAAACCGCTTATGGCTATAAATGGAAATATCTTTAATAGTGTTACCCTATATGGGGGCTTAGCTCAATTGGGAGAGCGGAGGGCCCTAACCCCTCGTCTCGTGTCAGTTCGAATCTGTCAGCCTCCGCCAGTAAAAATCTTTACTATATATCTCACATCTCAAAGGAGGCGCAATGGAAGAAGAAGTCACAAAAGTTGTATTTAATGTCTTGTCTAAAGACCCAATGAATGAACACGTCAAGTCTCCTGACCAACTTAAATCAATGAATTTTATGAAAGATTTGTACATGGAATCACTTTTATTCGTTGATTTGGTCAGCACACTTGAAAAAGAATTTGACTATACAACGCCGTATGACCAAATGGACATGGAATCATATGGGTCTATCAAAGACATCTGTCAACTGATTGAAAAAGCTAAGGAGGAAACAAAATGAGAAATCTAGATGAATTTTTAGCGCAGGTCAAAGATAAAAACCAATTCTATAAATCTTATTCTTCTGATTTCTAGTCTTGTCCTATCCTTACGCGGCAATTCGTTCAGGAACATCAAAAAGATTTGATTTCTGAACACTTTTATGCCGGTCCATTGCGCCGCCGCAAATCCTCAGGTAGTACAGGACGCCCAGTAGAAATTTTTTGGGGTTCAAAAGAACTCACAGAATCAAATTTGGCGCTTTGGCGCAAAAGAAAAGCATGGTACAACATTGGAAGTTTTGACAGGCAATTATCTTTTACACTTTCTTCAAATCAAACAGAGGGCGATAAAATTTGGCGCGAAATCAACTTTAGAATGGCCTCTGTAAACGTCTCTTTGATTCATGAAAAAGAGCAATGGAAAGACGTTTTAGATGCAATTCAAACATGGCAACCCAATTGGCTTTATATTCAACCTTCGATTTTGATAAAGTTGACCGGCGCGTATTAGGACTTTGGTACTGCGCCGCCAGCCTCAATTCGTTATATTGAGTGCTGCGGCGAAATGTTGCCCGAATTTGTGAGAACCTTGGCGCAAAAAATTTTTGAAGTACCTGTCGCCGGAATGTATGGGTCGGAAGAAATGAATGGAATTGCGCTTCAATGTCCCGAATGCGGCCTTTATCATGTGCTGGAAGACAATGTGAATGTTGAAGTTTTGAGAGATGGAGAAGTCTATCCAACTGGCAAAGGTGAAGCAATTATCACAAATCTTTGCAATCACGTGATGCCGCTGATTCGTTACAATCAAGCTGACATTATCACGCTTTTAGATGGTGACGCGGCGCATTGCAAACTTTATCCAGAAGGACACTCTATCTCAAAAATTGAAGGTCGCGTCTTGGATGTTGTAAGAGTTGAAGACAATGTAGAATTCAACTCTTTTATGTTGATAGAAGTTATAGACAAATTCAATGCGTTCAACAACAGCGCGATTAAGGAATATAAATATTGTTTTCATTCTCGCGCGAAAAAGCTAGAATTAACTGTCGTTTTAGATAAAACTAAAAATCCTTTTAACTCTCTTGCCGCCGCAAAGGAAGCAATCATTGACACATTTAAGTCTATTGCACGACCGCGGCTGGTTAAAATGATAGAGTTTGATGTTAATTTTGTTGACTCTATAATGAGAGATGAAGGGAAATTCAGAGTTTGTAAAGTGGAGGAATAAAATGAAAGTTAAAGATTTGATAAAAGGAAAAGAGTATTATTATGAAGTCGGCGGAGAAAAGCCGCTTAAAGTGACATATAAAGGCTCACCTTGGAAGGGAACGTATCAGTTTGAGTACAATGTGACAACTAAGCGCGAAAATGACAATGGTTTTTACTCTTCGAGTGTAAGAGGAAGCCTTAACATCAATGAGTCGGTAGTTGAGAATTGTATTAGTGAAATCGAAGATGAAAAACCCAAAACGCCTGAAATTCAAACAATGAGTGGTGATTGGGAATATTTTGAGGCTCCTGTACGGACGCACGAGCAGAAAACTGTCTACTATTGCCGGCCTGGTCACAACGAAATTTTGTCCCCTGTCAAATCTTTCAAAGACCCTTACTCTTCTTTTATTGAATGTCGCGGCGTAGATTTGGATTCTATGATGGCGGTTTACACATATGTGACATCATTGGATGACCTAACAAAACTTGATGCGATATTCAAAGAAACAGATTCCGCCTCTAAAGAACCTGAAACCACTTATCGCAAATGTACTCCCGAAGATGCTAAACCTGGCACAATAGTTTACATCCGCGCGGGAATGGCTAAGCGCGAAGGTAAGCAACTCGTAAAGCCTTATGGCGAAGTTGTGGCAAGCCTGCGCTGGGAAAACAGCAAAGGTATCAAAGTCGAAGGTGTAGACATCATGCTTGCTAAAGAAAACAGAGTAAACTATGTGACAATGGACGAATTCAAAAGTTTGTATGTGAAGGAGGAGAAGAAGAATGACGAATGAAACACCCGAAAAGAATGAATCTTTGAATCCTGATACATTTCCGCGCGAAAAGGTTCTTTCCGCTTATGTATCCGCGCGGACAAAAATTTTGGCAAATGATGACATGACAGATACCGAACAAATGAGTGGAATGTGGGCCCTTGTATCTCTCCTAACTGAACTCGGCATTATAGATGATAATATGAAACTCGCCGAATTTGGCGCCTATTGCTCCAAGATTTTAAAGTACAGATAATAGGAGAAATTTTATGAGTAAGAAGAGCATCCGAACGCTTTCAAAGTGTTTGGTGGCAATCATTACCTCAAGTTATATAATGTTAGGTGTTGGTCTTGCGCTGACATCTAAAGCTAAGAACCCTAAGTATGAAGAACCAATCACCCCTATTGAATCAATCCTTTCGGATTATTCTTCTGAAATAAATGATGGTTTCGGCGCGGAAGAGTGCGCGGAACCGATAAAACAAATTGAGGTTTTGAAGTATGAAGAAGAGCTGGTTTTGGACGCGGCAGAACTTGAGCCAGAGCCAGAACTCGAAGAGCCAGGAAATGAGCCGCTTGTGGAACCTGAACCAATAATTGAGCCAGAGCCGACAATTGAACCTGCGCCTGAACCCGAACCATTTTATTATGATGTCCCTCTGTCCCACACATTGCAGGACTATCTTTTTGCCGCTTGCGCAACTTATGGTGTTCCTGTCCCGTTGGCTCTAGCAATAATCGAAGTTGAAAGCGATTTCCATCCAAACGAAATCAGCTCAACACATGATTACGGTTTGCTACAAATCAATCGCTGTAATTTTAGCGATTGCCGCAAGCACATGAATGATAATTCAATTGACTTTTTAGATTCGATAACCAACATCGAATGTGGCATTTGGCTCTTTTCAATTGAATATCATGCGGAAAACGAAAATGCCACTTTGGCTTTAATGAGATATAACAATGGCCCTACTGGTGCGCGGCGCAAATGGGCTAAAGGAATTTATGAAACGGCTTATACACGAAAAGTTTTAAAAGCCTTGAACAAATATGAACTTATGGGAGTTTGAGATGATAATTTGCACAAGAGATTTTTTGGGATTTGATTTAGATTTTGATGAACCGACAGATATGGGCTTCTATTTCGCCGCAGTTGAAGCAATCAACGATACTTCCTAGTTTAAAATTGCGCTTGGTGGCCAAAGTCCTGTTGTGACAATGACGCGCGGCGACGCAAAAATGGAAGACCATCAACGAGTGATTGACTTTTTGAAAGGAATCATACCTTCAATGAGGTTCTTCTATGATGGAAAGCTCAGAAAAGAAGAGTTTATAAGCGTAGTTGTTAATGCTGCGCGAGGAGTAAGAAAATGAAAATGATTACTAAAAAGGAATTTTGTTCAAGACTTAAGCATATTTGTGAGTTTGAAAAAGCAATTGAAGACTGCTATCACATCGGTGTGACTATTGAAATCCACGATGAAATTATAGCAGAACTCGTTGATATGTTTGTTGGCTATGTTCTCGGCGCGGATAATGACGCGAGAGATGACAATTTAGATTTGTGTGATGATTATCTTGAAGAGGTTTGGAGTTATATTGTGAAATATAATGTTCTTTCCAAAGAGGAAAAAGAATCTGTCGAAACTGAACTCTATGATAAAGCTAAACATATCAATGAAGACATAAACACATAAAAATTTTGAGCGGGCGCGAAAGTGTCCGCTCTTTTTAAAACTTGTAAAAGTTCTGATTTTGTGGTATAATATATATAGAAGGTGAGGGAAGGAGGCACAGTGAGGCTGAATGGCTTATATAGATAAATGCTTTATAGAGACTTGTGATAAGATTCTTACAGAAGGTGAGATGGTTGACTGCCGCGCGAAGTGGCCAGATGGAACACCAGCTAAAGTGAAAAAGATTTTTGGTGTTGTTAATACTTATGATGTCGACAAAGAATTCCCGCTTTTAACTCTGCGCCCAATCAACTTAAAAGGTGCAATTGATGAAGTGTTGTGGATTTATCAAAAAAAATCCAACAACGTTAATGATTTAGCAACTCACATTTGGGACGCTTGGGCAGATGAAACTGGCTCAATTGGGAAAGCCTATGGGTATCAAATGAAAATCAAACACAAGTATAAAGAAGGAGAATTCGACCAAGTAGATAGACTTTTGTATGACTTGAAAAACAATCCTCACTCTCGCCGCATCATGACAAACCTATACAACTTTGAAGATTTGCATGAAATGAATTTATATCCCTGCGCTTATAGTATGACGTTTAATGTGACGAATGGCGCATTGAACATGATTTTGAATCAGCGCTCTCAAGATATGCTTGCGGCAAATGCTTGGAATGTTGCGCAGTATGCTGCTTTGCTTATGCTCTTCGCGCGAGCAACAAATTTGAAAGTTGGAAAAATGATTCATGTGATTGCTGACGCGCATATCTATGATAGGCACATTCCAATTGTTCAGCAATTGATTGCCCGCGCGGAACACAACGCGCCGAAAGTAACGCTGAAAGAAAGTGTAAAAGACTTCTACAAAGCGACAGTTGATGATTTTGTTTTGACTGATTATGAACACGGCGAAAAAATTGAAAGATTTGAGGTAGCGATATGAAAAGTTTAACCGCAATTGTTTCTGTTGATGATGATTGGGCGATTGGATTTGATAACAAACTGTTATTCCATGAATCTAAAGACTTGGCTCACTTCCGCGCCCTCACTACTGGGAATGTCATAATTTATGGTTCAAAGACACTTCAAACTTTTCCCAATAAAAAGCCTCTGCCAATGCGCACGAACATCATTTTTAGCCATGACAAAGACTTCAAAATTGATGGCGCAATAGTGGTACACTCGATGGAGAAATTTTGGGACGTAAAACGGCGGCTAGAAATGCAAGAACCAGAACGGGAATTTTTCGTGGTCGGCGGTGAAAGTATTTACAATTTGTTTATGCCGTTTTTGGATGAGTGCATTGTGACTAGATTTTTTACACGCGCGAATCATAAAAATCGTTACTTTCTGAATTTGGAGAATCCACAAGACGCGCCAGACTGGAAAATGATTTATGCAAGTGAATTAAAGCCGTGCACCGCGCCGGAACTCGAAGGGATTGATTTTGATTTTGCTATTTATAAAAAAGAAAGAGAGGAAGAAAAATGATTTATTTTTACAAGTTGAAATATATTGAAGAAGAAAATGATTACAGTGAAAGAAAGGCAATTGGATTTTTAACTCTAGAAGAAAACACTGGCTTTTGGGGCGCGATGAAAGAACTCGAAAACTATTATGGGAAAGATGAGATTGTAAGAATTGATTCTTTGGTTCCACTTGGTGAATGTGATTCGAGCGTATATGACTTTCATTCAACACTTGAAGATGAAAAAAACATTGATGAATTTGTAGAACACATCAATGAAATGTATAAACAATTTAAATCTAAAGACACAAAAGGAGAAGACAAATGATTGCTTTTTACAGGGCGCAGATTTTGAAAAATGGACAGGAGAAAAGCGTTTCGGGCTTCGTGGTGGACAGTTGCTTTGAGGAAACAAACTATATGCAAGCCGCGAGTCGCATTGAAGAGCTTTACAACGAGAATTTGATTTCAATTGATAAAATCAAAGTTCTTAAGTCTGACAACGACTATTTCATTAATGGTGAAAGCATGGATGAAAAGACATTGAATGAGTTTGTTGAATGCGCCATCACTGTTAAAATTGAAAGTGATAGAGCAAAGTATGACCAAAAGATGGAAGAAGGGGCTAGCGCAGAAACATCTGTAGAAGCATCTGTTGAAACAAATTCTTCGACTTCAACTGTCTGGCGTCCTGTTCCGCCGCCCGAAGTCGTGGAATCTTAAAGTGAGGAGAATTTAAATGAGTGAATGGCTTGATTACGAAAGAGAACGGCGCGAAGAGAGACGGTGTTTAAATCGAGAATTTCCTTTTCTCCAAGTTGTGGCTAATCGTGATGCCTGTTGGATGGATTTTGTGCCGTTGGGCTGGCAAGACACTGTTCTCACTCCGATGCTTCCGCGCCTGAAAGAAATTTGGGATGTGCTTAGCTTTTGCATTGTTGATGTCAAAGAAAAGTATAATCAATTGGAAATTCGGGTCGGCGCGGTTGAAATTGAGAGCGCCAAAGAAGAGAAAGCCCTTAATGATTTGCTCGAGACTCTGAGTGAGATTCGCGCGAACTCACGCTTCTATTGTCCCGAATGCGGCAAGCGCAAACGTGAAACCGAAACCTATTGTAAAGAATGCACTGAAATAATTGAACGAGAAAGGAACTAAAAATGAAATCCAAAAGACTTGATTATGAAATGTTTAAACGACTTGTAGACCACGCTACGATTTCCATAAAAGATGCTAGTGGCGAAAATTGCGTTGGTTTTGTTTGTCCTTATTGCGGCGAGATTGTCTATTTCGATGAGTGTGAGGATGCGTTGGTCTCACGCGACAATGAGTGCCCGAAATGTCATGTGAGCTTTGTTGAAAGCGAGGACAAAAATGAAATTTGATATAAATGAAGTTGAGGCTTATGCTTCGAGATTGTCTTATGTGCTGCGGCAAGCGCAGTTTCCCGAAAGCGTTATAAATTTTATTACGACTGCCGCAGCTCAGGAAATTTGTCATATCAAACTCTTGGAGGTTTTAGGAGAATCCAAAAATGAGCGGAACAGCTAAAAAGTCAGTTGAATTTGAAAGTAAGGGCGCAAATGGAAAACGCACAAAGCCGCGTCCTCGCGCGAAAATTTTTGTATGTTCGGAGTGCATGGCTGATTTTACGAGGCCGCAGGGCGTAAGATGGCTTAACAGCTTTTCTTTTGAGTGTCCCTACTGCGGCGGCACTGTTTATGAGGAGGATTATAAATGACACCAAATTATCGTGCGGAGGATTATTACGAGAGAACTGAAAAAGAACTCGGTGAAATGGACTTGATAAAGCAGTACAAAAAGTTTTTGCAGCGAAAGACCTTTAAAGTCCTGACAAAAACTACACGCGAAAGTGAGACTTGGGACTTGCCGCCGCTGATTGTTGTTTATATCGGGACACGTATTTGCTCTTTCATGCAAGTCGCGCCGAACCACGTTGTGCTGACAGAAAAAGTGTATGAAATTGATTTTGGCGGCAAAAAGGAAACCAAGCATTTGGTTGATTGGCTTGATGAAGTGGTTTGTCTTTGTTGGGAATTTTTGAGTTATTATGAGAATCCGCTGAACTCGAAGTCGCTTAAGGAGCGGGACCCCTCCTATTGTTGGAACAGGCTGTTTAAAATTTTGAGTGAAGTTGGGCTTGAGCTTTGGTGGTGAGAAAAAATGACAAAAGATTATGAAAACTTTTTTGAGTATACGGATGGCTATGGTGGGCGGCATCACTGCCTCCAAAAAGTTGAGGAAAGCAGGTTGCAGTTTTTTGTGAGAGCAGCTTCTTGCGCGAACCAACACCCCGTTGAGTTACACTATGACAGAGGAGTTTTTTGGATTAGAACAGAAAAGAATGAACTAAGCGTTTTGACAAAAGGCAAAACAATTTTTGACATCAAAGATAATGAAATTTTTGAAAAAATTTGAAATTGGACCGGTTACATTTTGTGACCGGTCTTTTCTTTCGCGCTGGAATTTTGGGAAATTTTAGGAAAAGAAACGAAATTTTTTGAAAAATTCTGAAAAAAAGAGAAAAAAATTGGAAAATTTTGGCAGCGGGCGGAAGAAAGTTTTGGATTCGCGCGGGAGTAAGACAAAGGCTTGAAATTGATTCCTTGAGAGTTTGAAATGTGATTGGTTGCGGCGTGATTGAGGTGTGTGTATGTGTATGCGTTTGGGCTTGGTTTTTGTGCTGGCCTTTATTTCCGCGCCCGGTAAAGTTTGTATCTTTTTGGTTTCAAAGTTGACTTCGCGCGGAATCAAACACGAGAAGAACATTGCAAAAGTTGATAAAAATTCACTGCCCGCGCGGAAGTAAAAGTCAGAAGGAAGTTGGAAGATGCGGAGAAGTGAAAGAGAAGAGTTCGGGAAGAGTTCGAGAGTTCGAGAGTTCGAGAAGCGTCCAAACGGTGTTAAAACGCGCTTCAAACTTTTGTGCTCGCGCGGATTGCAGCTGAAATTTGTTCCAGACCTCAAAAAAGTGGAGTTCTTTTCCAGCGTCCAAATCCAGCTCTCTCAAAAATTTTCAAAATTTCACGTGTCAAGACACGCAAAAAGTAGAGCTGATATATCGACTTGGGCTCTCTACACTGAAGTGTAAGCGGGAGTGTATTTTATATATATAAAGGGGCGTTGGAAGAGATGGGGTTTTCGGCTTTTCCTTTTCTTTTTTTTCTTTCCGCCCTTGACCGTCGTTTTTTTCGAGGGCCGCCTAGGCGGCCTCGAAAAAACCGGCGCGTCGGGCGGGGAAACGCAGAAAACGTCCGCCCTTCCGCCGCGAAGCGGCGTTTCCCTGACCGTCGTTTTTTTCGAGGGCCGCCTAGGCGGCCTCGAAAAAACCGGCGCGTCG
>CANQDA010000007.1 GCA_947591155.1 uncultured Lachnospiraceae bacterium
CATCCACTTTTATTGTGGATGTATTTACCACACGATATAGTCACATCATTTCAGGTTTTCGGACAGTCTCCCCCGTTTTATTTTCTTCATGTTCTGAATCATAGCATAGAAATTCTTAACAAGCCTTTAACTTTTGACAGAATACCTACATCCGGCAAACTGCTGTTATGCCCTGCCCTCCTCGTGCCCGCTCCTGTGTCCGTATGCTGAATCTCAATACCCATTTCCTTATTGTCGCTGTCAACCGCATATACATCTAACGTGGCTGATTTGTAAATTATAATAAAGGAAATCTGCGCATCAAAAAACCGGAATTCTCTTTCAAGAATTCCGGCCCTCGACGTTCCCTGCGAGAATCGAACTCACAACTAGCGCTTAGGAGGCGCTTGTTATATCCATTTAACTAAGGGAACCTGCCTGTCCCTTAGCGGGACAGCATATAGAGTATACTATATATTTTTTTAAAACACAAGCAGACATTCACTAAATCAAAGACAAATATTGTCTGAAATTTTGAATAATATTCATCCAAGATCTGTTGACTTTTATCACTCGAAATTCACTCTGCCCTGCAGCCAGATCGTACCTTTGAAGCGTCTGCCGACCTCCGGAGCGCCGGTCAGGTCCGCTTCGTTGATGCAGATGTCGAAATTGAGATCGTTGCACTCGAGGTTGATCTGATACACATTTTCCCGCGTGACCGGGTTGCAGACTCTCGTGTAATAATTGATGTTTCCCATGATCTGGTACTGGTCGCACTCGATCCCGTACGGCATGAAGAACGTGTCTACGATGGAGTAAAGATCCTCCTCATAGACTCTCCGGGAGAGCATCGAGTAGAGATCCATGTCCTCGATCGTCAGGCTCTCGATCGCTTCCGGGTCGCCGTTTCTGGCCGCCGTGATCAGCTTGTTTCGCTGGGCGATATCACGTTCGCGCGCCTCGTCCGGCTGCTCGAACTCTTTTTTCACCGGAAACAGGATCATGCCCTCTGTTGACAGCCCGGACAGCGTCACCGTATTTCTCCTGCTGAAAAGCTGATTCAAAATCTGCTCTCTCTGGCATTCCGCCGGATTCTGCAGATAGAAAATGAGAGAAACTCCAAGTCTTCCGTCCTCGCAGACGCCCGCAAACGAATCCCCGTTTACTCGCTTCTCGATCGAGACCTCCTCCGAGGTCGTAATGCCGCTTCCTTTATAATACGGAAAATAATATTCTCTGTGAAACCCTTCCTCGTCGAGACTTCCGCAAAGCAGGATCCCCATGTCCGGTCCGTACTCTTTTTCCATCTCGACAAAGATATTGTTCTCGTCCCTCGCAATATTTCTGTGATTGAAATCCCGGAACACTTCCTCGAGAAGTTTCTCCGTATCGGACTCGTTGACGAGTTTGCTGAAACCAATTGCTCTCAGATAAGAATGCATGATTTCCTCCTACAAGCTGCTTCTATTATCATACGCTCTCTGAATCGCGTCTGTCCTTTGTAAAACCTTTGATTTTTCCGACGACTGAACTTTGACATCAGACTCGAAATGACATCGGCAAACGTCAAATGTTCCAGTCCGGGAATCACTTCACAGTAATCAATTCCATGCCGCCCATATACGGTCTGAGCGCCTCCGGAATCCGCACGCTCCCGTCCGCGTTGAGATTGTTCTCCAGAAACGCGATCAGCATTCTCGGCGGGGCGACTACGGTATTGTTCAATGTATGCGCAAGATACTTACCGTTCTTACCGTTGACGCGGATCTTCAGCCTTCTCGCCTGCGCGTCGCCCAGGTTCGAGCAGCTTCCCACCTCAAAATACTTTTTCTGTCTCGGCGACCATGCCTCGACGTCCACCGATTTCACCTTGAGGTCCGCGAGGTCTCCGGAACAACACTCGAGCGTGCGCACCGGGATGTCCAGCGTGCGGAAGAAATCAACGGTATTCTGCCACAGCCGATCGAACCACATCATGCTGTCCTCCGGCTTGCAGACGACGATCATCTCCTGCTTTTCAAACTGATGGATGCGGTACACGCCGCGCTCCTCGATGCCATGCGCGCCCTTCTCCTTGCGGAAGCACGGAGAGTAACTCGTCAACGTGTACGGCAGCTTCTCTTCCGGCAGGATCGTGTCGATAAATTTTCCGATCATCGAGTGCTCACTCGTACCGATCAGATACAGATCCTCGCCTTCGATCTTGTACATCATGGCGTCCATCTCGGCAAAGCTCATAACTCCGTTCACCACATTGCTGCGGATCATAAACGGCGGAACGCAGTAGGTAAATCCGCGCCCGATCATGAAATCTCTCGCATAGGACAGGATCGCCGAGTGCAGGCGCGCGACATCGCCCATCAGATAATAGAAACCGTTGCCGGCCACTCTGCCCGCGGACTCCATGTCGATTCCGTTAAATTTTTCCATGATCTCCGTGTGGTACGGGATCTCAAAATCCGGGACGCCCGGCTCGCCGAATCTCTGCACCTCAACATTCTCGCTGTCGTCCCTGCCGATCGGCACCGAAGGGTCGATGATGTTCGGGATCACCATCATGATCTGAAGCAGCTTCTCCTCGACTTCCTTCTCTCTCTTGCTGAGCTCCTCGGTCCTCTGGGCGTTCTCGGTCACCTGCTTTTTGATCTCCTCCGCCTCTTCCTTCTTGCCCTGCGCCATCAGCGCGCCGATCTGTTTGGAGATCTTGTTTCTGTTTGCGCGCAGCGCCTCGACCTCTTTTTTGATCTCGCGGTTTTCCTTGTCAAGCGCAAGCACCTGATCGACCAGCTCCAGCTTCTCATCCTGGAATTTATTTTTGATGTTCTGTTTCACGATATCGGGATTTTCCCTGACAAATTTGATGTCTAACATATCTCTGCCTCCGGTTTTTTATTGTATCTCCGTCTGCCGCGATCTGTGCCCGCGGCTTTGACGGCAGTACATTTTAGTTCTTGTCGAATAGCCTATATCATATACTATTTTTCAAAATTCGTAAAGTGGAAATTCACCAGTTCAGCCATCTGGGAAAAGATAAGACAGCCGAGACGTATTTATACGTCAGAGGCGGGATTATCTTTTCGCAGGGATGTGCTGAATGCACATCCAGCCACAGACAGAAGCTTCGAAGAAGCGGGCGGCGGCTTCTGCCGACGCGTCTGTGGCTTGGCTGAACGTCCGCACACTCACAAAAACTCCAAACAAGCGGGCGACGGCTTCTGCCGACGCGTCTGTGGCCTGGCTGAACGTCCGCACACTCACAAAAACTCCAAACAAGCGGGCGGCGGCTTTTGCCGACGCGTCTGTGGCTTGGCTGAACGTCCGCCTATTCACAAAAACTCCAAAGAAGCGCGACGGCAAGCAATAGCTTCTGCCTGCGCGTCCGCAGCATGGCTGAACTTGTTTATTGCATATCTCCGAAATAATTCACGGCCTGCCGCAGCGCTTCCTTTTCCTCCTGCCCGAGCACGACGTAGGATTCGCCCTTCACGATCTCCTTCACATAGGTGTAACAGCCCTCGCGGCCGTGTATCGCGTTGAGCACAAAACCGGAATCACTCTCATCAAGCATCGCAAGCGCAAAGCTGAGCCGCCCGCCCACATCCGGAAACGCGTCATACTTCACAATACCGATCTTATTTGCCGTGCGGCTTATGATCTCCTTGATCCGGCGGATCTCATTGGCCTGCACGCTTGCCATCTCCGTCAGCTTATCCACCTCAAGAAACTTCTGCGCGAACGCCTTCTCCAGAGAGGCCGCGTCTCTCCCCTTCATAAATATGCGATAACGCTTGAGAAAGCGGGTCATTTTCATGGAAACACGCACCATATACAACAGTACAAACACCAGAATCCCCATCATGACGATGACAATGATCCCGGGATCGATCCCTAATGTATTCAAAATATTACTCTGCATCTATATTTTCTCCTATATATAATATGTGACTAAATAGATTCTGTCTGTTTCGGAATAGACCGGAAGAGATCCATCAGGCGCTCCAGTTCCTCATTCGAATAGTAATCGATCACGATTTTGCCGCGATTGTTTGCGCGATGATTGATGGAAACCTTTGTCCCAAGCATTGCTTTCATCTTCTCTTCCAGATCCTGATAAATGAACTCATTCTTTACGACCGCTTTTTCCTTCTTTTCTTTCGCTTTTCCGGCAAGCGTCTTCATAAGACGCTCTACCTCGCGGACATTCAATTTTTCATCAAAAATCTGTTGCGCCAACTTAAACTGAAGCTCTTTATCCTCCGTTCCCAACAGCGCCCTCGCATGTCCGGTCGTGATCATATCGTCGATCACCATCTGCTGGACCCTTTCGTCCAGTTTCAAAAGGCGCATGGAATTCGTAACGGCCGTGCGGCTCTTCGAGACGCGCTCCGCCACCTCGTCCTGTTTGAGGTGAAATTCTGTCAACAGACGCTTAAACGCGGCCGCTTCTTCGATCGGGTTCAAATTTTCGCGCTGGATATTCTCAATCAGGGAGATCTCGACGATCTGTTGATCATTGTAATCCCTGACAATAACAGGGATCTCTTTCAGTCCGGCCATCTTCGCAGCACGCCATCTCCGCTCGCCTGCGATGATCTCATAATATCCGTCCCGTTTCTGTACGATCAACGGCTGCAGCACGCCAAACTGTTTAATAGAATCTGCGAGCTCCAACAAAGCATCCTCATCAAAGTTCTTCCTTGGCTGCTCCCTGTTCGGTTCAACCTCCGAAAGCTTGAGCTTTATCTCTTCCTTTTTGACAACGGTCTTTGTCGCTACCTGTTTTGTTCCCTTTGTCTCAGGCTTTTTTGCCGTAGTTTGCTTCGGAATCAGGGAATCCAGTCCCTTTCCCAATCCTTTTTTTACTGCCATTCCTCTTCTCCCCTATGTATTACTTCTTCTGCTAACATATGATACGCTTCCGCGCCTGCGGATTTTTTATCGTATTCCGTGATTGGCAATCCGTAGCTCGGCGCTTCTGCAAGACGAACATTTCTCGGAATGATGCTCTTATAAATTGTCTGATCCAGATTGTTCTTCACATTCTCGACGACCTGCAAGGAAAGATTCGTGCGCGCGTCATACATTGTAAACACGACTCCTTCTATCTCAAGATCCGGATTCAACCGATCCTTGACAAGTTCAATCGTATGGATCAGCTGACTGAGCCCCTCCAACGCGTAATATTCACACTGAATCGGTACGAGAACCGTATCTCCCGCACACATAGAATTAATCGTCAGCATATTCAACGACGGCGGACAATCGATCAATATAAAATCGTACTCGTCTCTTACACTGTCCAACGCATTCTTCAATAAAAATTCCTTGTCGTCGACCCCGATCAGCTCAATCTCCGCACCAGCAAGGTTTATGTTGGATGCGATCACTGACAAATTCGGAAACGTTTCTTTCTGAATACAGTCCTGCAGCTCACTCTCCCCAAGCAAAAGCTCGTATACGGTATTCTCCACATTGTCCTTCTCTATTCCGAATCCGCTCGTCGTATTCCCCTGAGGATCCATGTCCACTACCAGGATCTTCTTTCCCAATTCCGCAAGAGATGCCGACAGGTTGATCGTCGTTGTCGTTTTCCCTACGCCGCCCTTCTGATTGGCGACCACGATCGTCCTTCCCATAAAAATTATTTTCTCCCTTCATCAAGCGCGAAGCTTATTCTCATTCGTTCTGCATACATCGCACTCATATCATAACACATAATAGTATATTTGCAAATGTTTCACGTGAAACATCTCAAAAAATATGCATTCTATTCCTGGCTCGGAAGCTTTCACTTGTTCTTAAAATGAAAAACTAAAATCCATTCCTATTCAGAAAGCAAATTCAGCATATTTTGAATCATGCTTTTCATATTCTTTAATTCATTTTTACACTTTGTCCGGTCGTTGTACAGGCAATCAAGACATAACTCTATTTTCTGGTAGAGATCCGAAAGTAATTTTGAAAAACTGTCTACGTTCGTATCCAGCTCCATATGTTCGATTTCTTCCAAAAGCTTTTCAAATTCCAGCTTCTTCTTTACACTTTCCTCGATAAAGGATCTCTCATATTCGATATCCTGTTGGATCTTTTCAATATTGTTCTGTGCATCTTCCGTCTTTTTTCCCAGATTCGCATCCATTGCCCTGGGAGAAAAGATATTCTTATCTATGTTTGTCTCTGCATGGAGTTCGTCCAGCCATGTTTTCGCACAGTCAAGATCATTCATCAATCCCTTCAGCTGTTTTTCATGACTTTCCAATTTTTCATTGTTCTCACTGATCAGGTGGTTAATATACTCTTTTACCATAAAAGCTCCTTTCCCTTTTCTACTATACTATTTTTTCTCTTAAAAGAAAAGATTAAACGTTGTATTATTCCAAAAAATTGTTTATAATGTTTCACATGAAACATTGTTTGAAATACTATCGTGGAGGCATTTATGGGAAAAATAAGATCATTCATAAAAACGTCTGCCGTCACAACCGGCATCATGTATTTTATAAACAAACTGATCGAATCCAATCTTAGGGCAAGCATAAATACAAAAACCGGTGGAAAATATTATCATTGGAAACATGGCAATATCTATTACAAAAAAACGGGCAGTGGATGTCCCCTTTTGCTGATACATGATCTGAACGCATTTGCTTCCCAGTCCGAATGGTCTGAAATAGCAGAAAAACTGTCCACCGATCATACTGTCTATATGCTCGATCTGATCGGATGCGGAAAATCAGATAAGCCGTCCATCACTTACACAAATTATTTTTATGTACAATTGATTCGGGATTTAATCAAGGAGATAATAGGAGAGAAGACTGATGTGATCGCAAGCGGACTTTCCTCCTCCTTCGTGATCATGGCAAATGCTGCGGACAATGACCTCTTTGGCAATATCACAATGATCAATCCAAAGAATGTAAAAGAATTGAAGCAGATTCCGGACCAGCGTTCCAAATTCCTGACCAGGCTGTTCCAGCTCCCTGTCATAGGGAAATTTCTGTATTACATCGCCGCAAACAAGAGCAATATCGACTATTATCTGACCGAGACCTGCTTCTACAGTCCCTTTAAGGTGACGCCGGCTGTCTCAAAATCTTATTACGACGCGTCGCATGCGTCCTCCGGAAACGGAAAAATGCTCTTTGCCAGTCTGATGGGAAATTATCTCAATATTGATATTTCTAAGGCGCTTGCCGGAGCGAAAAATCGAATACTTCTTCTCACAGGTGAGCAATTGGAAAACAGAGAGGAAACAGAAGCTTCCTATTTAAAACTGAATAAAAACATTATTTCTGTCTCTGTTCCGAAATCGAAATGTCTTCCTCATCTGGAAGAACCGGAACAGACGCTGAAATACCTCAGATAATCATGTTTTTCGCTGATCATAGCGGCTCCTTCGAGGGTAATCCGGCTTTTCTCGGATACTTCGCGGGAGTCTCTTTTATTTTCTCGATCATAATCAGAGTTCTTTCTATATCGCTTTCCGGCAGACAAAATTCCTTCCTCGCTTTTATCTGTCCTCCCAGAAGTAAAATAGCATTCCTAGCTTCGTCAATTTCTATATCGATATTTGTCGATTTATAGGAGATGAACGATCCTCCTTTTTTTACAAATGGAAGACAGTATTCCGAGAGGGAAGAGAGGTTCGCGACCGCTCTCGACACACTCAGATCAAACTGCTCTCTGTACATTTCTTTTCTGGCCGCGTCTTCCGCGCGGGCGTGGACAGCCGTGATGTCTTCCAATTTAAGCAGATCGATCAGCTCTTCCAGAAAATGAACTCGTTTGTTCAGAGAATCCAACAGGACGACATTGAGCTCCGGGTACATGATCTTGAGCGGTACCCCGGGAAATCCGGCACCCGTCCCGACATCGATCACAATATGGCAGTTTTTCATGTCATAGACCTTCACGATGGAAAGACTGTCTGCAAAATGCTTTAAGACCACATCTGAAAACTCAGTGATCGCAGTCAGGTTCATCACCCTGTTTTTTTCCACAAGAAACTGATAATAGAGCAGAAGCTTTTCTGCCTGTTTTTCCATTATCCCGATCCCGAGTTTTTCTATTATATCTATTATTGTCGATATATATTCATTCTTCCTATTCATGCTTTTTGCGCTGCCTCTCTTTTTCCAGATAAACCAGGAGGACAGAGATATCTGCAGGTGAGACCCCGGCAATTCTGGAAGCCTGTCCTATGGAAGAGGGACGATACTGTTTCAGCTTCTGCCTCGCTTCTATGCGCAGACTTGGCACCTCATCGTAGTCGATCTCCTCCGGAATATTTTTCCTCTCCAGTTTTCGGAACTGTTCCACCTGTTTCATCTGCCGTTCCAGATATCCGTCGTATTTGATCAGAATATTGACCTGATCCGTCACTTCCTTCGACAGGGCAGGGCGCTGAGGATCGATTCCTGCCAGATCGTTATACGTGAGCTCCGGTCTGCGGATCAGCTCCGCAAGCGTGGCGGAAGACTTCAGTCCTATGCTTCCGTGCGCTTCCAGAAATCTCTGTATTTCCTCTCTTGTACCAATATAGGTTTTTTTGACGCGGGCAATTTCCTGCTCAATCTCTTTTTCCTTTCTCAGAAGCTTCTGATAACGGTAATCATCAATCAGACCGATCTCATATCCCTTTTTCGTGAGACGAAGATCCGCGTTGTCCTGCCGGAGCAGAAGACGATATTCTGCCCGGGAAGTCATCATACGGTATGGTTCCAGATTCTCCTTTGTGACAAGATCGTCGATCAGCACTCCGATATACGCCTCTGAGCGGTCAAGAATCAGGGGTGCTCTTCCTTTTATCTTCCCGGCCGCGTTGATACCGGCGATCAGGCCCTGTGCTGCAGCCTCCTCATATCCGGAGCTTCCGTTGAACTGCCCGGCGCTGAACAGTCCGGAGATCTCTTTAAATTCAAGAGATGGTTTAAGCTGCCTGGCGTCAATGCAATCGTACTCGATCGCGTAGGCATTTCGAACGATCTGCGCGTTTTCCAGTCCCGGTACAGAGCGGTACATCCGAATCTGCACGTCCTCAGGAAGCGAGCTCGACATTCCGTCAATGTACATTTCATCCGTATGGATCCCCTCCGGTTCAATAAAGACCTGGTGTCTCGATTTGTCGGAAAATCGGACGACTTTGTCCTCAATGGAAGGGCAGTAACGCGGACCGGTTCCCTCGATCATCCCGGAAAAGAGAGGAGAGCGGTCCAGATTCTCACGGATGATCTCATGCGTCTTCTCGTTCGTGTATGTCAGCCAGCAGGAGACCTGCTCCTTCTGGACGCTTGCCGGATCGGTCGTAAAGGAAAAGGGAACGATCGTCTCGTCGCCTTTTTGTTCCTCCATCTTTGAAAAATCGATCGATTTTTTCGCGATACGGGCCGGCGTTCCTGTCTTGAAGCGGTACATTTTCACACCGTTTTCTACAAGAGAGTCCGTCAGATGATTGGCCGCCTGCAATCCGTTCGGTCCCGTATACATACTGACGTCCCCGTAAATACAGCGTGCTTTCAGATAAGTACCCGTACACAGGATCGCGGCCTTGCAATGATAGACTGCACCGGAGATCGTGCGGACAGCTTTCAGGATCTTGTCTTCTATAATAAGCTCGGCGACCTCCATCTGCTTGATCTGAAGATTTTCAGTCCGCTCCAGCACAAGCCGCATACTTCTGGAATAATCAGACTTATCCGCCTGCGCGCGCAGAGAATGCACCGCAGGTCCTTTGGATTTGTTCAGCATCTTCGACTGAATAAAGGTCTTGTCGATATTTTTTCCCATCTCTCCGCCAAGCGCGTCGACTTCCCGGACAAGATGTCCCTTGGAGCTTCCGCCGATGTTCGGATTGCAGGGCATCAGAGCAATGCTGTCAACGCTGACCGTAAACATGACCGTTTTCATTCCAAGACGCGCACAGGCAAGGGCCGCCTCACAGCCGGCGTGTCCCGCGCCCACAACCACCACATCAACAAATTCTTCTATCTTGCTCATATTACATTCTCCGCTTTTTTGCCTTTTCTGTGCTGTTCGAACCTGTGTTTTTATTTTGAAAGAACTCATTATCCGGCATGTCCGCCAAAGTTCATGTATCTGTTCTTATTTTCCCATACAGAAATTCGCAAAGATCTCGTTGATCAGATCTTCTCCAACCGATTCTCCGATGATCCTCCCGAGAGAAGCGTAGGCGTCCATCAGATCAATCGAGTAAAAATCCTCCGGCATATGGTTCTCAATACTCGCCAAAACCTTCTCCAGACTGTTTTTCGCTTCCGTCAGAGCGGCCTTCTGTCTCGCGTTTGTGATATAGACCTCATCGTTAAATGAAATCTCTCCACTGTAAAACATCTCTCGGATCTGTTTCTCCAAGGCGTCCAGTCCCGTATTTTCCTTCGCGGAGACTGTGAGGACAGGAGAGGAGTCGCCGATAAACTCCCGCACCATTTCATTCGTCGTCACCTGCGAAAGATCCGACTTGTTCAAAAGCACGATCACTTTTTTGGATGAGAGAACGCGCATGATCTCCCGGTCATTTTCATCCAGCTCCGTCGAGGAATCGACGACATAGATCACAAGATCAGCCTGCTCCGCTTTTTCCTTCGCTTTCTCCACTCCGATCTTTTCCACAATATCTTCTGTATTGCGAATCCCGGCCGTGTCGATCAGATTCAGCATGATCCCATTCATGGACAGGGTCTCCTCGAGCACGTCCCTTGTCGTCCCGGCTATCTCTGTCACGATCGCACGTTCTTCCCTCAAAAGAGCATTCAGAAGAGAAGACTTTCCGACGTTCGGTTTCCCGAGGATCACAGTTTGGATCCCTTCCTTCAGAATACGTCCATCGTCCGCGGAATCGATCATCCGGCGAATCTGATCTGTAAGCTGTTCCGTCTCTTTTTTCAGAGAATCCGAATAGCCGTCCAGACTGATGTGTTCCGGATCATCCAGAGAAGCTTCAATAAACGCAAGTTGTCCGAGAATCGTCTCCCGAAGCATTTTGATCTTTTCGTGGACAGCCCCTTTCAACTGATTGACCGAGCTTTTTAATGCAAACTCATTCTTTGCATTAATTATATCGATCACAGCTTCAGCCCGGGACAGATCGATCCTGCCGTTCAAGAACGCTCTTTTCGTAAACTCTCCCGGCTCGGCCGGTCGCGCGCCGTTTTTGATCACGGCGTCGAGCACACGCCGCGTCGCGTAAATACCGCCGTGGCAATGGATCTCTACAACGTCCTCCGCAGTATAGCTTCTCGGCGCACGCATCAGGCTTACCAGCACCTCGTCGATCACTTCATCCCCATCCTGTATAAATCCGTAATGGATCGTATGGGAGGGCTGTCCGGATATTTTTTTCTTACCATCCCGCGGGCGGTAGATCCTGTCGATCACGAAAGTCGCCTGTTCTCCGCTGATCCGAATGATCGAGATCCCGGAATCCGCTACAGCTGTCGAGATCGCGGCGATCGTATCATTTTCCATATTCGGTCTCCCTCCTTTTCCGCTTCATTTTTTATAGGAAACGACAAAACGATTTTCGAAATGTATTTGACGTTTGCTATAGCAGCAGCAAGCTAAGCACGCAAAACAGAAAACTATTATGCTTGTAAAAAAATAGCTCGTCTGTTCCCGTACGAGCTATTTTTTTCTATAGATATCCTATACAAAAATTCTTTATTTCTTCTTCAGCGTCACGACCACTTTTCTGCACGGCTCCTCACCTTCGCTGTGCGTCGTCACATAGGGATCATCCTGCAGCGCGGAGTGAATGATCCGGCGCTCATACGGATTCATAGGCTCAAGGAAGACCGGCCTTCTCGTCTTTTTCACCTTGAAGGCGATGTTTTTCGCCAGATTTTCAAGAGTCGCCTTTCGTCTGCTGCGATAGTCCTCCGTGTCAAGCTTTACCCGGACGTAAGCCGCTTTCCCTTTATTCACGACAAGGCTTGTGAGGTACTGAAGAGAATCCAGCGTCTGACCCCTCTTGCCGATCAGAATGCCCATATCGTTTCCGTTGAGATCGACGCAAAGTGTATCGTCCTCAAAGCTGGTCGTCACCTCGACCTGCATCTCCATCGTGCGGAATACGTCGTTCAGGAAAGTCTCCGCTCTCCTGCGCACTTCCTCCGGGTCTGCCGGAACTCTTGGCTGACGCGGCTCCGCGGTTTCCTTCGTCACTTCCTTTTCCGAGGTTGTATCCTTCGGCGCATCGTTCACTTCCGTCTTCGGCCCTTCCGCAACAGTCGTGGGAGCTGTCTCTTTTCTTGTCTCCTTTTTCGTTTCTTTCGTCTCTTTTTTTATCTCTTTTGTCTCTTTTTTCTCTTCCTTCTTGACGTCCTTCTTTTCCTTCTTTGTTTCCTTTTTCGCTTCTTTCTTTTCCTTCTTTTCACCCTTGCCGTCACCGAAGACTTCCTTCATAAGATCTTCATCGGTGAACTTTTTTTTCGCCTCAATCACAGCCTTCTTTCCGCCGATTCCGAAGAACCCCGCGGTGCCTTTCTCTATGACCGTATATTCAATATTATCACTGCTCGTTCCAAGCTCTATGGAAGCTTCCGTGATCGCGTCTTCAACTGTCTTTGCTGTTACTCTGATCGAATCCATGATTCATTACCCCCTGTATTACTTTTTGTTATTTCTCTCATTGTACTGCTTCACCATCTGAGCCTTTGCGGCAAGACTTCCGGGTTTGGCCGTCGACGTGCTGTTGTAGTAATCTGTCGACTTCTTGATCTTGGCCTCTTTTTCTTCCGCGGAGGTTTCCTGTTTCTGATCTATATTTCTGGTGTTAAGCTTTGCCGCATTTGTAATTTTCTGAGGCGGAAGGCCCTGCTTCTCGCGCTTTTTGTTCGTCTTCTCAAGATTTTTCTTGATCAGTTCGTCGACGTCGATCTTATCCATCTTCTTATTGACGAACAGCTGCTGAATACAGCGGACGACTGCGCCCGCGATCCAATAGATACCCATACCGACCGGAAGAGTGAGGCAGAAGACCGCCGACATGATCGGCATCACCATATTCATCGTCTTCATGGTATTGTTCATCGTGTCGTTCTGGTTTGCCGTCGTATCCTGTCCGGTAGACAGAAGCTTTGAATTCAGCCACTGGGACACTGCGGAAAGGATTGGGATCAGCGCCGCTCCGATCGCAAGCAGGATCGCGCCGGACGCGATCGCGCCGGTGATGATCTGCAGCGGGGCATCCGCGATATTCAGACCGAGAAAACTGTTCATCTTGTTGACAGTTTTCTGTGTCTCAGCCGCGGTAGACGCAATACTCGGAAACTTGTCCATCAGCTCTGTCCAGTTCGCTGACTTGAACTTGTAGAGCACGTCGATCAGTGTGAGATTCGTCATCTCCTTGAACGTGACGGCGTTTGTCTTCGCGATCCCCGCCATAAATTCCTCCGCGCCGGGAAGCTTGATCAAAGCCTCCGCAAGCGGCATAAACGCGTTCTTGACTGAATCGACGTACGCCGGAATGTTCCAGATCACGCGATAAAGAGCAAAGAGGATCGGCATCTGAATGAGCAGCTGCAGACAGCTTCCCATCGGGTTGACCCCATACTTCGCGTAGACGGCCTGCGTTTCCTCATTCATCTTCATCATAGCCGCCTGATCCTGATTCTTACCCTTATATTTCTTCTGAATCGCCTGCAGCTCGGGATTCATCCTGCTCTGCAGCTTCGAAAACTTTTGTTGCTTGATCGTAAGGGGCATCATAAGCATGTAGATTACGATCGTAAAAAGAATGATGCACAGGCCGATATACGGCAGACCGATCTTTTCCTGAACCCAGAAAATAGCATTCATGATATATCCCAGCAGACTTGCCACCGGCCCGATCAAAAATGCCGTACTCTTTGTCAATAACATTCGATTATTTCCTCCTCATGGAACGGGGTCATATCCACCTTTTGAAAAAGGATTGCAGCGCAGGATCCTCCAGGCTGCAAGCACGCTTCCTTTGCACGCCCCGTATTTTTCGACCGCTTCCAGTCCGTATTGGGAACAGGTCGGAAAATACGGGCATTTTGTCCTTTTCATCGGTGAGATATATTCTTGGTAAAGCTTAATCAGACGAATTAAGATTCGTTTCATTTTCTGTCTTCACTTCTTTCTTATCAGCTTTTTTCACGATCCCGTGAAGCCGGCCGAGGTGAAGCAACGCGCTCTCGATTACAAAGAAATTTTTTTCTTTAGCGCCGGGCCTTGCAATGACCACCATGTCAAGGCCATCAACAAATTCTTTTTCATTCAATCGGTAGCTTTCCCGGATCAGCCGTGTGATCCTGTGCCTTACGACGCTGTTTCCCACTTTTTTGCTGACGGAAATACCGATACGGTTTCTCTGCGCGTCCCGCCTCAAAACATACATGACAAGGTATTTGTTCGCGATTGAGCTTCCTTTTCTGTAGACGCGCTGAAAATCTTCATTCTTTTTCAGAGACTCTGAAAATATCATATTTTCTCTTTTCCTTTTTGAAGAAAAAAAAATCGTCGCAAAACAGCACCCGTTGGTACCCAAAAAGGGCACCGAACGAGTTCTCTTGCAACAATCTTTACGCGGACAGGACTTTTCTTCCTTTTGCCCTTCTGGCAGCCAGAACTTTTCTTCCGCCGGCTGTGCTCATTCTGGATCTGAATCCGTGCACTTTCGCCCTCGATCTCTTCTTCGGCTGAAATGTCATTTTCATAGGTCAGGCACCTCCTTTTTCCAAACCGGATCTATCTTACAGTTGGTATTTGTTTTGTCATGCATATTTTTGGAAACACCATTTCAATTATATGCAATAATACCCCTCAAGTCAAGTAAATCCTTGTTATAAATTTAAAATCTGGTTTACGTAAGTTTATCCACAATTTGTTGATAAGTTGTGGATAATTATTCTAAAAAACTTTCCATTGATAAATTGCACATTTTAGGTTAATATTAGAGTAGGAAAAAATGGTTTTTTGGAGACTTGGATATGGAAGAATTAAGAGAAAAATGGGAAGAAATATTATATCTCGTTAAGATAGAGCACGAACTGACGGAGGTTTCCTTCAAGACATGGCTCAAGCCGCTGCAGATCTACGATGTCTCCGATCACACCGTGTCTATTCTTGTCCCGTCACAGCAGATGGGGATCGAGTATATCGCAAAAAAATATACATTTCCGATCAAAGTCGCCATAGCAGAAGTCACAGGAAAAGAATATGACATAGAATTCATTTCCTCAGAGACGGCGAAAAAAGAGGAAAACAAATCGGAGCATTCGTCTTCCGGCAGATCAGAGAGGCTTTCTATCGCGGAAAAGGCAAACCTGAATCCAAAGTACACCTTCGACACATTCGTCGTAGGAAGTAACAATAAATTTGCCCATGCAGCTGCGCTTGCCGTATCGGAATCTCCCGGAAAAATGTACAATCCTCTTTTTATCCATGGAGGAGCAGGTCTCGGAAAGACGCATTTGATGCATTCGATCGCTCATTTCATTTTGAATGAGAATCCCTCCAAAAGGGTTCTCTATGTGACCAGCGAGACCTTTACAAACGAGCTGATCGACTCGATACGAAACAAAAATAATACCGCGATGACTAAATTCCGTGAAAAATACAGAAATGTCGACGTTCTTTTGATCGACGACATTCAGTTTATTATAGGAAAAGAAGCGACGCAGGAAGAATTCTTCCATACCTTCAACGATCTTCACGGAAACAAAAAGCAGATCATCATTTCTTCGGACAAGCCTCCGAAAGATATAGAGACGCTTGAAGCCAGACTTCGTTCCAGATTTGAATGGGGATTGATCGCGGATATCACTTCCCCGGACTTTGAGACGAGAATGGCGATCCTGCACAAGAAGGAAGAGACCGACGGCTATAACATTGATAATGAAGTAATCGAGTACATTGCTGAAAATATAAAATCAAACATCCGTGAACTTGAGGGAGCGCTCAACAAGCTGATCGCCTTGAGCAGACTGGAAAACAAAGAGATCAACGTAAGCCTTGCAGAGGAAGCGCTTCAGGATATTATTTCTCCGGATGAAAAAAGGGAGATCACTCCTTCTCTTATCATTTCTGTGGTAGCGGAGCACTTTCACATTACAGAAGATGATATCAGAAGCAATAAGAGAAACAATGAGATCGTCTATCCGAGACAGATCGCGATGTATCTCTGCAGCAATATGACCTCCGTCGGACTAAAGAGAATAGGCGCTGAGTTGGGAAACCGGGATCACTCTACCGTTATCCATGGCTCAAATAAAATCTCGGAGGCAATAAAAGAATCCGATACCGTGCGAAATACGATAGAAATATTAAAGAAAAAAATTAATCCTACATAATTACGTTGAGTTTTCCACTTATCCACCGAATAACGATTGTATAATGTGTGAAAGTCTGTGAACATTTTTTTATGAAGACATGTATGGCTGATTATTTTTTACGTTTCTCTTTTTTGAAATGTTTATAATTAGCCATTTGTCCTGTTTTATCAGGTTCGTTTTCACATATTTTTCCGCCTGAACTATTCTCTTTCAGAGAAAGAAAAAAGGACTTTTTCACATTTCCACAGACCTTAATAAGATTACTGCTGATTTTTCTATTTTATAATTATTCTGAAGGGAGAAACACAAATGAAAATTACATGTGAAAAAAACAGTCTTCTCAAAGGCGTCAACACAGTCATGAAGGCAGTGTCCTCCAAAACGACTATGCCGATCCTGGAATGTATCCTGATCGACGCTTCTTCCGATGAGATAAAATTCACCGCCAACGATATGGAACTCGGAATCGAGACAAAAGTAGAAGGAACCATTTCAGAAAAAGGTATCGTCGCATTGGAAGCCCGACTTTTTTCAGAGATCATTCGCAAGCTTCCGGAAAGCGACGTGACGATAACCACCGACACAAATCTGAGTACTCTGATTACATGTGAAAAAGCAAAATTTTCCATTATGGGAAGAGACGGAGAAGATTTTTCTTATCTACCGTTTGTAGAGAAAGATTCCTGCATCAGTATTTCACAATTTACGTTAAAAGAATTGATTCGTCAGACGATCTTTTCCATTGCGCAGAATGAGAGCAACAAAATGATGACAGGCGAACTGTTCGAGATCAACCAAGATCAGTTGCGTGTGGTTTCTCTGGACGGACATAGAATTTCGATTCGCAAAATTGAACTGAAAGAGACGTATGAAGAAAAGAAGATTATCGTTCCCGGAAAGACACTGATCGAGATTTCCAAGATCTTAAACGGAGGAACGGAAGATTTGGTTGATATTTATTTTACAGAAAATCACATTATGTTTGAGTTTGATCAGACTGTTGTAGTTTCAAGGCTGATTGAAGGAAATTACTTCCGTGTCGATCAGATGCTTTCCAATGATTACAATACGAAAGTGACAATCAATAAAAAAGAGTTTCTGGATTGTATTGACCGCGCAACGCTGATGGTAAAAGAAGGAGATAAAAAACCGATCATTCTGAATATCGCCAATGATGTGATGGAGCTTAAGATTACTTCCCAGATCGGTTCCATGGACGAAATGATCGATATTACTCTTGAAGGAAATGATATTAAAATCGGATTTAATCCTAAATTTCTCATTGAAGCGCTTCGCGTGATCGACGAAGAGACAATTAATATCTATTATATGAATCCGAAAGCGCCCTGTTTCATTCGGGACGAGAAGGAAACTTATATTTATCTGATCCTCCCGGTCAATTTCATTGACGCGGCATAATAACTTAGAAAATCAGATATTTCAATTCATCAGGAGAAGAAATGGAAAAAGTTGAGATAAAGCTGAGAGAAAAATTCATCAAGCTTGGTCAGGTACTAAAAGCCGCCGGGATCGCACAGAGCGGGGTTGACGCCAAATTTATAATCCAAGACGGAAAAGTAAAAGTGAACGGCGAGACAGAATTGAGGCGCGGCAGAAAATTGTTCGATCAGGATGAGGTCGTCTGCGGCAATGTTTTGATTAGAGTTATAAAATAAATTTTTAAAATTTAAATTAATGATGGTGGATAAATGATTGTCGAATCAATAAAATTGAATCATTTTCGAAATTATGACAATCTGGATCTGAAGTTGGACAAGGGTACAAATCTTTTTTATGGAAACAACGCACAAGGAAAGACAAATATCCTTGAATCCGTTTATTTGTGTGGGACAACCCGTTCCCATAAGGGAAGCAAAGACAGAGAAGTTATCCATTTCGGAGAGGAAGAATCCCATATCTGCATGAAGATTAGAAAAGGAGAGTTTCCTTACCGAATTGACATGCACCTGAAAAAGAACAGGGCAAAGGGAATCGCAATCAACAAAATGCCAGTCAGAAAAGCCAGTGAGCTGATCGGTCTTGGCAATTTTGTTTTCTTCTCTCCCGAAGATCTTAATATCATCAAAAACGGTCCGTCTGAGAGAAGAAGATTTATGGACATGGAATTGTGTCAGCTGGACAAAATCTATCTCTACCATTTGTCAAACTACAGCAAGATCCTGATTCAGAGAAACAAATTATTAAAGGATTACAATTTTTATCCGGAAGCGGATACGATGCTGGATGTGCTTGATGAACAACTTGTCAGCCACGGCGTTGTGCTGATAGACCTGAGAAAAAGTTTTGTTGAAGAGCTCAATCAGATCATCAGTGAAATTCATAGCAATTTATCCGGAAAAAAGGAACATCTGATCCTGGAATATGAAAATCATACGGAAAAGGAAGAATTCAAAAGAAAACTGGAAGAAAACCGAGAAAAAGATATACGGACAAAATTGACAAACTATGGTCCTCACAGAGATGACCTTTGTTTTCTGATCGACGGGATCGACATCCGAAAATATGGTTCTCAGGGACAGCAGAGGACAACGGCTCTCTCTCTGAAGCTTTCAGAAATTGAAATTGTAAAACAGAATGTAAAAGACACACCGGTACTTCTGCTCGATGACGTTTTGTCCGAATTAGACAGCAGCAGACAGAAATATCTGCTTGATAGTATTCACGATATACAGACATTGATCACCTGCACCGGAATCGACGATTTTATCAGTTATCATTTTAAGATCGATAAATTATTTGAAGTTGTAGAAGGAAAGGTAAAAGAAAGAAAATATAAGAATATCACATAAAGGCTATTAAAAGTTTTGTAGGATCAAAAAAATTTTGTCAAAAAATTTTTTACTGGACAGAATAGGGAGGATTTCAATGAGCGAAGAATACGGAGCGGATCAAATTCAGATTCTGGAAGGTCTGGAGGCAGTCAGAAAAAGACCCGGTATGTATATCGGGAGTACTTCGGCGCGAGGACTTCACCACCTTGTCTACGAGATCGTGGACAATGCGATCGATGAAGCTTTGGCAGGTTTTTGTAATTATATTACTGTCACGATTCATAAAGACAACTCCATTACCGTCACGGACAACGGACGTGGTATTCCAGTCGGAATTAATCACAAGGCCGGACTTCCGGCCGTTGAGGTTGTGTTTACCGTGCTTCACGCTGGCGGAAAATTCGGCGGTGGGGGTTACAAAGTATCCGGCGGCCTGCACGGCGTGGGTGCTTCTGTCGTGAATGCGCTTTCTGTATGGTTGGAGGTCGACATTTACCATGAAGGAAAAATCTACCATCAGAGGTATGAGAGAGGCAACGTAGTCGATAAGCTGAAAGTGATCGGAGACTGCGACCCGGAGAAAACAGGGACAAAAGTGTCGTTCCTTCCGGACGGAGAGATTTTCGAAGAGACGGTCTTTGATTACAATACGCTCAAGCAGAGACTGCGCGAAATGGCGTTTCTGACAAAAGGCGTCAAGATCGTTCTGATCGACGAACGGGAGGAAGAACTGATCGAGAAGACTTTTCATTATGAGGGCGGCATCAAGGAGTTCGTCACCTATTTGAACAGGGGAAAAACTGCGCTTTATGAGGATATTATCTACTGTGAAGGTGAGCGCGACGGTGTCTATGTCGAAGTCGCGATGCAACACAATGACGCATACAATGACGGCTGCTACAGTTTCGTCAACAACATCACAACGCCGGAGGGCGGCACGCATCTAACCGGTTTTCGGAACGCACTGACAAAGACGTTCAACGATTACGCGAGGGCGAATAAGTTGATCAAAGACAGCGATCAGAATCTTTCCGGCGACGATATCCGCGAGGGTCTGACCGCGATTATCAGCATTAAGATTTCAGAGCCGCAGTTTGAGGGGCAGACCAAACAGAAGCTCGGTAACAGCGAAGCAAGAGGCGCGGTGGAAAACATCGTCACCGAGCAGCTCACGATCTTCCTCGAGCAGCATCCGCAGGTGGCGAAGGTAATCATCGACAAATCAATCCTTTCACAGCGCGCGCGGGAAGCCGCGCGAAAAGCCCGTGATCTGACGAGAAGAAAATCCGCGTTGGACGGTATGTCCCTGCCGGGTAAGCTGGCGGATTGCTCGGATAAAGATCCGGCAAACTGTGAGATCTATATCGTGGAGGGAGACTCTGCAGGAGGCTCCGCAAAGACGGCGAGGAGCCGTGCGACGCAGGCAATCCTGCCGCTGCGCGGAAAGATTTTGAATGTAGAAAAAGCGCGTCTTGACCGTATTTACGGCAATGCGGAAATCAAGGCGATGATCACGGCGTTCGGTACTGGGATCCACGAAGATTTTGATATTACCAAGCTCCGCTATCACAAGATCATCATTATGACAGATGCCGATGTGGACGGCGCGCACATCGCGACGCTTCTGCTTACGTTCCTGTACCGTTTCATGCCGGAGCTGATCAAACAGGGGTATGTATATCTGGCACAGCCGCCGCTCTACAAGCTCGAAAAAAACAAAAAAGTCTGGTACGCTTACAGCGACGCTCAGCTCAACGAGATCCTAGAGGAAGTCGGCCGTGACCAGAATAACAAGATCCAGCGCTACAAGGGTCTCGGTGAAATGGACGCGGAGCAGCTCTGGGAGACTACCATGGATCCTGAAAAGCGCATCCTGCGCAAAGTAACCATGGACGAAGCCCAATCTTCGGAAATTGACTTGACCTTCACGACCCTCATGGGCGACCAGGTCGAACCTCGCCGGGAGTTCATAGAAGAAAACGCACGAAAGGTCAAGAATTTGGATATCTGAATTTGAATTGTCAAACTGTATTTAAGTTATAAAAACAATTCTTTTGTATTTAAGGTTTAGAAAAAGTAGAGGAGGATCAAACCTTGGAAGACAACATTTTTGACCAGATCAAAGAGGTTGACTTGAAAAAGACGATGGAGGAAAACTACATCGACTATGCGATGAGCGTAATCGCAGCCCGCGCGCTTCCGGACGTCCGGGACGGACTGAAGCCCGTGCAGAGAAGAGTTCTCTACTCCATGATAGAGCTGAATAACGGGCCGGACAAGCCGCATCGAAAGTGCGCGCGTATCGTTGGTGATACGATGGGTAAATATCACCCGCACGGAGACAGCTCCATCTACGGAGCGCTCGTCAATATGGCGCAGGAGTGGTCGACGAGATATCCGCTCGTGGATGGTCACGGAAATTTCGGTTCGGTTGACGGCGACGGAGCGGCAGCCATGCGTTACACCGAGGCTCGCTTGAGCAAAATCTCGATGGAGATGCTTGCCGACATCAATAAAGACACCGTGGACTTTCAGCCGAACTTTGACGAGACAGAGCGAGAGCCGGTCGTGCTTCCGTCCAGATACCCGAACCTGCTCGTCAACGGGACTGCCGGCATCGCAGTCGGTATGGCGACGAACATCCCACCGCACAATCTGAAAGAGATTGTCTCCGCGGTCGTCAAGATCATCGACAACCGCGTCGAGGAACAGAGAGACACGACAATCGAAGAGGTCATGGATATCGTCAAGGGGCCGGATTTTCCGACTGGCGCGCAGATTCTCGGAACAAGGGGAATCGAGGAGGCATACCGCACCGGCAAAGGCAAAATCCGCGTTCGCGCGATCACGAACATTGAGACGATGCCGAACGGGAAGAGCCGCATCATCGTGACGGAGCTTCCGTTCATGGTGAACAAGGCTCGACTGATTGAAAAGATGGCGGAGCTTGTCCGCGAAAAAAGGATCGACGGTATCACGGCGATCACTGATGAGTCGAGCCGCGAGGGTATGCGCATCAACGTCGAGCTGAGAAGAGACGTCAACGCCAACGTGATCCTGAATCAGCTCTTCAAGCACACGCAGCTTCAGGATACCTTCGGCGTGAATATGCTGGCGCTCGTGAAGAACCAGCCTAAGGTGCTCAACCTTCTTCAGATGCTGTCCTACTACCTGAAGCATCAGGAGGACGTCGTCACCAGAAGGACAAAATACGAGCTGAACAAGGCTGAGGAAAGGGCGCACATTTTGCAAGGTCTGCTGATTGCGCTCGACAACATTGACGAGGTGATCAAGATCGTCCGCGGTTCCCAGACGGCGCAGATCGCGAAGGAAGGACTGATGGAGCGTTTCGGTCTCTCCGACGCGCAGGCACAGGCGATCGTGGACATGCGTCTGCGCGCGCTGACCGGTCTGGAGAGGGAAAAAATTGAGAAAGAGCATGCGGAGCTGATGGAAAAGATCAAGGAGTACAAGGCGATCCTTGCGGATGAAAATCTCCTGCTTGGCGTCATCAAAAAAGAGCTTCTCGCGATCTCCGAGAAATACGGCGACGACAGAAGGACCTCGATCGGCTTTGACACGTTCGACATTTCCACCGAGGATCTGATCCCGGATGAGAATGCCGTCATCACGATGACGAAGCTCGGTTACATCAAACGTATGACGCCGGACAATTTCAAGAGTCAGAACCGCGGCGGCAAGGGCATCAAGGGGATGCAGACGATCGAGAACGATTACATAGACGAGCTCTTTATGACGACGACGCATCACTACCTGATGTTCTTCACGAACAAGGGCCGCGTCTACCGGATCAAGGCTTACGAGATCCCGGAGGCCGGAAGAACCGCGCGCGGCACGGCGATCGTCAATCTGCTGCAGCTCGCGCCGGAGGAGAAGATCACGGCGGTGATCCCGATTCGGGACTACGATGAGAGTCATTTCCTGTTTATGGCGACGAGAAACGGACTTGTGAAGAAGACGCCGATCACAGATTTTGCGCATGTGAGAAAAACTGGGCTCACTGCCATTACTCTCCGTGAGGACGACGAATTAATCGAAGTCAAATTTACAGATAATATGAAGGACATCTTCCTCGTGACAAGATATGGACAGTGTATCCGATTCCACGAGACGGATGTGAGAAAGACCGGACGCACCTCGATGGGCGTGATCGGCATGAATCTCTCTGATGGCGATGAGATCGTCGGCATGCAGCTTGACGTACAGGGCGAGTATCTGCTGATCGTATCGGAGAACGGCATGGGCAAGCTGACCGCAATCGACGAGTTCTCTGCACAGTACCGCGGCGGCAAGGGCGTGAAATGCTATAAGATCGTGGAGAAGACCGGCAACGTCGTCGGAGTCAAGGCGGTCAACAGCGACAACGAGGTCATGTTGATCAACACGGAAGGTATTATCATCCAGATGCCTTGCGAGGACATCTCTGTGCTCGGCCGTGTGACAAGCGGCGTGAAGCTGATGAATCTGGCGAGCGGTACGAAGGTGGCGAGTGTTGCGAAGGTAAGAGACTCTTCTGTGAAGATGGAAGAGGAAGATACGGATCAGGGTTTGCCCGAAGATCAGTCCGAAGCAGAAAGTGATTCGGATGAGATGGATTCAAAGGAAAGCTCGAAAGAGGAAGAGAAGAAGGAAGACTAAAGAAATATGAGGGTACGAAGGCTGATCGCCGTCTGGACGGCAAAGATCGTCAGTACCGCATGCAGATTTTCCGGCAGGCAGGGCGTCACGCTTGCCGGAAGAATTGCGCTTAAGCTGGATCCGAAGATCCTCTCGGATCTGGCTTCCATGGTGCGGGAAGAGATCTTTGTGGTCTGCGGGACAAACGGAAAGACAACTACAAACAATCTCCTCTGTTCCGCGATTGAGTCGGAGGGCAAAAAGCTGGTGTGTAACCACACCGGCTCGAACATGCTCGCCGGCGTCGCGGCTGCTTTCGTGCTGGCGGCCGGAAATAACGGGAAGCTGGATGCGGACTACGCCTGCATTGAGATTGACGAGGCATCCACACTGCGCATTTTTCCGCACTTTAAGCCGGACTACATGGTGCTGACGAATCTGTTTCGGGATCAGCTCGACCGCTATGGTGAGATTGATATTACGATGGACATTCTGGACCGTGCGATGAAGATGGCGCCGGGGATGACATTGATCGTGAACGGGGACGACGCGCTCTCGGAGTATCTGGCGATGAAGAGCGGGAATCCGTATAAAACTTACGGGATTTCCGAGCAGGTGTTCAAAGAGCAGAGTTCAGAACAGGGCAGTCATGAAATCCGTGAGGGCCGTTTCTGCAAAAACTGCGGCGCGCGGTTGGAGTATGAGTTCTATCACTACAGCCAGCTCGGAAAGTACCATTGTCCGGAATGTGGATTCACACGCCCCGAGATCGATTTCGACGCCTCGCACATCGATATGTCGGACGGGCTTGGCTTTGAGGTGGAAGGACGGCAGATCAGGGCCGATTATCGGGGCTTTTACAACATCTACAACATCCTCGCGGCCTACAGCGCGGCGAGGACGGCAGGTCTGGCGCTTGCGAACTTCGACGATGTTCTGAAAAAATTCAATCCGCAAAACGGGCGTATGGAACAATTTGAGATCGAAGGAACACATATTGTATTAAATCTCGCGAAGAACCCGGCCGGTTTCAACCAGAATATCTCCGCGGTCATGGAGGACGAAAAACCGAAGGATATCATCATCGTTATCAACGACAACGCGCAGGACGGGACAGACATTTCCTGGCTGTGGGACGTTGATTTCGACCGCTTCGCGCAGGAGAGCATCCGCTCGATTACGGTCAGCGGAATCCGCTGTCAGGATATGCGGCTGCGCATGAAATACGTGGATATTCCGTCCGAGCTGATTGCGGATGTGAAGAGCGCGATCGAGGCGCGGATCAAAGACGGCTGTGGAAATCTGTATGTGCTCGTGAATTACACGGCGCTGTTTTCAACACGGAATCTATTGGTGGGGATGCAGAATTGAATTTACATGGCGCGTTGCTATCAAAAAAAGGTGTAGAGCCTTGATGATTCAACAGACTTTACACCTTTGTCCGCAGGTTGCTGATTTATATGTAAACACTGATGAATGTCAGTTTTATCATTTGTGGAGTAATCTCAGGTAAATTGGTAAGGTTAGCTTATGTGAGTGTTGCTTATTTCCTGTTTTTCTCTTCGTTGCCGTTGCAGATAGCTTCATAAGTTTTTGTCAACTCTTTGTAGTCTTCAAGAGTTTTACAATCTTTCAGATTATTAAGTATACGCGCCTGCTCAAGTCTTCTGCTAAGAGATTCGACTACTTCTGCATTGGTTGGCATATTGTTATCACTCACTTTCTTCACTTCCTTTCTGTTATAATTTAGTATTTCGTTACATGTAAATTATAACAGAAGGTTGAAAAGGTGTAAAGCCTGTTCAATTACCAAGGAGCAAAATCAGGGAAATTTTATCGAATGAAAAATATGTGCGCGAATTTAATACAATAAATGGTAAAGTATAAATAAAAAGAGATAAAAGTATTATAGAAGATAAATATATTTTTGTCAACAAGAAATAAAAATTCGGAGAGAAAAGTTGTGAAGATCACGATAGGACATCTTTACCCGGATCTGTTAAATCTGTACGGTGACCGGGGAAACATACAATGCATGAGAAAACGATGCGAGTGGCGTGGGATCGAGGCGGCGGTTCGGGAATTTCAACTTTCGGATCCGATTGATTTCGCGAAGCTGGATATCGTGCTGTTGGGCGGCGGTTCGGACCGGGAGGAGATGCTGGTCTGCGAAAGGCTGAAGACGATACAAAAGGATTTCAAAGCTTATGTCGAAGACAACGGCGTTGTGATCGCGGTCTGTGGCGGCTATCAGCTGCTCGGGCACTATTATGATACGGACGATGGCCGGATCGAGGGACTTTCGCTCGTGGATCTGTACACGGAGCAGGGAAGTCCGCGCCTGATCTCGAATATTGTGATCGAGAATGAACTGTTTTCGCAGCCGATCGTCGGCTTTGAGAACCACGGCGGAAGGACGTATATCGGGGACAATCAGCCGCTCGGGAAAGTGAGATTCGGCTATGGGAACAACGGAAAGGACGGCGCGGAGGGGATCCTCTACAAAAACGTCGTCGGAACGTATCTGCACGGGCCGCTGCTGCCGAAAAATCCGCAGGTCTGCGATCATCTGATCGGCAACGCGTTGGAGCGAAAGTACGGAAAATCGGAGCTTGCGCCGCTTGACGACAGCCAGGAGCTGGAGGCGAACCGTTATATTGTGGAGCGCTTCTGCTGAAAATTTTAGCTGCTGATTTTTTCAAAGTATAAGATAAGACAAAGTGCTGACTGCAAAATATGAGAGACTGAAAAACTTATTGATGCTGACAAATTTGTAATTGACAGTAGAAAATACTTGACAAACCGTATATAGCGTTGTAGCTTATAAGCTGTACAAGTTAATAATTGCTTTTCTCTTATTCAGAGTGGTGGAGATACATAGGATCTGTGAAGCCACGGCAACCCCGGCGACGGAAGGTGCCAACCTGAGCGAGTAAACTCGAACAATAAGGGGATTTGATGATGTCGATTGAGTCCGCCTTTTTGGCGGATTTTTTCATTTCCTTATACATGAGAAGAAAAGCAGCCACTTAAGGAAAGGAAGGTACAAATGGACAAGTTATTGTTTACCTCGGAATCCGTGACGGAGGGACATCCGGACAAAATGTGCGACCAGATCTCGGATGCGATCCTAGACGCCTTGCTTGCGCAGGATCCGATGAGCCGTGTGGCATGCGAGACGGCCACGACGACTGGACTGGTGCTCGTGATGGGCGAGATCACGACGTCGGCCTATGTCGATATTCAGAAGATCGTGCGAGACACCGTACGCGAGATTGGCTACACGCGCGGGAAATACGGCTTTGACGCGGACACCTGCGGCGTGATCACGGCGATCGACGAGCAGTCGGCGGACATTGCGATGGGCGTGGACAAGGCGCTTGAGGCGAAGGAAAACACGATGACGGACGATGAGATCGAGGCGATCGGCGCGGGCGACCAGGGCATGATGTTCGGTTATGCTACTAACGAGACGCCGGAATATATGCCGTATCCGATCTCTCTGGCGCACAAGCTGGCGCTTCAGCTCACAAAGATCCGGAAGGACGGCACGCTACCGTATCTGCGCCCGGACGGAAAGACACAGGTGACCGTGGAGTACGACGAAAACGGCAAGCCGTCGCGGCTGGACGCCGTGGTGCTCTCCACGCAGCACGATCCGGATGTGACGCAAGAGCAGATTCATGAGGATATCAAAAAGCATGTCTTCGATGTGATATTGCCGAAGGACATGGTGGACGGCGAGACAAAGTTCTTCATCAATCCGACCGGACGTTTCGTGATCGGCGGACCGCACGGGGACAGCGGACTGACCGGGCGCAAGATCATCGTGGACACCTACGGCGGCTATGCGAGACACGGCGGCGGCGCGTTCTCCGGCAAGGATTGCACGAAAGTGGACCGCTCCGCGGCATACGCGGCGCGCTATGTGGCGAAAAATCTCGTGGCGGCCGGGATGGCTGAGAAATGCGAGATCCAGCTGTCCTACGCAATCGGTGTGGCGCGTCCGACCTCGATCATGGTGGATACCTTCGGTACCGGAAGGCTTTCCGATGAGAAGATTACGGAAATTGTGAGGGAAAACTTCGATCTGCGCCCGGCCGGGATCATCAAGATGCTGAACCTGCGCCGTCCGATCTACAAGCAGACGGCCGCGTACGGGCATTTCGGAAGAAATGATCTGGACCTGCCGTGGGAGAAGCTGGATAAGGTGGAGACATTGAAAAAATATTTATAAAAGCTTGACAAAAAACCCGGAGGGTCGTACCTTTCCGGGTTTTCTTTTATAAAAAGTTTAGAATTATAGAACAATGTTTAGATGAAAAAACCGATGGGACATGCTATACTAAAATAACACGAAATTGACAGAGAGTATTCGGGTGAACATATGAAGTTAAAAACAAGGTTGATCATCGCGTTTCTGGTGATCATTCTGGTGCCGTTTCTTTTATTCAGCATTGTTTTCTGGGGTTTTACCAGATTTCAGAGACACACGATCGAGCAGAATTACGGCGTTTCCGTCTCCGTGGAAAATATTTCCGACTCCATGCGGCTGATCGGGCAGACGACGCAGGGAATCTTTGAGCAGCTGACGGAACAATCGGACAGCGATCCGCAGAGGTTTCTGCAGGAGTCCTATCTGGAGCAGATCAATGAAAAGCTTCTGGAGAAACACTCCTATCTGCTTGTCCGGAAGGACGGCGAGCTCTTTTACAACGGTTCCGGAGAGGATGTCGACATGCTTTTTGAGGCGCTTCCGAAGTTCCGCAGCTTCAGCAGTACTTCCGACGGAGGATCGTATATCGGCGGGGACATCCGGGTGTTCGTGAAGCAGCTCGACGTTGACGTACCATATGCCGGGAAGGATGCATTTTCAGAGGATGGGGAAAGCAGCAAAAAGGTCTTGACAAAGCCTGATACGACGTCAGAGGAAGAAGACTCGAAGATAAGCATTTTTATCATCTCCTCCGTGAGCGATATCATTGCGCAAAACGGCCGGCTGATCCTGGATCTGCTGATCTCGATCGTCGTGATCCTGATCTTCGCGGCGTTTCTCATGATCATCTGGATCTACACGGGCGTGCACACGCCGCTGCAGAAGCTCAGCGAGGCGACGCACCGCATCAAGGAGGAGGATTTCGACTTTGAACTTAACGTAAAGGGCAAAGACGAGATCAGCGAGCTCTGCCGGGATTTCGATGATATGCGCCAGCGGCTGAAGGATGTGGACGAGGAGAAAAAAACCTTCGACCGCCAGAGCAAGGAGCTGATCAGCAATATCTCCCACGATCTGAAGACGCCGATCACGGCGGTGAAAGGCTACGTCGAGGGGATCATGGACGGCGTCGCGGACACGCCTGAGAAGATGGACCGCTACATCCGCACCATCTACATCAAGGCGAACGATATGGACCGCCTGATCGACGAGCTGACCTTTTACTCTAAAATCGACACGAACCGTATTCCGTACAATTTCAACCGGATCGATGTCGCGGAGTATTTTGACGACTGCGCCGAGGAGGTCGGTCTGGAGATGCGCGAGCGGAACATCGTGTTCTCTTACATCAACACGGTGGAGCCGGGGACGTTGATCATCGCGGACGCGGAGCAGCTCAAGCGCGTGATCAACAATATCATCGGCAACTCAGTCAAATATATGGACAAGGACAAGAAGTACGTCCAGCTCCGTGTGATGGATGTCGAAGATTTTGTCCAGGTCGAGCTGGAGGACAACGGAAAGGGCATTCCGAATCAGGAGCTGGTCTCGGTCTTTGACCGTTTCTACCGGGCAGACCAGTCGCGCAACTCGGCGCAGGGAGGCAGTGGTATCGGATTGTCCATCGTGAAGAAAATCGTCGAGGATCACGGAGGAAGGATCTGGGCGACCAGCAAGGTCGGCGAGGGAACGGTCATGCATTTTGTGGTTCGAAAATATGCGTATTCGGATCAGAGCGTTTCGTGATGACGAATCAGGATGCTTCATGATAAAGTATCTGCCGCCATGGCTGTAAAGGTTTGTTTCCGGATAGATGTAAAGGAGCAAGGAGGAATTTCTGCATGAGTAAGATTTTGATTATTGAGGATGAAACGGCGATCGCCGATCTCGAAAGGGATTATTTGGAGCTGTCGGGTTTTGAAGTGCAGATCGAGAATTCCGGCGACAGAGGGTTGGTGCGGGCTTTGGAAGAGGAGTTTGATCTGATCATTCTTGACCTGATGCTTCCGGGTCTGGATGGGTTTGAGATATGCAGAAAGATCCGTGAGCAAAAGAACCTGCCGATCATCATGGTCTCGGCCAAGAAGGACGACATCGACAAGATCCGGGGCCTCGGTCTCGGCGCGGACGATTATATGACGAAGCCCTTCAGTCCGAGCGAGCTGGTCGCGCGCGTGAAGGCGCATCTCGCGCGATATGAGCGTCTGGTGAACAGCAACGTTCAGGAGAACGACATCATAGAGATCCGCGGCATCAAGATCGACAGGACGGCCCGCCGTGTCTGGATCAACGGGGAAGAGAAGAATTTCACGACGAAGGAATTCGATCTGCTGACGTTTCTGGCGCAGAATCCGAATCATGTGTTCACGAAGGAAGAGCTGTTCCGGGAGATCTGGGACATGGAATCGGTCGGGGACATCGCGACGGTCACAGTGCATATCAAGAAGATCCGCGAGAAGATTGAGAAGCAGTCCTCCAAGCCGCAGTACATCGAGACGATCTGGGGCGTCGGCTACCGCTTCAAGATGTGAAATGTAAATACGGATAAAAGGTGGAACAGGGGACAGAAGGCGCGGGGAGGCACGAGGGAAAACAGGATCGTTGGGAAGGGAATATGAGGGAAGAACTGAAAATTCTTTATGAAGATACGGAGCTGATCGTCTGTCATAAGCCTGCGGGCCTCGCGGTGCAGAGCGCGAAGGTCGGGCAGAAGGACATGGTGAGTGTTCTGAACAACTATCTTGCGGAAAAGCGCGCAAGCGGCAGGAACCGTTTTCCTGAAAAATGTGACGGAAGGCGGACTTCCCGGAATCGTGAAGAAGTTTCGACTGTACACGTCGTCCATCGACTCGACCAGCCGGTGGAGGGCGTTCTTGTATTTGCGAAAAATAAACGCGCGGCGGCCGGACTCTCCCGGCAGGTGACGGACGGAAGCATGGAAAAAATATATCGGGCGGTGTGCTGTGTGCATGATAGCAGAGTATGCATAGAAAGCAGGCGCGAAGAGGGTCAGCCCGGCAACAGAGCGATGGAAGAAGATCATGAGAAAAAACGGAATGGGACAGACTATGGCAGAAATTGTTACGAGCCCGGCAAGTCGTACTGTCTTGTAGATTATCTTGTGAAAGACGGAAGAACGAACAGCTCCTTTATCGCGGAAAAAGGCGACCGTGATGCAAAGCGCGCCGAGCTTTCCTTCCGCATCGTGGAAATATCGCGTTCGAAGCTGTCAGATGGGGCAGAGACCGAAATCTGTGCGGGCGACGTTCACACGGAGAGCGACAAAAAAAGGATCCTTGCGGAAATTAAGCTGAAGACAGGCCGTCATCACCAGATTCGGGTACAGATGGCGCATGCAGGACTGCCCCTGTACGGAGATCGGAAGTACAATGAGCGTTGGAAGGAATTTTTGACGGAAAAAGACAAGCCATACTCGGACGGATCAGACTCCGGGAAGATTCCGCTCGCGCTCTGCGCGATCTCGCTTGCCTTCACGCATCCGGCGACCGGAAAACGGATGAGCTTTCAGACAGAACCGAACGCGGATGTTTTTCGTCTGTTTGCCGCTCCTGTCGGGCAGAGGAAGCTGACGGATCAAAGTTTTTCCGGTGAATAAGAAAGACAAATCATTCCATACTAACAACAGAGGCGCGGACGGTACAGGGTATCCTGTCCGGACGACAGGCTGCGGTGCTTTTGCAAAGGAAAAAGACGGAAGGTGCGGGGTATGGAAGAAGGAAAAAAGATACTCACAGTCACGGGGATCACATTGGCAGTCTATTTCGTGTATCGATATCTGCTGCCGTATGTGATTCCTTTTTTGATCGCTTATATGCTGGTGCATCTGTTGAATCCGGTGACGGAGGCGATACGGAAAAAGCTTGCATGGAAAAAAGAGGTGATCGTGTCTGTTCTGCTCGTGATCCTGCTTGCTGCCATGACGTTTTTGTTTTACTATTTTTACTGCCTGCTGATGGGGCAGATCCGAAGGATCGCGATGAATTTCGACTATTATTACAGCTGTTTTTGCGGATGGGTGGACGGCTGCTGCCACATGGCGGAGCGAAGCTTCGGGATACAGGTGGATGAGCTTCGGGATTTCGTCTATTCCAGTCTGGAACACGCGACGGAACAGATCCGGGTCTATATCGTGCCGGGGGTCGTGAATTACTCGGTGCGTTATCTCAAGAAGCTTCTGGATGCAGGACTGTTTCTTCTGATGCTCTTTGTGGCGGTGATCCTGCTGATGAAGGATTACGATGAGATGAACGAAAAACTGCAGGAATACAAGATCTATCGGCGTTTCCACAATATCACGAGCCGCATGTGGAAGCAGGGCGGTATGTATATGAAAGCGCAGTTTATCATCATATCGGTGATCATTTTGCTGTGCACCGGCGGGCTGTGGGCGTTGGGGAACCCTTATTTTCTGGTGCTCGGCATCGTCATCGGGCTGATGGATGCGCTGCCCTTTGTCGGGACGGGGACGGTGCTGATCCCGATGGCGGTGTTCCTGTTGTTTCAGAAGGAGTTCCATCTGGCGGTCGGCTATCTTGGCCTGTTTCTGCTGACCTACATTGTGCGGGAATTTCTCGAACCGCGGCTGATCGGGGCGAAGCTCGGCATTTATCCTTTTGTGATGATCGTGGTCGTGTACGCGGGACTGTATCTCTATGGGCCCGCCGGCGTCCTGCTCGGGCCGGTTACGCTGCTGACCGTGATGGAGATTCTGAGAGAGTTCCATACGGACCGGGAGGAGACAGCGCCGCGGTGATCCGACGAGCGATTGTTAAATTATTAATAATCAAGAAATTCTGGACATTATTGCCAAAATACATTAATATAGGGGAGTGAGACGGAGATAGGGGAAATGAAAAAAAAGAATGAGATCGTGCGTTCTCTTGCGATGGTGACTCAGCTCGGCATCAGTATGCTTGCCCCCGTCGTGCTCTGCGCGTTTATCGGGAACTGGCTCGACGAGCGTTACGGCTGGTCTGTCACAGCGGTTCTCCTGATCCTCGGGATACTGGCCGGGGCGAGGAACAGCTGGATCCTTTTGAAGCAGATACAGCCGCCGTCATCGAAGGAAAGGCAAAAAGATGAAGAGGAAAATCAATGACACGCTTCTGGAGCTGATCTGCGGTATCGTGGCGTCAGGCGCTGTGATAGAGATCGTTGATCTGGTCGTCACCGGCCTTTACGCGCAGTTCTCCGGTTTGCGGTTTTTGTTTGCCACGGGCCTGTGGATCGGGATCGCTGTGGCGGTCGCGCTGGCGGCTCACATGTACCACTCGATCGACCGGGCGCTCGACATGCAGCCGAAGGATGCGGAAGGATATATGCGCAGGGCTTATCTTCTGCGTACGGTGATCATCCTTCTGGCCGCGGCCGCAGTACACTATCTGAAGCTCGGATACGTGATGGCGTATTTTGTCGGAGTGCTCTGCCTGAAGTTCGGAGCGTTCCTGCAGCCGTTGGTGCATAAATTTCTGGAGAAATCCGGGAAGTAGCCTCCGCAGGAGGAAGATTCAGGTAATTATTCAGCGTGGGTGGGGCGCATTGCGCCACAGCCGCTGATTAGTTATAGCATAGAGCATTTGGGAAAGGAGGAGGAAACGTGGAGACTGCGAATTTGCTGGCAGCTTCGGGATCAGATGTGGATTTCATGATCCACGGCGTCTTCAGCTACAAGCTCTTCGGACAGACGTTCTGGATCACGACGACGCATGTCGCTATACTGATCGTCATGCTGCTGATCCTCGCGTTCGCGATCGCGGCAAGGATCACGATCAGCCATGCGCAGAAGTATCCGTCCGGTTTCCAGAATGTCGTGGAGATCGTCGTCGAGATGCTCGACAACATGGTGGAAAGCAGCATGGGCGTGCATGCGAAGAAGTTCCGGAATTACATCGGATCCATCTTTATCTTTATTTTTATCAGCAATATTTCAGGTCTGTTCGGACTGCGGCCGCCTACGGCGGACTACGGCGTGACTCTCCCGCTCGGACTGATCACGTTTGGAATCATCCAGTACAACAACATCAAGTACAACAAATTTGGTGCGTTTACCGGATTGTTCCAGCCGCTGCCGTTCCTCTTTCCGATCAATCTGATCGGTGAGATCGCGGTGCCGTTCTCCCTGTCGCTGCGTCTGTTCGGAAACGTCTTGTCCGGTACGGTCATGATGTCGCTGATCTACTCGCTTCTGTCCAGGTTTGCCATCGGCTGGACAGGTTTCCTGCACATCTATTTTGATGTCTTCTCAGGAGCGATACAGACGTACGTATTCTGTATGCTGACGATGGTGTTTGTGACAGACAAGCTTCCGGGAGCGGAGGGGTAAGCTGTCCTGGAAGGCGGCCGGAAATCGACTGTTCTGTCTGTGAAGAATGGACAGAGACGACAAAAACAGGAGTAAAAAATTACAGAAAACATAAATTCACAGGAGGGATTATCATGGAAGGTATTACAAACGAAGGATTGGTATTGGCTTGTTCGGCAATCGGCGCGGGTCTTGCTCTGATCGCAGGTATCGGACCTGGCGTAGGCCAGGGTATCGCAGCCGGTCACGGCGCGTCCGCAGTGGGACGCAATCCGGGAGCCAAGGGCGACATCACGTCCACGATGCTTCTCGGACAGGCAGTCGCGGAGACGACAGGTCTTTACGGCCTCGCGATCGCGTTTATTCTCTTGTTCGCGAATCCGCTGATCGGAAGATTATCTTGAAGTATAAGAGAAAATAGCTGCGAAAGGAGGCGAAATCTTGGAACGACTGTTTAATCTTGACCCGCAGCTTCTTCACGACGCGGTCCTGCTGGCGCTGTCAGTGTTTGTGATGTTCACATTCCTGTCATACCTGTTGTTTAATCCGGCCCGCGATTTCCTGAAGAAACGCGCGCAGCGGGTGAAGGACAATATCGATTCTGCGGAGAAGGCGAAAGCCGACGCCGAAGCGCTCCGTCTCGAGTACGAGGACAAGCTTCGCAATATCCATATGGAGGAGAACGAGATCTTAAGCGCCGCGCGCAAGAAGGCGCTCGAGAGCGAGGCGAAGATCCTTGAGGAGGCGAAGGTCGAAGCCGCGGCGATCATTGCGAGAGCCGACAAGCAGGCCGAGCTGGAGATGAAGAAGGCGCAGGACGATATCAAGAAGGAGATTATTACGGTTGCGTCGATGATCGCCGGCAAGGTGGTCAGCGAGAAGATCGATACGGATATCCAGGATTCGTTGGTGGATGATACATTGAAGGAGATAGGTGAACAGACATGGCAAAGCTAGTGGCGGGGACCTATGGGGATGCGTTGTTTGAGCTTGCCGTGGAAGAGAACCGGATCGACAGCCTGGCGGAGGAGATTGAAGTCGTCAGGACGGTACTTAAGGAGAATGAAGACTTTGAGAAGATCCTGATGCACCCGGAGATTCCGAAGGAGAAGAAGCTCCGGGCGGTCGAGGATGTGTTCAAGGGAAGAATATCCGACGCCCTCACAGGTTTTATGACAATTGTGGTGACAAAGGGAAGGTACAGCGAGTTACAGGATATTTTTGCGTATTTCATTGCAAGGGTGAAGGAATACAAAAAGATCGGGGTCGCCGAAGTCGTCTCGGCGGTTCCGCTGCGGGAGGAGCAGAGGCAGACGATCGAGCGGAAGCTTCTGGACACGACCTCCTATGAGACGATGGAGATTGACTACAAGGTGGACGCGGGCCTGATCGGCGGGATGAAGATCCGCATCGGCGACCGCGTGGTGGACAGCACGATCCGCAGCAGGCTGGATAAGCTGACCTCGGGCCTTTTAAAGATCTCACTAGAAAGCGAGAAAGAAGGTGTGCAGACCTCATGAATTTAAGACCAGAGGAAATCAGTTCTGTGATCAAAGAGCAGATTCAGAGATACTCCTCCGAGATCGCGGTGTCCGACACCGGTACGGTCATTCAGGTCGCAGACGGAATTGCCCGTATTTACGGACTTGAGACGGCTATGCAGGGCGAGCTCCTGGAGTTCCCGGGGGAAGTGTACGGCATGGTCCTGAATCTGGAGGAGGACAACGTCGGCGCGGTGCTCCTTGGCGGCAGCAACGACATCAGCGAAGGCGACACCGTGAAGACGACAGGCAGGGTCGTGGAGGTTCCGGTGGGAGACGGGATGCTCGGGCGTGTCGTGAACGCGCTCGGACAGCCGATCGACGGCAAGGGGCCGATCCATTCAGAGAAATATCGCAGGATCGAGCGCGTGGCGCACGGCGTGATCGCGCGTAAATCCGTGGATACTCCGCTTCAGACCGGTATCAAGGCCATCGACTCGATGGTGCCGATCGGGCGCGGACAGCGTGAGCTGATCATCGGCGACCGTCAGACCGGAAAGACAGCGATCGCGATCGATACGATCATCAACCAGAAGGGTCAGAATGTGAAATGTATCTACGTGGCCATCGGCCAGAAGGCTTCCACGGTCGCTTCCATCGTAAACACGCTGGAAGAGTACGGCGCGATGGATTACACGACGGTCGTGGCGGCGACGGCGAGCGAGCTGGCTCCGCTGCAGTACATCGCCCCGTATTCGGGCTGCGCGATGGGCGAAGAGTGGATGGAGAACGGACAGGACGTGCTGATCATCTACGACGATCTGTCGAAGCACGCGGCGGCTTACCGTACGCTCTCCCTGCTTTTGAAGCGTCCGCCGGGACGTGAGGCGTATCCGGGCGACGTCTTCTACCTGCACTCCAGACTGCTGGAGCGCGCGGCAAAGCTATCCGACGAGCTGGGCGGCGGTTCCCTGACGGCGTTGCCGATCATCGAGACGCAGGCGGGCGACGTGTCCGCGTACATTCCGACGAATGTCATCTCCATCACGGACGGACAGATCTATCTGGAGTCCGAGATGTTCAATTCCGGTTTCCGCCCGGCCATCAACGCGGGTATCTCCGTGTCCCGTGTCGGCGGCGCGGCACAGATCAAGGCCATGAAGAAGATCGCGGCTCCGATCCGTGTCGAGCTGGCGCAGTACCGCGAGCTGGCGGCGTTCTCGCAGTTCGGCTCCGAGCTGGACGACGACACGAAGCAGCGTCTGGCACAGGGCGAGCGCATTCGCGAAGTCCTGAAGCAGCCGCAGTACGAGCCGATGCCCGTGCAGTACCAGGTCATCATCATCTACGCGGCGACGAACGGCTATCTGCTCGACGTCGCGGTGGAGGACATTCTGCGCTTCGAGAAGGAGTTCTTCGAGTTCCTGAACACGAAGTATCCGGAGATCCCGGAGAAGATCGCGAGCGAGAAGGAGATCTCCGAGGAGACGGACGCGGCGCTTAAGAAGGCGATCGAGGAATTCAAGGCATCCTTTAAATAGAGCAGAGCCAAAAACATTATAAGGCTGTTGAGCTTTGTTCGGAAAAAGTTCAATATAAAGTAAGCCCTGAGATTTCATTAAGGAGGACTGAAACATGGCCTCAATGAGAGACATCAAACGGCGGCGCAACAGCATCGCGAGCACGCAGCAGATCACGAAGGCGATGAAGCTGGTGTCCACGGTCAAGCTGCAGAAGACAAAAGCGCGCGCCGAGCGGTCAAAGCCGTATTTCGACAAGATGTACAGCACGGTGACTTCCATGCTGGCCAAGTCGGGGACGATCAATCACCCGTATCTGAGCGCGAATAAATCCGCGAAGAAGGCGGTCATCCTGATCACTTCAAACCGCGGATTGGCCGGAGGCTACAATTCCAATGTGATCAAACTGGTCACGGGCTCGCAGCTAAAGCCGGAGGAGGTTGTACTGTTCGCGGTCGGAAATAAAGGAAAAGAATATTTCCAGAGAAGGAATTACCATATTGAGAAGGAGTACCCGGAGGTGATCGAGAATCCGATGTTCACCGACGCGAAGGAGATCTGCGACGAAGTTTTGCGGCTCTTTGCGGCGGGCGAGATCGGGGAGATCTATCTGGCGTACACCTATTTCAAGAATACGGTGGTCCACGAGCCGCAGTTGCTGAAGCTTCTCCCGGTGGAGATCAGTGAGGAGGACCTCGCGGCGGCGCGGGAGAAGGCGGCGGATCACACGCTGATGAACTACGAGCCGGAGGAGGAAGAGGCTCTGGACGTCATCATTCCGAAATACATGACCAGCATCATCTATGGCGCTCTGGTCGAGGCGGTCGCCAGCGAGAACGGCGCCCGCATGCAGGCGATGGACTCCGCGACGAGCAATGCGGAAGAGATGATCGACAAGCTGACGCTGCAGTACAACCGCGCGCGTCAGGGCTCGATCACGCAGGAGCTGACAGAGATCATCGCGGGGGCGAACGCCGTCTAGAAAAGTGAAGGAGAGTGAACATGGCAAAGAAAGGAAAGATCACTCAGATCATCGGTGCAGTTTTGGATATCAAATTTCCGGATGGAGAGCTGCCTGCTATCTATGAGGCGATCCACATCACGCGGACGACGGGCGAAACATTAGTCGTAGAGGTCGCACAGCATCTGGGCGACGAGACCGTGCGCTGTATCGCGATGGGATCGACGGACGGGCTGGTCCGCGGCATGGACGCGGAGGCGACCGGTTCTCCGATCTCCGTTCCGGTGGGCGAGCAGACGCTCGGCCGTATCTTCAACGTCATCGGCGATCCGATCGACAACAAGCCGGCGCCGCAGGACGTAAAATACATGCCGATCCACCGCGAGGCGCCGACCTTTGAGGAACAGTCGACCTCGGCGGAGGTGCTTGAGACAGGCATCAAGGTCGTAGATCTGCTCTGCCCGTATCAGAAGGGCGGAAAAATCGGTCTGTTCGGCGGCGCGGGCGTGGGCAAGACGGTTCTGATCCAGGAGCTGATCCGCAACATCGCGACCGAGCACGGCGGATATTCCGTATTCACAGGCGTCGGCGAGCGGACGCGTGAGGGGAACGACCTGTATCACGAAATGCAGCAGTCCGGCGTCATCAACAAGACGACGATGGTCTTCGGGCAGATGAACGAGCCGCCCGGAGCGAGAATGCGCGTCGGTCTGACCGGACTTACAATGGCGGAGAATTTCCGCGACGAGGGCGGAAAGGACGTTCTGCTGTTTATCGATAATATCTTCCGTTTCACGCAGGCAGGTTCCGAGGTGTCCGCGCTGCTTGGCCGTATGCCGTCGGCCGTGGGTTATCAGCCGACGCTGCAGACGGAGATGGGCGCGCTGCAGGAGCGCATCACTTCGACGAAGAACGGTTCCATCACCTCGGTGCAGGCGGTCTACGTGCCGGCCGATGATCTGACGGACCCGGCTCCGGCGACGACGTTCGCGCATCTGGACGCGACGACCGTGTTGTCCCGTTCCATCGTGGAGCTCGGCATCTATCCGGCGGTCGACCCGCTCGACTCCACGTCCCGCATCCTCGACCCGCGCATTGTCGGCGAAGAGCACTACAGCGTGGCGCGCGGCGTGCAGGAGATCCTTCAGAAGTACAAGGAGCTGCAGGATATCATCGCGATCCTCGGCATGGACGAGCTGTCCGAGGACGACAAGCTGGTCGTAAATCGTGCGAGAAAAGTGCAGCGTTTCCTGTCGCAGCCGTTCTTCGTGGCGACGCAGTTCACCGGGACGGACGGCAAGTATGTGCCGCTCTCTGAGACGATCCGCGGCTTCCGCGAGATCCTGGACGGCAAGCACGACGACATTCCGGAGAGCTACTTCCTGAACGCGGGATCGATCGATGAGGTAGTCGCGCGGATGAAATAAAGCGCGAGGCGGAAGCGGACATACGTTTGAGATTTCGTATAATCTTATTCGGGTAAAAGAATGATTTAGCTTATGTATGCAGATTTTGCCTGGATAGAGCGAATGGAAAGGAATAAAAACGTACTATGGCAGACGACAAATATTTTGATCTGGAGATCATCACGCCGGACCGCATCTTCTGGAAGGGTCAGGCGTCCATGCTTGAGCTCAACACGAGCGAGGGCCAGGTGGGCATCTACAAGAGGCATATTCCGATGACGATGATCCTTGCCCCCGGCATCATGACGATCCATCTCGAGGACGGAAATAAGGATGCGGCCGTGCACGCAGGCTTCATCGAGATTCTGCCGGACAAGATCTCCGTGATGGCGGAGATCGCCGAGTGGCCGGAGGAGATCGACGAGAACCGCGCGAGGGAAGCCGAGCAGCGCGCTGAGCGCCGGCTGCAGGCTCACGATCCGAGGATCGATACGTCCCGGGCCGAGGTAGCGTTGAGGAAGGCATTGGTGCGGCTGGAGGCCGCGAAGATGAGATAGAAGAAATTTCATAAAAGGATTTTTTACTCAAAATGAACGGAGCTGTTGTGTGCTGATGCAACAGCCCGTTTTTTTTTAACCATGACCAGAAAAAAATTTATACATTTTTTTGGAAAAAGATAAAATTTTTTACCACAAAGTGACCAATGTATAGTATAATAATATAACATTATATATGGAAATCTTTGTATAACAAGGAATATTTTTATCAATAATCACAATGCGCGCAAACATATATTTTGCGAAATGTGAGAAACAAGTGACATGTAATCAGGATAACAAAAACAGATCTGCAAACAGAAGGCGTTGATTCCGCCCATCGGCGGAGTAACAGAAAAGGAGACAGTATAGCAATGAAACGAAGAAAAAAGGAGAGAATATTTACCTCCCTGCTGACGATGAGCATTGTATTGACGGCGCAATCCATGGTATTGACAGCGGAGGGAGACGGTGTACCTGAGGAGATTCCGGGAAAGGAGACTTTTGAGGAGGAATTTTCCGGAGCGGAGATCGTGGAAGAAGAGCTTCCGGCGGAAGAGGATCTGCCGGAGACGGAGTTTGATCTGGCGGAATATTCTGTGGAAGAGGCTGACATCAGCATTGAAGCTGTGGAGATCCTGTCCGGAGGGAAAGTGATCCCGGGACAGGCACAGTCGGAGAACACGATTCTGGAAGAGACAGCGCGGGGCGCAGAGGTGCAGGCGCAGCCGGAAGCGCCCGCAGAGCTTGTATATGAGAATGATGAGGTGCTCATCCGCGCAACGATCCTTGAAGGATCGGATCTTCCGCAGGATACGGTGCTCGTGGGAGAAAAGCTCTCGGAGGACAGCGAGGCATATCAAGCCGCGAAGGAGCTTTCCAGACAGAAGACCGGCGCAGGCGGGCAGGCGAGCTACAGCTTCTACCGCATTGCTTTTCTCGCGAACGGACGAGAGATCGAGCCGGCGGAAGGGACCGTATCGGTGCAGCTCGAATTCAAGAAGCAGAAGACGGACGACAGCGCGAGACTGCAAAAGGTAGTGCATATCGAAGATCGGCAGGAAGTGAATGACGTGACGGCGCAGACCGCGGAGGGGAACAGCGTAGGCTCGATCGATTTTGAAATCTAGTGCGGATATAGCAGGTTTTGGGTTTGAATTCAGGGGGAACAGCTTATGAAGAGAAAAAGCAGACTGAGCAGATGGCTGGCGTTTGGGTTGGCGTTGACGATTCTTTTAAATACACAGGGGTTTATCTCGCTGGCGGATACGATCGTCGGCACGGTGACGGACTGGGAGGAGACGGAAGACGAGCCAGCAGCCGACGAGTCAAAAGAGACCGGCACAGATGACGGAGCGGAGGATAAGGCCGGGGAGAGCAATTCGATACAGACAGGGTCGACAGACGAGGCAGAGACAGAAGATCCGGCACAGACTGAATCGGAGAGCGAGACTGAGGCGACGTATCCGGCCGAAACGGAATCCGGGATCGGGAACGGAGTCGGGAGTGAGACAGAAATTCCATTGGGATTCGAAACGGAAGATGAGAGCGAATCCGAGACAGAGGAACAGACCGAACAAGAACAGGAATTTCTGTTCTCGGATGACAGCGTATCCATAAAGGCATACGTGAGCCCGGAAGCAGGCATTCCGGAGGACGCCGTACTGCTGGCACAAAAGCTGGAAGAGGGTTCGGCGGAATACGAGGCGGCGATGGAGGCTGCCCGTGAGTCAGTGGAGCTTGCTGAAAACGAGACATTGGAATTCATACCATACGATGTATTCTTCCTTGACGGGGAGGATCGCATCGAGCCGACAGAAGGGGCAGTCCGCGTGGAGATGACATTCACGGGGACAGTTTTTGCGTCTGGAAGTCAGGCAGCAGGTGAGAGAAGCGATGGGCTGAAAGGGCAGAAGCAGATAGTGGACGGGGAAATAGACGCGCCGAAGGGGCAGACAGCAGACGCAGAAGCAGACGCGAAAGAAAAACCTGACGCGCAGAAGTATACGGAAAACCCGGCGTTTGCCCTGCACATCAAGGACAGCGGCGAAGTGGAGCAGATGGAAAATCTCTCCGGGAGCGAGGAACAGCTGGTATTTGACGTAACGTCTTTTAGCGTGATGGGTCCGGCCCGTGTGATCTCTTCACTCTCCGGGGAGGAGCTGAAGGGGACGGGTGCGCCCATCTATGCCATTTTGTATGAGAACGGAGAGCTGGTCTTCCAAAATGACGATACAGAAGAACTTACCGGAACCAGAACAGCTGTAGTGAAAAAATACACCGGCGTCGAAAAGCTGTCTGGCGAATACACGGAAGAGGATGTTCCCTGGCACGGAGAGAGAGCTTCTGTCAGCGTGATCACTTTCCGTGATCCGATCCAGCCGAAGACCATGCGCTACTGGTTTGCCGACATGACGAACGAGGAGAAAGGAATATCCTTTATAAATGTCAGAAACACGCCGAGTGCCAATCTGGATACGTCCCTTGTGACAGATATGAGCTACGCGTTTCAGAACAGTACTGTCAATTTTAATAATATAGTTCTGAATAATTGGGATATGAGTCAGGTGACGGATGTGAGCCGTATGTTTCAGGGCAGCGTACTGACAGGCAATTTAATGGCGACCAACTGGGACCTGAGTCAGGTGACGGATCTGAGTTATATGTTTCAAGGCTGTCAGGTATCAACTGTGTCAGTAAATAACTGGCAGGTGGGCAGCGTGACGGACGCAAGCTATATGTTTCAGGGCAGCACGATATCGAGTCTGTCAGCTGATAACTGGGTTCTGGGCAGTGTGACGGATGTGAGCCATATGTTCGAGGGCTGTACGAATCTGTCTTCTATGTCTGCCGCAAAATGGGGACTTGGCAGCGTGACGGACATGAGCTGCATGTTCAAGGGCAGCCGCATCGGCAATCTGAATGTTCCGGACTGGAATTTGGACAGTGTGATCACGATGGCCTGTGCGTTTCAGGACTGTACAAATCTTTCTGCTCTGACCGCGAGGAACTGGGGCCTGAAAAGTGTGACAGATATGACGTATGCGTTTCAGAACTGTACAGGCCTCTCTTATCTGTACGCTGACAACTGGACGCTGGAAGAACTTACCGATATGAGTTATGCGTTCCAGAACTGCAGCCGTCTTAGTGATCTGGACGCGACAAGCTGGAATTTGAATAAAGTGACGGATATGAGTCATGCGTTTCAGGGCGGTAATTTCTATACACTGAAGGCCTCGGGTTGGGATCTGAGCAGCGTGGAGGATATGAGCTACGCGTTTGAGAGCAGCAGAATATACAATCTGGACGTCTCAGACTGGCATCTGAATAATGTGACGAATATGACCTGTGCGTTCCAGAGTTGCACCAATCTTCGTACTCTGACCGCGGATAACTGGGGTCTGGGCAGTGCGGAGGATATGAGTTATGCGTTCCAGAACTGCATGAACCTTCGTATTTTGACAGCGAATGGATGGACGATGGAAAGCCTTACAGATATGAGCTATGCGTTCCAGAATTGTACTTGTCTGCAGGAGCTTCACGCAAAGAACTGGAATCTCGGCAGCGTGACGACGATGAGTCACGCGTTTGAAAACTGTGGCAAAATTGCAGGATATGCATCTAAGGAGTTGTTCAAAGATACCGGAAACTGGGATTTGAGCCAGGTGGAGGATCTGAGCTATGCGTTTTCCGGCTGTTCTTATATACAGACCCTGAATGTGAGCGGCTGGGGACTTGGCAGTGTGACGGACATGAGCCACGCGTTTGACGGCTGCAGCGCGCTGCAGTCATTGAGTGCTGAAAATTGGGATCTGAGCTGCGCGGAGAACATGAGTTACGCGTTTCATAATTGCAGCAACCTGTCGACGCTCAAGGCGGAGCGCTGGGTTCTTGACCGTGTGACGGATATGAGCTATGCGTTCTACGGCTGCGGCAGGCTGGCGACGTTTGGCGTGGATGTCTGGGGGCTTGGCAACGCGGAAAATCTGTCCTATGCGTTTTATAATTGTTCCGGACTGAAAAGCCTGAATGCGGGCGGCTGGGATCTAAGCCAAGTGAAAGATCTGAGTTATGCGTTTTCCGGTTGTACGGCTTTGCAGGCGATCACGGTGGATAAATGGGATCTGGGAAGAGTTACCACTCTGAGCAATATATTTTATAACTGCAGAAGTCTGACGAGCCTCAATGCGAGCGGCTGGAGTCTGCGCAGCGTGGAGGATCTGAGCAATGCATTTTATAATTGCTATAGCCTGAAGACGCTTAACGCGGACAACTGGGACCTGAGCCATGTCACCAGCATGAGCCAGGCATTTTATGAATGCAGGGCATTGGAGACGCTCACAGGCGGCTGGAACCTGAATAGTGTGACGGATCTGAACAAAGCGTTTTATAACTGCCAGAAGCTGACCGCTCTGGATGTGTCCAACTGGGATCTGTCTGCGGCGGAAAATCTCAGCTATCTGTTTTATAACTGCTCTGCTCTGACGGAGCTGGAGACGGGGCGGTGGAATCTGCGCAGTGCAAAAGATATAAACCATATGTTCAGCAACTGTACAAAGCTGAATGATCTCGACACAAGGAACTGGGACATGGAAAATGCGGAGGATTTGTCTTACGCGTTTTCCGGCTGCAATGCCATAAAGAGTTTTGACATAGGTAGCTGGAATCTGGATCAGGCGACGAATCTGTGCGGCATATTTTATAATTGCTATAATCTTGCAAGCGTGAACACAGGAGAGCTGACGTTTGACCATACCGTGAATCTGAGCAATATGTTTTACAGCTGCGGAAAATTGACAACGTTGGATGCCGGAAGATGGACGCTGGACAGCGCAGAGGATCTGTCCGGTATGTTCCATGGATGCAGCGGTCTGAAAAGTCTGGAAGTGAACGGCTGGAGCCTGCGAAGCGCGATAAATCTGAACAGTATGTTCTATGGCTGCAGCGGCCTGACAAAGCTGGATACAGGCGACTGGGATCTGGGCTGCGCGGAAAAAATGGAGGATATGTTCAGAAGCTGCACTAATCTGGTCAGTCTGGATGCGAAAAACTGGGATATGAACAGTGTGCAAACGATGAAGAATACATTCAACGGCTGTGCGAATCTCTACGGTCTGGATACGAGCGGCTGGACTCTGCGCAGTGTGGCAGACATGTCGTTCGCGTTTAACGATTGTTCCGACCTGGCGAGTCTGGATACAGACACCTGGGTGCTGGACAATGTGACGAATATGAACAGCACTTTTGCGGGCTGTGTCGGTCTGACCGAGTTTGATATGAGCGAGTGGAAGCCGGATAAGTTGCAGGATATGACCAGTATGTTCAGCGGTTGTACGAGACTGGCATGCGTGGATACCGGAGACCTGTCGCTTGCCAGTGTGACCACGATGAAAAGTACATTTCTGAATTGCTCCAGCCTGAAGGAGATCACTTCGGACAAGTGGACACTGGACAGTGTGACAAGTATGAGTGAGACTTTCCGGAATTGTACCAGCCTTAAAGCAGTCGATGTGAATACCTGGGGACTGGAAAATATCACCAGCATGAACAGCGCCTTCCAAGGCTGTACCAGCCTGACGGAATTTGACATGAGTGAGTGGACGCCGCAGACAAATGCCGGGAAGACGTGGTCGATGACCAGTATGTTCAGCGGCTGTACAAAGCTGGCGCGTGTAGATACCGACGCTCTTCCTCTGAGCAATGTTTCAAGTATGAGCAGCCTGTTCTGTGACTGTCATAGTCTAAAGGATCTGGAGACAGGCAACTGGGTGCTGAGCAGTGTGACATCGATACAGGATGCGTTTGCCAACTGCACCGCGCTTGAAAAGCTGGATTCTATAGGCTGGGATCTTGGAAAACTGACAGATATGGGAGGAGCGTTCAGCGGCTGCACGGCTCTGGCGAAGCTGGACACAAGTCAGTGGAAGCATGCGTCTTCCGGGATCTCGAACATGAATAGCGCGTTTATGAACTGCAGCAGCCTGAAAAAGCTGAAATTTACAAATTGGAAAGTAAATAACAGCGGCAGTTACTATCCTATGGTGTCCACTTTCTCAGGCTGCACCGGCCTTGAAAAGCTTGACCTTGCGGGACTTCAGGTCAGGGGATCAATGAACAAGGCATTCGATGGATGTACCGGATTGCACACACTGAAGGCGGATGGCTGGACGCTGGAGGGGAGTGAGCTTATACAGACGTTCCATGATTGTTCTGCCCTGAAAGAACTGGATTCTGCAGACTGGAAAATGACAAACGTGAAGACGATGTTTGAGACTTTTCTGGGCTGTCACAGTCTGGCAAGTCTGGAGACAGGGAAGTGGAACATGGACAGTGTGACAAATCTGACCAGGACATTTGCAGACTGCCGTTCACTCACGGAGCTGCACACGGGCAGATGGAATATGAGCAAGGTGCAGACGCTGGAGGGCGCGTTCTCCGATTGCCGCAAGCTTACGACGCTGGAGACAGGCAACTGGAACACAGAAAGCCTGACCAATATGAACACTGCGTTTTCCGGCTGCCGCGCGCTGGAAACGCTGGACCTGAGCAGTTGGAACACGTCAAAGGTGACGGGCATGTCGACCACATTTGGCGGCATGGAGAGCCTGAAGACGCTCAAACTGGGGGAAAATTTCGCATTTTACGGCACAAGCGCGCTTTTGCCGGGACCTCGGTGGAAATATATGGGAAGCGACGGGAAGAGCTACACGCCGTCGCAGCTTTATCATGATTACAAGGGAGCGGAGATGGCCGGTACGTATGTCCGCGTGAGCAACGACGAGGCAGCAGTGGTTACTGTGACGCTGACGCTTGACGGCGGGGAGGCAAAGGATCCGGCGACGGGAAAAGAGACAGAAGAAGCGCTTGTGTACAAGGTCTTTGCGGGTAACCCGATCGGTGAGCTGCCGGTTCCGAAGAAGACGGACTGCGAGTTCCTTGGATGGAAAAAGGACGGGGATGTCTCGGAGCCTGTGACTTATATGGATAAGAACAGCGTGTTTGATAGGGACACAACACTGGTTGCGCAGTGGCTTGTGAAAGACTGTACGGTCAGCTTTGATCCCTGCGGAGGCACATGGTCGGGTGAGCAGAAGAATAACGTTAACGAAGAAACGGGACGGATGAAGATAAAGGTCGCGAAGGGTCACACGCTGTCGGTACTTCCGGGCTGCAAAAAAGAAGTACAGGAGGAGATTGGCGGCGAGACGCATACAAGGACGTATTTTCTGGAGGGGTGGTATACCGGAAGAGAGGGAGCGGGTATACAGCTCACAAAAGATGTGGAGATCGAAGACGATGCAGTGTACTATGCACACTGGACGGAGGTTTATGCGGAAAAGAAGACAGAAAACTTTACGTTCCACTATGGAGCAGAGTGGACAAATGAGTCGAACACCAGTGTAGACAATTTCGGCGGCGTACTCGTGTTCCATCCGACGAGCAACTACTCGGGTTACAGTACAACAGCCCAGATGCACGTCTATTTCCAGATGTCAGAGGTAAAAGAGGGGGTTATCCTGCCGGAAGAGTCCATAGAGATCCGGATCCCGCGCTATGTTTTTGAGAAGGCCGACGGGACAAGGATCGGAGAGCTGACCGGCGTGCAGGGAACCGGAGGACTTCCTAAATATTCAGGTAAGATGAATGGAGTCTATTTCAACTACGAGCTTGCCGGGGACTACTGTATCCTGCGCAATACGGATCAGGTTACGGCAGCGACGGGTGTGAATGTCAACGTCAGCTATTCGATAAGAAATAATGAATTTCAAAATATCAAAGGCGGCGCGCAGGACGCGAATAGCAATTATCTTTCTTTGGATGAGTACCCGTTCTATCAGAAGGATGTTCCGGTTACGTTCACCGTTTATCCGAATGGAAAAGGTAAGGGGGAAGAGACGGAGGAAGAGAGGAACGCAAAGACAGAGGTGCAGACGCCCCTGTCTGTCGAGGTACACACGAAGGCCTCCACGACGCAGAGTAAGAGCAAATATTCTGTGCTTGGCGAATGGAACTGGGAGACGGCCTGGGGCTCCAAGCCGGAGGATGCGGATCAGTATTACTATGTAAAATGGAGATTATATGAAAGCACTTCCGGCGATTCGACGCAGAAATTCACCTATCGATGGAGCGAGGATACGGTTCACGACGGAGAACTGGTCTATCTGGACAACAGTTATGCGGTGACCAGACATCCGGTCGAACTGTGGACGGAGGGTTCAGGGAAGATGAATGAGCAGGGCGAAGTATCCCTGTACAATGAAGCGATCGTCACTGAGACATGGGATTCCGGGTATGAGACAGAGCACCGTGTGAGTGCGGTCGGCAAGGTGAAAGCTCCGACGCCGCCTGCTGAGACAAAAAAGGATCCGAAAGAGCACGGCGACAACGGCATTGTAAAGACGAGCTTCAGCAAATCAAATGGGAATAATAATTATTTCATAAGCGGAGGACAGGATAAGATTCTGGTCGAGGAGCAGGAGCAGAACATAAACTGGCAGCTGAATTATACCGGGGGTTCCCAGGTGGCGCCGACGTGGAACGACGAGACGCAGACCTACAACGTGCCAGAGCGCAAGGTCATCCTTCGCGACGGCCTGTCCGGAGATGAACGGTACAGCTCCGGAAATGAAAAACAGCCGACTGCATGGGAAGCGATGTTCGAGGAGCTCACGGATGAGGATTATCGCTTTAAGACAATGACGATCTCTCTGACGGAATACGACGCTGTCTTTAATGAATTTGAAAAATGGGATAATTCTTCGACAAAGCGTCTGGATGAAATCCGGGGCGTCGATGTATGGGTGCGCTATCAGGATCAGGATGAGTTTGAATATTTCAAGACGTTTACGGTGGCAAATACGTCAAAAACAATTGCTCTTCCGAATGGTGTAGTCGGGGTGGAGCTGCGGCATACATCCATGTTTTATAAAACGGTTATAGCGGTGACACTTACCATGGCATTGAAGCCGACGGAGCACGTAAAAGCCTGGCTGCAGAAGGATTTGGACGATAAAAAGCCGTCCTACTTCAAAAACCGGGCGAACTGCAGGACATGGATCGGAAAAGATGAGGAGAATGAGCCGGATGTCGATATGGACGGCAGCTCATACTGGTATCTGACGCATACTGAGCCGGCGAAAAACAAACTGACTCAGCGTACGTCGAAGTCGGTCAGCAGCGCATCGCTAAACTATGAACTGAGCACACAGGACGTATCGGTGATGCTTTATGGTTATGTCAGCGGATCCGTGCGGCCAAAATACGTGACCTCCGGTCTGTTTTACGATCTGATCCCCGGCGGCATCAACCTGAATGAGAAGCAGATCAAATGTTATCTGATGCAGGGAAATTCGCCGCAAAAGACGAACATTGAGCTGGATCCGGCCAGATACAATATCCGCTTTGAGAAAGACTGGCAGGGTTCCGGCATGACGATGATGATCATCGATTTCACGATACCGGAATCCGCTGCGGCTACCGGCCTGTGCGTTTCCTACAAGCTGCGCAACACACTTGAGAACATAAAAAGAGGCGGCCAGGAAATGTACACGGACGTGGCGTTCGTCAACACAACAGAGACGGGCAAGGAAGAGCCGGAGCTGCCGACGGAATTTTATTGGAATCGTTCGGAACTGAAAGAGGAAGCCGGATATTATGAGTCTTTGGAAAAAGAGTATGAGGACAAGAAGGATGTGAGCATAACCTACGCACGGGCAAAGATCTCGTACATCCCGATCACGGCGTCCACCTGGGGCTCGCAGAAGACGGTATCCACGGGCGCGGAATACAGCTTAAACGGTACCGTGCAAATGGGAAGAGACTATACCTACCACCTCACTTACAGTCACTCCGGAGACACGGTCTGCAGCAACGTCGTATTTTACGATTTTTTGGAGAACGGCGCGGATCGGAGGACGGACAGCGGGACGGTGGAGTTCAAACAGTCCGACTGGCACGGGAATCTGAAGTCGGTGGATGTATCGCTCATCCAAAGTCTGCATACAAGCGGGGAGGAGGAGATATACTGCGCCCCGAGGATCTATTATTCGACGGCGGAATTTGACAGAAAGATTGCCGACGACGATCCGGCCTATGATCTGAGTAATACAGAAGTCTGGACAGAGGTGACGGATGATTTTTCCTCCGGCGTCTGGACGGCACCGCAGCCTGCGGAAGGCAGGATCACGGCCATCGCGATCGACTGCTCCAAGGACAGCGCGGGCAATCCTTACCGCATGCCGAGTTTGAAGGCGCTGGAGCTTTATCTGACGATGCAGGCGCCGCTCCTGCCGGGCATGGATAAAAGCGTGGCATATAATGACGGCGTTCTCTCCTGCTTCCGGGAGAGCGAGGGTTCCCTGACGAATACAAAGGGGCACATGAATTGTGAGCTGACGCTCGCGGATGTGATCCCGCGGATCGGGAAGACCTCCTTCCCGGAGGGCGGAACGGGCAAAGAGACGGCGGGGCTTGTCCACAAGGGCGGGCGTATCGAGTACACGCTTGCGGTGTCGAACCCGAGCGATCGCTTCTCTCTGTCGAATATTACGTTTGGCGATACGATCGACAGCAGCCTGAATATTCTGGAAGACGAGATTCTGGTGCATTCCGGAAACGCGGCGGATGCCGTGAATATACAAGAGTCGCCGCGTGTGACGATGACGAGGGAAGAGGATAGCCAGAGGCTTGACTTTACCTTGAATTTCCTGAACGCGGAGGAGACGATCTATGTCGTCATCCCGGTGACGGTGAAAAAAGAGACAGAAAATCTTGCGTATATCAGCAACCAGGCGGATATGCGGGATCCGAACGTAGAAGATAGGACTTATACGACAGATACTGTCTGGCATCAGGTGGTGCCGGTGGATCTGGGAATCCGCAAGACGGATATCGACGGCAAGCCGCTGCCAGACGCAGGGCTGGAGCTGCGGACGGCCGGGGATGCGGAAGACCGCACATTGATCAGGGCGTGGACTTCTAAGGAAACGCCGGAGATGTTTGAGCTTGATCCGGGTGTCTATATCCTGCATGAGACCGCTGCGCCGACAAATTATCTGAACGCCGCGGATATCACAATCACAGTAAATCCGGACGGGATCGTCCTGGCAGACGGCGTCCCGGTGGAGCCTGAGTTAAACGGGGAGAAAGAGATCGCTGTGGTCGGGATGGCGGATCCCTACACCGGTTCGGCGCGGCTGGAGATCATGAAGGCTTTGAGCGATCCGAAGGTTGGGATCGGAAAGGGCGAGTTCAGTTTTTCCGCGCAGCTTGTGGCGCAAAAGACAGGGACGGATCCCGAGGCAGAGGAGAGCTATGCGCCAATCGAGGACGGTAAGGTATATAGCGGGAGCACCACGGGAAGCAGCGGAAAAGTAAGCTTCGAGGCGATCCCGTACACGCAGGAGGATGTGGAAAAGACATATATCTATAAGATCTGGGAGACCAAAGGAGATAAGCTGGGCATCGAATACTCCGAGGAGGTGCTGTACGCGGAAGTCGCGGTCGGCGAGGCGGAATATGGCGTCCTGCATCCGACGGTTACTTATTTCCGCGTGGAAGACGGGAAACGTGTCGATTACACGAGCAAGGAGAAACCGACGATCACGAACACCTGTCTGTACGGAAAGCTTTCTGTCACCAAACATGTGAAGACAGCTGCGGGCAGCGAGCGGCCGGCAGATGAGACATATACTCTGAAGCTGACTTACGCAGGAGAACCCGCGCTGACAAGTGAGCAGTGGCACAATATTTATACGGCAAACAAGATGATTCCGGGCATCCGAGGTGCGGATCAGTGGACTGCGCTCACGTTTAAGATCAAGGCGGACGAAACGATCACGTTGGAGCAGCTCTACGGCGGCACGTACCGTGTTGAGGAGATCGGTGCGGACGGGGATGTCGAGTCCTACTATGCGGAGGTCGTGCGCAGCGGCGTGGAAGATCCGGAAACCGTCCTGCCGGATGAGGAGGGTTCGACCGGCAGAGAGATCGCGGTGAAGCCGAACGAGACGAGCCGCATGGAAATCACCAATTCCTATACCAGAAGAGCGACGCTGGCACTTAGCGGGACCAAAGAGGTGCTGGGAACAGGCGATTCAGAGTCCGAAGAGGATGCGGGTGCATCCGGCTCTGACGCGGCAAAGCCGGAAGAGGGCGCGTATTCGTTTGAACTGAGTGCGGACGAAGGGAACCCGATGGGTGCGGTGCTTCCGGAGGATACCGTTGTCACGAACGACGGGGAGGGTCGGTTCGGATTTTCTGAGATCACATTCCGAAATTTCTCGAATTTCCTGGAGGGAGAAACGGAGAGAACTTATACATTCTATGTGAAGGAGCGCAGAGGAGAGGACAGTTCGATCGCGTACGATGAAGATGTCTATACGGTCAAGGTGACGGTCTCCTATGATAAGGAGACGATGAAATACGCTGTGGATCAGGTCGTGATCTCCGGGACGAGCAAGGATTGCTCTGCGACCTATACGAAGAAGGATGAAGGCCCGTCGGTTACGTCGGGCAAAGCGGGAGAGATCGATCCGGCGAAGGCGGAATGCGCCCTTCCAAAGAAGAGCGTTCTGTCCGTGGATGCAGCGGCGGAGGAGACGACGGAGAATGATGAGCCGCTGGCCTCGTTCCTGAACTGTGTGAAGGGCGAGCTGACAGTGGACCTGAAGGTGCTTGGCGATACTGCGCCGCAGGACGGGGCGTACCGGATCACGGTCACGAATCCGGCGCTGAGCTCCGCGAAATGGGAAGAGATCGCCGCGTCGAATCCGATGTTTTTCGGGAAAGAGGCTGCTGCGGTCGCGCTGGATATGCCGTCGAAGGACGACGGAACAGAAGGTCCGGACGGAGAAGAGGAAACGTCCGGACTGAAGCTTCTGGGTGAAGCAGGCAGCTATACCGGTCTGGAATTTTCCCTGAAGCATCAGGAGAAGATCGTCCTGACCGAGCTGCCGCCGGGCAATTATACGGTGATGGAGGAGACGCATCCTGAGACAGATCGTTTTGTGGCGTATTATGAGACGGATGGCGTACAGGTCGTTTCCGGAGCGGATAAAGCCGTTGCGGCTGTAGCTTCGGGAAGCGAGAGGCAGGTGAGCGTGATCGACGTCTATCCGGATGAGACGCAGATAGAAGTTCCTGTGACGAAGCAGATCACGAGCGCAGACAGTCCGGCGACAGATCTGGCGCTTGACAAGACATTTGCTTTCACATTGACATATCTGTCCGGAGAAGATGGGATAAAGGCTTACAGCCGTGCGGGGGACGGCACAGATCCGACGGAAGGCGGCGGATCCGGCAGCGGTCCGACTGCAGATGAGGAATTCTCAAGCGGTCTTACGGAGATCACCGGAGCCGGCGACAGCCTGTTCGAGAGGATCATCTTTAAGGATGCCGGGACGTATGTATTTTCATTGACAGAGAATGCTCTGGCAGTGGATGATCTGACGGAAGAAATGCTGTCGGAAAACGGTCTGACAACAGACGCCTTGTCCGGAGGAAAGGGCTCTGCAGGCGTTCAATCGGAAGAGAACACGATCAATGGCTATGTGAAAGACCGGAGTGAGTACCGCGTCGAGATCGAGGTCGTGCAAAAAGACAGCAGCGACAGATATGTGCATGCGCTTGAGATCAAATCCGCCACATGGCAGAAAGTGAAGGATTGTGAAGGAAATGAGATCGATCCGTCAGCGGGCGGGGCGGACCCGACGGCAGTGACCGGACAGTTTGCACCGGGACCGGATAAGGAAAACCCGGCGTTTACGAACGTTTATCAGACGCTGGGGACGAGCACGGGGATCGGTGTGCAAAAGATCGTTTCAGCTGTTGACGATGTGCCTGTTCCGACACAGGAATTCCGCTTTGCGCTGTCATTCCGGGCTCAGACGAGTGAGCCTGGGCAGAAGGTCTGGACGGATCCGGATTATGAGCATGAGTTTACGAGCGATACGTTTGCGCTCACAGTGGGAGGGGAAACACTTTCTGCGGCATCAGATCCGAAGACGCTTTACTTTGACAAGGCGGGCACATACAGCTTCACGGTAAGCGAGATTCAGCCGAGTCCGACATTCCCGGGCTGGCAGACGGATACGGCGCGGTATACCGTGCAGGTCAAGGTGGAGGATCAGAACGGCGTGCTGAAGGTGACACAGCGCACGTGGACGCGGACGCCGGAGGCCGGCGAGGGCACAGCTGTGCCGGGTGAGCCGGCGGAGGGAGAGGCGATGGTGCTTCCGTTTGCCAACACGTATGGCGTGACTTCAGCGGACTATACACTGTCGGTAAACAAGACGGTCGCAAGTGCTGAAGACACGATCACGCCGCCGGCCGCGGAGTTTACGTTCACACTGGAAGCTTTTGGAGAAAACGATGCGGCAGGGTATGTGTTTGTGCCGCTGACAGGCGAGGGAGAGGACGGCGAAGGGAACGCGTCTCGCACCGTGTCGGTCACGGGTGAGGGCGAGGAGAGCTTCCCGACGCTTCGCTTTACAAAGCCCGGTACCTATTATTTCAGGCTGATGGAGAACCAGCCGGCAAATCCGGGGTACACGAAGGATCCGGCGGTGTATGCCGTTCGCATGGAAGTAACGGATGTGAGCAGTTATCTCCGGGTGGAGGCAGAGTATAAAGACGTCAGCAAAGCGGCGGGCGACGCGGCAGATCCGAAAAAGGATAACGGCTATGAGCCGATATCGGGCAGTCTGCCGTTTGGAAATATCTATCAGACGACCTCTGTGACCGTGCCGGTGAGCAAGCGCGTATCGGGCATCGATCCGTCCCTGGCTGTGGGCAGGACGTTTGCCTTCGGGCTTTACACGGCGGACGGGAGCTTCAACATAACGGACACTGAACCGCTTCGCACGTTGGAGATCACGATCGGCTCCGATGGCACAGGCGAAGGGGAGATGGATCCGCTGGTCTACTCGGAGGACGAGGCTCTGCCAGGCCGCGCGGGAGGCACGGGGACATTCCATTATGTAGTGAAGGAGACCAGCGGGGACAAAGACGGCTACACTGCTGATTCCGCGCAGTATCCGATCGCGGTGGAGATCGGCAAGGATACGGCCGGGGCGCTCACGCAGGCAGTGAAAATCGGCGAGTCTGGGCCGGACGGAGAACTGCATCTGAAAGATATGTCAGACGCTGTCGAATTTGAGAATGTCTATCACGCGACCGGCACTGCAGCTCTGACGGCGGTGAAGCATGTGACCGGCGGGCGCAGCGCGAATATCAGCGCGGGCGAGTTCACTTTCAGGGCCGTACTGGTATCTCCGGAGGAACTGCCGGAGGGCAGCGCGGTGCGGAGCAGCTATGACGGACGGGTGGATAACGGAAGCGCGACAAACGCGGACGTGACGTTCGACACCGTCAGCCTCAATGAGAAAGATGCGGGGATGACCTATATCTTCGCTCTCACCGAGGATACACCGGCGCCATCGTATATAAAGAAAGCGGAGGAGAAGACATATTATGCGAAGCTCGTCGTCACGACGGACGGAAGCGGCGGGATGACCGCAAATGTGACATATCACAGTGCGTATCCGTGCACGAGGGCAAACGAGATCGAGTCTTCAAAAGTGATCTTTACCAACCGGTATTTTGCTTCCGGGCAGGTGCAGTTCACGGCGCAGAAATCGCTGACAGGCAGCCCGCTCGCGGCAGGGCAATTCAGCTTTGTGCTGAAAAACGCTTCGGGCGAGGTGCTTCAGACAAAAACAAATGCGGCGGATGGCAGCATCAGTTTTGATCCGATCTCTTATACGCAGGCGAACATCGGACAGAGAAATGTCTATATGATCGAGGAAGTATATGGCGCGGCGGACGGCGAAGGACAGACAGGCATTGCATCGCGGTTGGATGGAGTCAGCTACGACAGTACGACCTATGTGATCGCGGTGGATATTGCGGACGGCGGGAATGGCGTCCTGCAGGTCACAGATACAGTTCTGGCGCCGCTCAGAGACGACGGAGGTGAAAACGCGGAGGGTGGCACGGATGCTTCCGCAGGAATTTTGTTTGAGAATCGTTTTGCGGGCTCTGTGACACTGCGCAAGACCGGTATACGGGAGAAAGCGCTCGAAGGCGCAAAGTTCCGGCTCTACGCGCGCGCGGTGGACGGCGGAGAGGAGTGGACGGTCTATACAACGGAAGCGGCGGCGGACGGCGTCTATACGACCGGTGAGGATGGCACGCTGAGTGTGACAGAACTTCCGGCGAACGACTATTACTTTGTCGAGACGGAGGCTCCGGATGGTTATCTTATAGAAAAAGAGAACGGAAGTCCGAAGCGGTATCCGTTTACGATCGGGATCGGGAACGCTGCGGATGAAGGCTCGGGCGCGTGTGTCAGCGCGGAGCTGAACGTCGCGAACCCTCCGGACAGGGAGGATCCGCCGGAGGATTACTATAGAGAAGCACACCTGACGGTTACGAAACGCCTGATGAATACGGATCGAACGGAAAAGACATCTGACGAGATATTCTATGCGGGAATTTTTGCGGATGAGCAATATACGACGCTCTCAGATATGGTTTCGGAGAATATCGTGGAGCTGGCGCTCGGCGGAAAATCCGAGGTAGATCAGGATGTGACGGTGAAGATCGCTCCGGATGAAGAGACGACGCTGTATGTGACCGAAGTAAATGCGGACGGCAGTCCGGTTGAAAGCGGCAGTCAGACGGATGGGGAGGATTTCGGATATGAGGTGACGGTGGAGAATCCGGTCGTTACACTGAATGAGAACGATACGGCGGAGATCGTCATCACGAACCGGGAATTGAAGATCATCCCGGGATCGGACGAGCGCTGTGAGGCGACGGTCGAGGCAGTCAAGACACTGAGCGGTGCGGCGCTCACTGCGGGTATGTTCACCTTTGAACTGCGGGATGCGGACGGAGCATTAGTGCAGGCGGTGCAGAACGATGCGGAAGGTAAGGTTCTGTTTGATCCGCTCGTGTACACGCCGGAGGATATCGGGGAAACGTACACCTACACGCTGACAGAGAAAGATACGGACATCAGCGGCATCCGTTACGACGATGCTGTGTACAGGATCACGGTGGAAGTGCAGGACAACGGGGACGGGACGATCAGCGCAGTGAGGACTGTGACTGACGCGGACGGGAAAGCTGTCGAGGGCGTTCCGGCATTTGCGAATGTGTTCGCAGGTTCCGCGACGCTGCACAAAACAGGCCCGGACGGACAGGCGCTGCGGGGAGTGGAATTCCAACTCTATGCGCATACGGCCGCAGGAGGGGATGATTGGAAAGTCTGTACGCTGTCTTCTGCGGATGGAAGCTATACGACCGGAGCCGACGGGACGCTGACGGCGACAGGACTTCCGGCAAATGACTATTATTTCATAGAGACAAAAGCGCTTCCGGGCTTTGTAAAGGAAACAGATGCGGCAGGAGAGCCGATGAAGTATTCGTTCACAATCGCTCCGACAGAAACTGGAAGCAGGATACAGCTTTCGGTAGTCAATATTCCGAAGAGAACGGACAAGAAGATTATAGTCACGAAGAAACTTCTCCACGATGATCAGTGGTGGGCAGCCAGTCACGCGATCTTCTATGTAGCGCTTTTCTCTGATATTCAGCTGACACACCGCGTGTCAGAGATCAGGACGATCGAGTTCCGCGATCAGAGTGAGGTCTCGGTGGAATTTTCAGGCTTGAATACAGGGGAAACTTATTATGTGGCGGAAGTGGATTCAAATGGGACCGCGCTCAACCGAACCGGTGGCGTAACAAAAGACGGCAGTCTGTACAGGGTGAATTTTGTCAATGGCAACGCGGTAATTCTGTTGGAGGACGACAGCACAAAAACGGTTGATCTGTGGAATGAGTTTGAAACACTGCCCAGCCAATACTACAGGCCTACGGAATTGTCTGTCACAAAGAAGCTGCTTGACGCGGCAGGAGCAGAAAAATCCGGAGATGAGGTGTTTTACGCCGGAATCTTTAAGGATGCAGAACACACCACTTTGTCTGATGCTGTGACAGAGAATATTGTGGAGCTGTCGCTTGGCGGAAGCAGCAGCGTGACAAAGAGTATAGTCATAGCGCTCGGGAAGCAGGAGACGCTGACATTGTATGTTGCCGAAGTTGATAAAACCGGGAAACCGGTGGAGGCTTCTCCGAGTTTTGGATATGATGTGACGATGGAGGATGCTGTAGTGAAGCTGGAGCCGGGCGATAAGGCTGCGGTGACGATCACGAATCAGGAAACAGAAGACAAGGGAGAAAATCCCGGAGAACCTGACAAAGATACGGCGAAAGACGATGACAGATCGGATTCCGGAAACGATTCAGATTCAGGAGGGGATTCCGGAGTTTCGGGACAGTCGGTGAAGACAGGGGATGAAACTCCGCTGGTGTTTTATGTTTCCCTGATGACTGCGACTTTGCTTTTCATGGTGTTAATGTTACGGCGGCGCAGAAAAGGAAACAAATAAAAAAACAGTAAAAATGAACGAAGCTGTTGTGTATCGATCGCAACAGCTCCGTATTTTATTCTATGTAGCGAGACTATGTTGTGAGAGATCAGAGCTTCTTCCGCATCATCTCGACATTGGTACAGTACTGCAAAGCCGTATCGCGGGTGATACGACCCTTTCGGAAGAGCTCCAGCAGGCTGTTGTCCATTGAGATCATGTCTTCCTTGGCGGAGGTGTAGATGATACCCTCGATCTGGTGCATCTTGTTGTCGCGGATCATGTTGCTGATGGCCGGGGTCATGATCATGATCTCGAACGCCGGGATCATGCCGCCGCCGATGGCCGGGACAAGCTGCTGTGAGACGACCGCCCGCAGAACCATTGAGAGCTGTACCGCGATCTGGTGCTGCTGCGAGGCGTCGAACACGTCGACGATACGGCTGATCGTGTTGGCCGCTCCGATCGTGTGCAGGCTGGAGAGCACGAGGTGTCCCGTTTCGGCGGCCGTCATGGCCGTCTGGATCGTCTCGTGGTCGCGCATCTCACCGAGCAGGATGACGTCCGGGCTCTGGCGCAGCGCCGCGCGCAGGGCGGTCAGGTAGTTCTCTGTGTCTGTGGAGATCTCGCGCTGGCTGACGATGCTTTTCTTGTGTCTGTGAAGAAATTCCAACGGATCCTCCAGAGTGATGATATGGTCGGGCCGGGAGGCGTTGATGCGATCCACGATACAGGCGAGTGTCGTGGATTTCCCGCTGCCCGCGGGACCGGTCACGAGGACGAGCCCCTTAGTGATATCCGTGAGACTGAGTACGATTGGCGGGATGCCGAGCTCCTCCGGGCGCGGCAGCTCGAAGACGATGACACGGATCACCGCGGCGAGGGAGCCGCGCTGTTTGTACGTGCTGACACGGAAACGTGACAGGCCGGGGATCGCGAAAGAAAAGTCGTCGTCGCCGTTCTCGAGAAATTTTTCCATGGAACGGTCGCCTGCCAGATGATAGATATCCCGGATCAGCACCTCTGTGTCGGCCGGCATCAATCGTTCGCCCTCCGAGTGGATTTCCCCATTTACCTTGTAGCTCAGGGCAAGGCCGGCGACGATGAAGATGTCGGAGGCTTTCGCTTGCGTGGCCGAGGTAAGGATTGCCGTCGCGTTCGTCATTTCATTCATAAGATCAGTACTCCTTTTGTTCTGCGTAATTTACGGATACGTGAATACCAATATCTCCGCGATGATTTGTTCTGTGTTCGACTTCGGTTGGTTTAGGTCATATCTTTGCTGCGGAACAGGTTCATGCTGTTGTCCGCGTTCCAGTCGCCGGTATTGACGATCTTCCAGCTGTGAATCTGATACAGTGTATCACTGTCTGAGTCCGGGTATGATATGTCGAGCCGAACCTGCAGGAGCTGCTCGTCGTTCACGTCGACAGAGAACGAGATCGTGCCGTCATCTGCGTCGTTTTCTTCATTGCCTTCCCAGGAGACGTCGCGAACGGCATCGCCGATCTGACTGCAGAGTTCCAAATATTTTGTCTCTTTTTGTTCGGCGGGTGAACCTTCAAAATCGCCGGAACCACCTTTCCTGTCTGCCGTCTCTGAGCCGCCGGAGGTTTCCGCTTCCCGGAGATACTCCGCGAGCTGTCCGTCGATCTGGGCGAGCAGGCCGTTTGCGGCCGTCACGGCCGCATAGTATTCTGTCGTGCGCTCTGCGGCCTGACTGCTCAGCGTCTCGTCCGCGACTGCCCCGGAGAGGGACAACAGAGAGAAGACGATCAGACAGAGCGACAGGAAGATCAAAAGCATCAGAGAGACACCGGAAGTCTTTCTCATTGCAGCGCCTCCTCTCTCGTCGCCGGACGATGGAGGGCAACGGTGAGCTCGTAGACCGGCGCGTGGTCATAATCGGTGACAGAAATATGAAGTGATTCCATCGCTTTGCCTGATTCAACCTGTCCGTCCTGTCCGCTCATCATCTCCACTGCAGCGGTCAGCAGATAGCGGGCATCATCCGCCGCGCAGGTCTGAAATTCTTTATCATAGAAAATGATAATGCCTTCCTGCCCGGACGGATCATCCGGCAGGGCCGAGAGTGATGCGCCGGGAAGGTATCCTGCTGCGGTCTGCAGAAGGTTCTTCGCATGATCCGGATCTGCTGTTGCGCCGTCCGAAATATCTGAACTGTCGGCGGAAGTCGTCCGGCTGTCTGCCTTCTGGGAAGAGATGGACGGGTCCTCCGCCAGAATGTCCTCCACCGCCGCCGCGACGGAAGCCGCCGCAGCCTGCGCGTGCGAGAGCGCGTCCGCCCGCTGCGTGATCCCGTGTGCCTGTGCGAAAAGCCGCAGACAGACGGTGCTCACGATCAGGAAGAAGAACAGCACGATGATAAATTCGATGAAGAACAGGTGTGAGCCTGTCCGCTTGCTTCGTTTCATAAAAGGCTCCATTCCACTGAGAAACCCGGAGGGATCTGCAGCGATAAAAGTGATCAGTCAGTAGTCCGGTGTCATTCGAGGCTTCCTATACCGCCGGATACATGAATCAGCCCGGAGAGCTCATTGCCCTCCTCGCCGACGGCGGAGACGGACAGAAGATCCGTCCCGGGGAGCGGTTCTATCGAAAGAGAGGACAGAACAACGATATGGGTGCCCATCGCGGCTCCCGGGATCCTGTCCTCCGGGATCATCAGTTCGCACAGCGCATTGTCATAGAAATACACGTATGTGATATAGTCCGCTTCGTCGATCGTATCGCGAAACGCAAGGGCCGGAAGCTCCTCCACAGAGCTCATGAAGACGGCCCCTGTCTCGTCGTGCTGACGCACCTTTTCCGAGACATATGCGACCGCGGTACGGGAAGTGTAGTTCTCGTTCAGGTGGGCTGTCCCGTTGCGGTAGACCGCAGATCCCATGCCCGAGAGCATCAGCGTGAACAGGCAGAAGATCAGGAGCAGCAGGAAGGAAAAAAGCGTATCGATCGAGTGATTTTTCTGTCTAATCCGCATGCGGCGCCTCCTTGCCTCCGATCGGAAAAACAGTGACGTCCGGCATCAGATTGGATCCCATGATCTCGTAGTCGATCACGTACCTGTCCGAATCCCAGTCAATTCCGTAATGTTCTTTTATGTAGTCAAGACTTTCCGGATAGCGTCCCTTCATCGCGTAACAGTGGACTGCGCTGCGCAGGATCGCCTGCCGCAGGCTGTCGATCTGACTGTTGTCTGAAGAACGGCGTATCGCCGAGACTCCCCAGAGCAAGAGAGCGATAGCGAGACACATCCCGGCGATCGACGTGATCGCACGGCGCAGTGTGTGCGAGGATGTCTTGTTTTGCGCAAAACGGTTCATATATGCCTCCGTTGTTCACCGCCGACAGCGGTGAGCATTGCTTTTCTGATTTCCGGATATCAGCCGATGTTTGTCATGACGCCCAACAGCGGCAGCATGACGGACACGAGGATCAGTCCGGTGAGGATTGAGAGGATCGCGGTCAAAGTGGGCTCCAGCATATTGACTGCCGCCTGGATCTGCTCGTCGGCTTCCTCCTGACAGTTGTCGGAGATGTGATCCAGAGCGATCTCGGCCGTGCCGGTCCGGAAGCCGATCGTGACCATGCGGGCGTTCAGTCCGGTGATGATCCCGGCGTCGCGCAGGGAGGCGGAGAGATCGTTGCCTTCGCCCATGAGTCTGCTGGCCTGCTTGACACTCTCCTCAAACTCGTCATGCTTTGTCAGGGAGTTGGCGAGCTCGAAGCTCTCGCCCATGTCCAGTCCGCTGTGCAGAGAAAGCGCGAGCGCTTTGCAGAAGCGGGAGGTCGCCAGCTGACGCGCGACTCTGCGGCCGAGCGGAAGGCGGGTAACGGCGGCGATCAGGGCCGGAGCGCCTTTGCCTGTGCGCAGGGCGATCAGAGCGCCGAGTACCAGAAGGACCACCGCGACAAGAAGCACCGCCGATACGCGCTGCACGACTCCGGAGATCCGGAATACGACAGCGGAGATACCGGTCATCTCGATGCCGAGCTGATCGAATACCTCGCGGAATACGGGCATTACCTGCGTCATCAGGACAACGAGCACCGCGAAAAGCATCACGAGCAGGATGAGCGGGTAGGTGAGCGCATCACGGATGCTGCGCATCAGTTCCGCCTGACGGCTGTAATATTCATAAAGAGAAGTCATCACATCCTCGAGCGTGCCGCTGCGCTCCGCGATCTCCGTCATGCGGACAAAATATTCCGGAAAGACTTCTGTGCTTTCGAGCGCCTCTGACAGATCGCCGGTCTCCTCCAGAGACTGGTATACGGCGTCCAGAATATCCTTTCCGCCTCCGGGCGGCGTATCGTCGCGCATGATCATGACGCCCTCGAGCGTTGAGATGCCCGAATGAAGGATCATGGCAAGCTGTTCCGCGAAAGCGGAGAGTTCGCTGTCTGTCAAAATCTTTTTCATACTGATATACCTGTTCCTTTCGTTTTACCGGACGTACTCTAGCGTGTAATTATCCCCGTCGCCGACATGGGTGTTGGTCAGCTCATCGTTGTCGACTGCCGCGGCATAGGTCGGATCCATCATTTCCCACTCGTTTCCGTTGAACTGAACGGCGCGCCGTACCCAGCCGATCGATTCGATGAAAATGTCGACCCAGGCATGGCGGATATCACCGCTGTATCCGATGTTCAGACGCGCAGGGATGGACAGCGAGCGCAGCATGGCGACCGTCAGCGCGGCATAGTCGAAACAGATGCCCTTGCCCGTGCGAAGCGTCTCGTCGATGTCCGGAAGATATCCGGTCTCGACGGTGGCGGCCTTCTCGTCGTCGTAGGTAATGTGTTCTGTCACGTAGCTGTAGATTGCAGTCAGGGCGTCGAGATCGGACTCACAGTCCGCGGAGAGCTCCTCGGCCAGACGGACAGCCTCGCTGTCCTGCGTAAACTCGACATATTGATTCGGATATAAAAAAGGAAGAAACTCATTCTCAAGCTCCACGGTCACCGCGTAGGCCAGCAGAGATACGTACTGATCTCCGCCGATATTCTGGTAAGCGACGATGCTGTATTCTCCGCTCCCCGCGGTCAGCGGAAACGCAGTGGACACATCGGGCTCTTCCAAAAAGTATTTGTAGATGATCCCGTCGGGTCCGGTCACCTGAATGTTAATCTTTTCCCCTTCCCCGGAGACAATACCCATGAAATACCCCTGGTCTGTATGGGAGAAATCGAGCTTGAGAGGATCCACCTCTACGACATCTTTTTTCCCGAATTCCGGCGTCAGTACACGGATCTGTCCGGACTCATACTCCGGCTTTTCCGTCAGCCCGTCCGAACCCTGTTTTCCGCATCCGCAGCAGAGGATCCCGATCACGAAGACGAGCGCCGCGACCGATAAGCAATGCAAGCGAAAATCTTTCATGATAAATCTTGCGGACTCCTTATAAATATGATAATATTTCGGTTAAGATCAGTGAAACAGTTTTGATCGTTTCAAGCTTGATACAAGTATAGCAGAATAACAAAAAAAATAAAGTTTTTTTTGGAAAAAGTATTGACAAATCCATTTCTATCCAGTACTATGATTATAGCTTAAAGTAGCTCATCTGATATAGGGGCAAACCTGTCGAAAGGCGGGGACGCAAAGCCAAGGGTCTAAGGTTTATCGATTGGGTAGATTATGACAGCCGGTTGCCGCATTGTCATCATGAGGCAAGATCAGAAATCATTGACCAGCTGAAATGAGAAAATGTGTATGTGGTAACCGCGGATTCATAGTCAGGCGGTTGTTTTTATGTCCTACGAATTATATCAGGAGAAGGGGTTAGGAGGTAATGCTATGAGTAGGGAAAAGCTAAAAGAGTTACTTAAAAGGCGTTCGACAAAAATCGGCAGTGTAGTACTCGCAGCGGCGCTTGTCTTCGGCGGCGGTATGTGGGCGACGAAGGATTCTCAGCCGGATCTTTCGAATATGCGTGTCTTCGTTGATCCAATCGAGACGGTTGTCATTGAGGGAGAAGAGACTCCTCTGGCTGCGCCGACGGTGAAGACGACAAAGAAGACAAAGAAAAAGAAGATCAAATTAAAGACGAAGTCCAAGAAGACTTATACGAAGAAGGGCAAGACCACTACCAAGAGGAAAACAAGCACCAAGAAGAGTGGGAACACGACCACCACGACAGAGACCGTCACGGTGACCAGCATTCAGTATAAGTTCAAGAAGAATTCCAAGATCAAGACCCAGATCACGACGATCACGACGACAGTTACGACGACCGTGACGACCAAGAATGCGGTAGCTGCCGCAAATACGACGACGGCGGCTAAGACGGCGGCAGCAGCACCGGCAGCGGCGAGAACTCAGGAGAGCGCTTATATAACCGCAAGGAATCAGGCATTCTCGTGGTCGAAGGTGGATTCCAGAGTGACGAACGCATTTAACCGTTTGGGATTCAAGGTCAATGTCAATCCGGCAGCGGCAGCGGCAGATAAGTACACCGGCAAGTTCGGCAGCGACGGTATCACAGTGAAGGTCAGCGATGGCACTGTGTACCATGAGCTGGGACACTTCCTTGCGTGGGAGGCGGGCGACTACGACTTAAGCTCTAAGTTTGTAGGTGTCTTCAACGCTGAGAGAGGCCTGTATAAAGAGACTAATGCAGGATATGCGTGCGGTAGTGCTTCCGAATACTTCGCAGAATCGTTCTGCCAGTATGTGCTTGATCCGAACGGACTCAGAAATTCCAGACCGCAGACGTATGCGGCGATCGAGGAAGCTTTGTCGAAGCTGTAATTCGGATATAAGAATCAGGCTGTTATGAGAAATAAGAATCCCGCTTCACCAGATGGTGAGGCGGGATTTTTCATGATGATCACTAAAAGATTTTTTGATCGACTTTCTATCTTGTTGATCTGAGAAGTGTTTTACTTATACGTTTTCTTCGGCATTAGAACTATCAGCAATTTTTGTGTTCTCAGCAATCTTTGCCTCTTCAGTAAGCTCTGCGTCTTCTATCAAGACATCTTTATCTTCCCCGGACGCCTCTTTCGGCATATATTTCCTAAAGATTTTTGCGAAGAAGCGGGAATTCACGTAAGCGATCGTGGAGAACCCCAACAGGATCCACACCAACAATCCATACCAGAAGGTATAACCGTTGTACAGTGTGAGAAACGCGGCGGCCCCAACGATCAGGAGCATGAAGACGGTGCGCGGCAGGTCGAGGATCGCCATAAACAACGCGTTTTTCATTGTCACGCGCACGGAGTTGTCGAAGCGGGCCAGCGTCGGGAAGACGTAGAGCAGTTCCATGGAGTAGACGACGAAGGAGGCCAAAATGAGAACCCGTACCACTGTAAAGACCATGCCTGTGGCGTTCTTCAGGATCACCAGGTCCGTCGCCAGCAGGCAGCCGAGCAAGAGCAGGATCACCCAGATGACCATCGCCTGGCGGAGATTCTGTCGGAAGGATTTAAAAAAACCCCGGGCGATGTAGCCTTCTTCGTTTTCCGCCATCTTCAGCGTGACGTAATGCATGGCGGTCACCGCGGGCCCGATCGTGACGATCGGAATGCAGCAGACGATGAAAACAATATTGAGGAGCATCAGGTCCGCCACGCGGCTGAGCGCGCGGAAGAACCCGCTGTCCATATCAAAGATACTTCGCAAAGGCATCACTCGCTTTCTGTATTATCTTTCGATATGATAGATCATTTGTATCTGCGCTTTCTACAAAGCGCGGAAGTCTACAGGAAAAAGTATAGTTGTTTTTGCCCGAAAAATCAATAAAAAATTGACAATGAATATGTTTCTGGGCTATAATAAATGTTCGTGAAAGCCGAAGGCTTTTTAAAGTTGGGCACGGCTCAGCATTTGATAAATACGAGGAGGCAGACCATGTTGTACGATAAGGTACCTACAAGTCTGAATTTTGTCGAACGAGAGAAGCAGACAGAAAAGTTCTGGAAAGAAAACAAGATTTTTGAGAAGAGTATGGCGAACCGCGAGGGCTGCGAGACTTACACGTTCTACGACGGGCCGCCCACTGCGAACGGCAAGCCGCACATCGGCCACGTCCTGACGCGCGTCATCAAGGATATGATCCCGCGCTACCAGACGATGAAGGGCAAGATGGTGCCCCGCAAGGCCGGCTGGGATACGCACGGACTTCCGGTGGAGCTGGAGGTGGAGCGCATGCTCGGCCTCGACGGCAAGGAGCAGATCGAGGAGTACGGGCTGATCCCGTTTATCGATAAGTGTAAGGAGAGCGTCTGGAAGTACAAGGGAATGTGGGAGGATTTCTCCGGCACGGTCGGTTTCTGGGCCGACATGGACAATCCCTACGTGACATACCACGACGATTTCATTGAATCCGAGTGGTGGGCGCTGAAGAAGATTTGGGACAGGCAGCTTTTGTATAAGGGCTTCAAGGTCGTCCCGTACTGCCCGCGCTGCGGCACGCCGCTGTCGGCGCAGGAGGTGGCGCAGGGCTACAAGACGGTAAAGGAGCGCTCCGCGATCGTGCGCTTTAAGGCGGTCGGCGAGGACGCGTATTTCCTAGCCTGGACGACGACGCCCTGGACGCTGCTGTCGAACACGGCGCTGTGCGTGAACCCGGACGAGACCTACTGCAAGGTGAAGGCAGCCGACGGCAGGACCTACTATATGGCGCAGGCGCTGCTGGATACCGTGCTCGGCAAGCTGGGCGACGAGGAAAAAGGGATCCCGGCGTATGAAGTCTTGGAGACCTACAAGGGCAAAGATCTGGAATACAGGGAATACGAGCCGTTGTTCGCGGCGGCGGGCGAGGCCGCGGCGAAGCAGCACAAGAAGGCACATTTCGTGACCTGTGACAATTATGTCACGATGTCCGACGGTACCGGCATCGTCCATATCGCGCCGGCGTTTGGCGAGGACGACAGCCGCGTGGGGCGCGACTATGATCTGCCGTTCATTCAGTTCGTGGACAACAAGGGCGAGCTGACGAAGGAGACGCCGTACGAAGGTATCTTCGTGAAGAAGGCGGATCCGGTCATCATCGCTGATCTGGACAAGGACGGCAAGCTGTTTGACGCTCCCAAGTTTGAGCATGACTATCCGCACTGCTGGCGCTGCGACACGCCGCTGATCTACTACGCGCGCGAGTCGTGGTTCATCAAGATGACCGCGGTGAAGGACGACCTGATCGCGAACAACAACACGATCAACTGGATTCCGGAAAGCATCGGCAAAGGGCGCTTCGGCGACTGGCTCGAGAACGTGCAGGACTGGGGCATCTCCCGGAACCGCTACTGGGGCACGCCGCTGAACATCTGGGAGTGCGAGGACTGCGGGCACATGCACTCGGTCGGCAGCCGCGAGGAGCTCTTTGAGCTCAGCGGCAACGAGGCGGCGAAGACCGTGGAGCTGCACCGCCCGTACATCGACGAGATCACGATCAAGTGCCCGAAGTGCGGCAAGACGATGCACCGTGTGCCCGAAGTGATCGACTGCTGGTTCGATTCCGGTGCGATGCCGTTCGCGCAGTACCATTATCCGTTTGAGAATAAGGAATATTTCGAGGCGCACTTCCCGGCGCAGTTCATCTCCGAGGCCGTGGACCAGACGAGAGGCTGGTTTTACTCGCTGCTCGCGGAGTCGACGCTGCTGTTCAACAAGGCGCCGTATGAAAATGTTATCGTGCTGGGGCACGTGCAGGACGAGAACGGCCAGAAGATGAGCAAGTCCAAGGGCAACGCGGTCGATCCGTTCGAGGCGCTCGAGACCTACGGGGCCGACGCGATCCGCTGGTATTTCTATGTGAACAGCGCGCCGTGGCTGCCGAACCGCTTCCACGGCAAGGCCGTGCAGGAGGGCCAGCGCAAGTTCATGGGAACATTGTGGAACACTTATGCGTTCTTCGTGCTGTACGCGAACATTGACAATTTCAATCCGATGGAGCATACACTGGACTATGGGAAGCTTCCTGTGATGGACAAGTGGCTGCTGTCCAAGATGAACTCGATGGTGAAGACCGTCGACGAATCGCTCGGAAGCTACAAGATCCCGGAGGCCGGGCGCGCGCTGCAGGAGTTTGTGGACGACATGAGCAACTGGTACGTCCGCAGAAGCCGCGAGCGTTTCTGGGCGAAGGGCATGGAGCAGGACAAGATCAACGCTTACATGACGCTGTACACGGCGCTTGTGAACACCTGCAAGGCGGCGGCGCCGATGATCCCGTTCATGGCGGAGGACATCTACCGCAACATTGTCTGCAAGGTGGATGCGTCCGCGCCGGAGAGTATTCATCTGTGCGACTTCCCGACCGTGGACGAGACGCAGATCGACGAGGAGCTTGAGCGCGCGATGGATCAGGTGCTTAAGGTGGTCGTGATGGGGCGTGCGTGCAGAAACGCGGCGAACATCAAGAACCGTCAGCCGATTGCTTTGATGTACATCAAGGCGCCGGAGGAGCTTCCGGAATACTTTACCGATATCGTGAAGGACGAGCTGAACGTCAAAAAGGTCCAGTACACGCAGGACGTCGGAGGCTTCATCTCCTACACGTTCAAGCCACAGCTCAAGACGGTGGGTCCGAAGTACGGCAAGCTGCTCGGGAAGATCCGCCAGGCGCTCACGGAGCTTGACGGCAACAAGGCGATGTCGGAGCTGAAGGCGAACGGCGCGCTGAAGTTTGACTTTGACGGCGCGGAGGTCGTCCTTGCCGAGGAAGACCTGCTGATCGAGACGGCGCAGACCGAGGGCTTCATCGCGGAGACGAACGGAGATATCTCCGTCGTGCTGGACACGAAGCTGACGCCGGAGCTCATTGAAGAAGGTTTTGTGCGCGAGCTGATCAGCAAGATCCAGACGATGCGCAAGGAGGCCGGCTTTGAGGTGATGGACAAGATCCGTGTGTCCGTGAAGGACAACGAGAAGATCGACGCGATCCTGCGCAAGTTCGAGGACGACATCCTCTCCGACGTCATGGCGGACGAGATCGTGTACGACACGGCGAGCGGGTACGTGAAGGACTGGAACATCAACGGAGAGAATGTGACGCTTGGCGTGGAGAAGTTATATTCGTGAAAGCAATGAGCCGTGCCAGACGGGGATATATCAGATGCGGGAGCTTGCTCACAAGCATCTGATATGTCGCCGGGTGATAGGGCGAATGCCCGCGACCGACACATTTGACACTTAGCGAGTTTATTTCGAGCTTAGTGACAAAGCGTGCCGTGCAAAAAACCGAAGGTTTTTGAGGGCAGCACGGCACAGCATATAATAAAGACGGGTAATTACCTATATAGGAAAGGATGAGACGATGAGTAGTAAACTGATTGACAAGGAAGTGTTCAAGGAGCGTGTCAAGGAGAACGTCAAGACGCTCTACCGCAAGACGATCAAGGAGGCGGACCAGCAGCAGCTCTTCCAGGCGGTGGCCTACGCCGTGAAGGATGAGATCATCAACAATTGGCTGGCGACGCAGAAGCAGTACGAGATCGATGATCCGAAGATGGTCTACTATATGTCGATGGAGTTCCTGATGGGACGCGCGCTCGGCAACAACCTGATTAACCTGACTGCTTATAAAGAAGTGAAAGAGGCGCTCGAGGAGATGGGCTTCGACCTCAACGTGATTGAGGATCAGGAGCCGGACGCGGCGCTGGGCAACGGCGGTCTCGGCCGTCTGGCGGCGTGCTTCCTGGATTCGCTGGCGACGCTGGGTTACTGTGCGTACGGCTGCGGCATCCGCTACCGTTACGGCATGTTCAAGCAGAAGATCGAGAACGGCTACCAGATCGAGGTGCCGGACAACTGGCTGAAGGATGGCAACCCGTTCGAGCTGCGCCGTCCGGAGTACGCGAAGATCGTCAAGTTCGGTGGCTACGTGCGCGTCGAGTACGATGAGAAGACACAGCGAAATCATTTTATCCACGAGGGTTATCAGGCGGTGCGCGCGGTGCCGTTCGACATGCCGATCCTCGGATACAACAACAACCTCGTCAATACGCTGCGCATCTGGGACGCGGAGCCGCTTACGGACTTCCATCTGGATTCGTTCGACAAGGGTGATTACCAGAAGGCGGTCGAGCAGGAGAACCTGGCGAAGAACCTTGTCGACGTCCTCTACCCGAACGACAACCACTACGCGGGCAAGGAGCTGCGCCTGAAACAGCAGTATTTCTTCATCTCCGCGAGCGTGCAGCAGGCGGTCGCGAAATATAAGAAGGTACACAAGGACATCCACAAGTTCCATGAGAAGGTGACGTTCCAGCTCAACGACACGCATCCGACGGTCGCGACGGCGGAGCTGATGCGCATCCTGCTCGACGAGGAAGGACTTGAGTGGATGGAGGCGTGGGACGTCGTGTCGAAGACCTGCGCGTACACGAACCACACGATCATGTCCGAGGCGCTTGAGAAATGGCCGATCGAGCTGTTCTCCAGACTGCTTCCGCGTATCTACCAGATCATCGAGGAGATCAACCGCCGCTTTGTCGCGGACATCCAGAAGCTCTACCCGGGCGATCAGGAGAAGCTGCACAAGATGGCGATCATCTACGACGGACAGGTGCGCATGGCGAACCTCGCGATCGCCGTGGGCTATTCCGTCAACGGTGTGGCAAGGCTGCACACCGAGATCCTGAAGAATCAGGAGCTCAAGGATTTCTACGAGATGATGCCGCAGAAGTTCAACAATAAGACGAACGGTATCACGCAGAGAAGATTCCTGCTTCACGCGAACCCGTTGCTGGCGGACTGGGTGACGGCGCACATCGGCGATGAGTGGATTACCGACCTTCCGCAGATCGCGAAGATGAAGATCTACGCGGACGACAAGAAGGCGCAGCAGGAGTTCATGAACATCAAGTACCAGAACAAACTGCGTCTGGCAAAATACATCAAGGAGCACAATGGCATCGACGTGGATCCGCGCTCGATCTTCGACGTGCAGGTCAAGAGACTGCATGAGTACAAGCGCCAGCTGCTCAACATCCTGCATGTGATGTATCTCTATAATAAGATCAAGGATCATCCGGAGATGGAGTTCTACCCGAGGACCTTTATCTTCGGCGCGAAGGCGGCGGCGGGCTATCGCCGCGCGAAGCTGACGATCAAGCTGATCAACTCGGTGGCGGACGTCATCAACAACGACCAGTCGATCAACGGCAAGCTGAAGGTCGTGTTCATCGAGGACTACCGCGTGTCCAACGCGGAGCTGATCTTCGCGGCGGCGGACGTCTCCGAACAGATCTCCACCGCGAGTAAGGAGGCTTCCGGCACGGGCAACATGAAGTTCATGCTGAACGGCGCTCCGACACTTGGCACGATGGACGGCGCGAACGTCGAGATCGTCGAGGAAGTGGGCGAGGAGAACGCGTTCATCTTCGGCCTTTCCGCGGACGAGGTCATCCGCTACGAGAACGAGGGCGGCTATCATCCGACCGACTACTTCAACAACGACCAGGATATCCGCCGCGTGCTGATGCAGCTGATCAACGGCGAGTATTCGAGCGACACGGAAATGTTCCGCGACATCTATGATTCGCTCCTGAACACGAACAGCAGCGACCGTCCGGACACTTACTTCATTCTCGCGGACTTCAAGTCCTACGCGGCCGCGCAGGAGCGCGTCGAGGAGGCGTACCGCGATGAGGCGCGCTGGGCGAAGATGGCGATCCTGAACATGGCGAGCAGCGGAAAGTTCACCTCCGACCGCACGATCCAGCAGTATGTCGACGAGATCTGGCATCTGGATAAGGTGGAAGTGAAGGTGGATCCGGAGTCGTTTGAGGTGTAAGGCTTAAGAGGTTAAAAAGAGATAAGAAAAAGAGGCGGCTGTCGGTCGTCTCTTTTTTACAACGTCCCCATATGCCCGGGTTCGTTGTCCTCGAAATCGAAGACATACCGCCCGCAGGCGTTGATGACATGTGTATCCTGGTATTTGTCGTAGCGCTTGTGGGCTCGCCCGTAGGACAGATGGACGTGTCCGTGCAGGAAAAATTTGGGCTTATACTTTTCCATCAGGGTCAGGAAGACCTTGAAACCCTGATGGGGAAGGTCGCGCCCGTCGTTGAGCTGATAGGCGGGGGCGTGCGTCACCAGAATGTCGAAACCGCGCCGCCGCCAAAGCTTGAATTTCAGTCTGGCGACCCGGCGGCGCATCTCGAATTCGGTGTACTGGTAATTTCCGGGGCGGTAGCGCATGGAGCCGCCCAGACCGAGGATGCGCACGCCCTCGTGGACGTAGATGTCGTCGTCGATGCAGATACAGCCGTCGGGCGGGACCCTGTCGTACTTTTCGTCGTGGTTGCCGCGCACATAGAGAACCGGCGCGTCCGTGAAGGTCGCCAAAAACGAAAGATAGTGCGGGTCCAGATCGCCGCAGGAGATGATCAGGTCGATCCCGTCCAGTTTGCTCTTTTCAAAATAGTCCCAAAGATAAGGGGACTCCTCATCTGCAATCGCGAGTATGCGCATCGTTTTGCTTTCCTTATATCTCTGTCATTCTGTAATGTTTCCTAATTTCATATCACAAGATCCGCCTCGTGCGGGTCTGCATAATACATTTTTCGATCAGAAATCACTTCGCCTGCAATCCCTGCTGTGATACCACCGGCTGCGCGTTTTCCCGCAGGTCTTCCTCCTTCGGGATAAAGCCGATGACGTTCTCCGCGAGCCAGTCCATCTTCATGATCTCCTCCGGGGTGAGGACGTTGTCCGGATTTCCTTTGACGATACCGGTCTGGGAGTACAGCACGCCGGCGAACGGGTTGAACTCTCCGGCGCTGATCGTGTTCTTCAAAAGCTCGACGAGGCGCTTTGTCCCGACCGGGAGGTTCTTCGAGCAGATGACATCCACGACGCCCGCCGACATACCCCACCAGTAGTTGATCGCCTTTGTCGTGTTGTCGTCCTGTTTCCAGGTGCCGTCCATGATCGTACGGATCAGGCGCTCATAGAACATGCCCCAGTGGCACAACGGCATCGCGAGGTTGCGCGGATGGCCGTCGTCCATGTGGTAGATGCCGAAATAGCGGGACGCTTCCTCCGGGATCACGATGTCGCGCCCCGAGACGCAGTCCGGGTTGACGCGGCGAATGTTCTCGGAGACGTCGGAGTCTTTCAGCGTAGACCACTCGAGATGGACCTTTGCGCGTGGGTTGATCATTTTTGCGCCGAGCGCGAACGCGTTGATGTTCGCGATGTTGCCGAAGAGCGGGTAGTCTGTGATATAGGAGAGGACGCCGTTTTCCGCCATCGCGCCCGCGATCGCTCCCATCAGGAATTTCGCCTCGTGCATCCGGGCATAATAAGTACGGATGTAGCGGTGCGAGGTGTTCAGCGAACAGTTGAGGATGCGCACGTTCGGATGTGCGATTGCGGCCTTCACGCTGGCCGGTGCGAAGGTCGGCGTCGTCGTGAAGATGATCTTGCAGCCCATCTCGATCGCCTTTTCGAGCGTCTCCTCGATCGTCTGTTCTGTGATATTGTCAAAATACAAAGTACTGACCTCATCCGGGAAGGTCTGCTCGAGATGGAGCCTGCCGAGCTCATGCGAATAGGTCCACGCGGACGAGGTGATCGTCTTTTCATAGATAAACGCGATCTTCATCTGTGAGCTGTTCAGCGCGTTCAGCGGCAATAGGCGGCTTAAGGTAAGCTTTTTGCCTTCCGCCGGGTTCATCTTCAGCTCGACTTCTTCGCCTTCTCCCAACAGCTTGAACTCTTCCCAGCTCTTGGCGACAAGCTCTTTGATCTCATTGGTGGTCTTGCCGAGAAGCGTCTGGTATCCGTACAATGTGACGAAGGAGAGAAAAGCGTCGCCCGGCGTGATCGGAAATGCGCTGCCGCCTTTCGCCTCATAAAATGTGGTGAAACGGGTGTACAAGGAGTTGAAGTCCATCCGCTCGTCGTCCGTCCAGACGTCCTCCGGTCCTTTTCCGATGTTTTTCTGCAGCTTGGCAAAGCTGCCTTCCTTTGAGAACCAGATGTAATTGATCTTCGCGAGCTTGTAGAAGTCGAGGAATTCAAAGTAGATTCGGTTTTCTTTCTCGTCTGTGCGCTTCGGCATGATGCGCGTGACGTTTCCGGGAATGGAGACAGCCTCAAAATATTTCATGACGCTGACGCGCTTGTTCCCTTCTTCTATGTAAAATTTGTTCATGTACTCGTAGGCTTTGACCGGCTCCCGAATCCCCTCTTCCTCGTGAGCGGTGCTTAAGTTGATCCATTTTGCCGCAAACTCCGAGTTTTCGCTGAGGATCGGCATAAAATTTCCGGCAAAAACGTTGCTGCGGCCTTCCGTCACAGTGCCGACGATCTGGTCGAGCGGGATCTGCACAAGTCCGAGGGAAACCATGGAGTGCACCTCGCCTGCAGGCAGGATGTTGTCGAGCGCGTCCAGGATCGGACGCTGGCCATGCATCAGCCGGGTCTGGTAATCCTTTTTTCCGAGTTTATATGCTTTTCGGTAATCTTCCAGTGACATTCAGATGCCTCCTTATATATAGTGGAGCCGTGCTCAACCTCGAGAACCTACGGTTCTCTCGGTCGCGGGCGTTCGCCCTATAAATCCGTCGTCCCGTGAAATAGCCTGCAAGCAGGCATTTCCCGCTCCGGCGTATTTGCACGGCTCATCGCTTTCGCGGATAGTATACCATGTCTTTTCGGAATTTCAAGTTTATTATTTTTTTTGAATAAGCTGCGATTTTCTGGCAATCCTATCATTGAACCGTAACGGGGCCGCGCGAAGGCGTGGGAAGAGGAATCTAATGGACGAGGTGAATGATATGAACAAGAGAGCATTTAAGAATTTCATCACAAAACGCAGCAGTATCTGGACGCTCAGCCTTTGCATCACAGGCGCCCTTGTACTGGGCGGGATTGCCGCGCTGAACAGTGCGCGCAGAACAAAGGACAAAGGGGTGCAGACGGAGAGTGAGCTTGGACAGGTGGCATATCTGGACGAAGATGCGGCGAACGGAGACATGGAGGACGAGCTGTTCCCGACATTGAACAAGGATGACGAAGAAGAGTTGGCGCAGGCTTCCGGGAACGAGGTTTCAGAGGATCTGCAGGGATCCGGGACAGATGTGGAAGGCACGGACAATGCAGCTGATGAGGCATCCGCGACGGACGGTGATGCGGCAGCAGGCGAAAACGACCCGGCAGGCACAGAAACAGCCGGAACACAGAATGACACAGGCGATACGGCTGAGGCAGCATCCGGCAGCGTGATTTCTGAACAGGCGCTGATAGACGCAGGCGTCAGCTTTACAGAGGAGAACTCTCTTCTCTGGCCTGCAGCGGGCACGATCCTGATTGATTACAGCATGGACGGCAGTGTATATTTCCCGACGCTGGATCAGTATAAGTACAATCCGGCACTCATCATCGGCAGCGAGGTGGGCAATCAGGTGCTGGCATCCGCGAAAGGAATTGTTGAGACGATCCATGTTACCGACGAGACAGGTATCACGCTGGTCCTGAATATAGGCAACGGATATAAGCTTACCTACGGGCAGCTCAAGGAGCTTGCGGTTTCAGAGGGCGACGTTGTCGAGGCCGGTGCGGTGCTCGGATATGTCAGCGAGCCGACAAAATATTATACTGTGGAGGGTAGCAACCTCTACTTTGGGATGACGCAGAACGACGCGGCGGTCGACCCGGTGCTGTATCTGGAGTAAGGAAGCAGGCAACCCGGCGCATAAGCCTACTGGGCAGGTACATGGGATGACGCAGAGCAGCGCATCCCCGGGTGTGGCCGCAGACTGCAGGACTCCCGTGCGGAAAAAGGTCTGCACAATTAAAAAACTGAGGAGTATAATGTAATGTAAAAAACAATCTGCAGTCGGCGTTTCACTTGTGGTTTGCAATTTCTGGGTGAGGTACGAACTTGTGCCGGTTGCTTCAAAATATAGGGGATGGTTTTCCATCCCTTTACATAGAAGGCGATTTGGGATAAAATTCAGGGGAAATAAAGTTTGCTTTATTTTTCCTGATTTTATTTTTCCTGATCGCCTGCCATGCGTCAGATTATCTGACAAAGACTGCTATATTCAGCGGCGTATACGGCAGGGCGTAGTACACAGCAAGAGGTGGAACATGAATTATACATATATTCTGCGCTGCGGGGACGGCTCGCTTTACACGGGTTGGACGAACGATCTGGAAAAGCGGATCCGGACGCACAACGAAGGGCGCGGCGGAAAATATACGAGAAGCAGGCTACCGGTGGAGCTGGTTTATCATGAGGAATTCGAGACAAAAGAGGAAGCCATGCGCCGCGAGTGGGAGATCAAGCAGTTGACGCGGGCAGAGAAAGAGAAACTGATTGAGATGTCTGATTTTTAGGGTAAAATAAACTTTATATTTTCGTAAAAAAGAGGCGTTCTAACCGGATATCCCGGCAGGACGCCTCTGCTTGACGAAAATGAATCAGTCCAAGATCTCCATCAGCTTGCCGCAGCAGATCGGGATCTGCTCACCCTTCTTCACATGTACGGTCTTGTTGCAGGTCGAGCAATACACATCGGTATCGTACGGAGCGATGAATTCCGGAACGGCTTTCTCCTCCTCCGGGGTCAGGCCGTTGATGTGGAACTGGGCCACATTCTTTTCTGACGGAACATAGATGCCGATCGGCTCCAGGCTCTTGTTGCCGCCGACGCAGTTGCCCATTCTCACCCAGAGGGCCTGCAGCTCAGCAGTCTCCGCCGGATTCTCCGGGATAAATTCAGCGATCGCTTTGTCTAATCTGATTTTCATAGTGATATCCTCCCTATAAGAAAAGATTATGCAGCCCGGGGAAAGAGCCCCGGGCGCACTTCTGCCTTGATTAAGCGAAATTAACCGAAATATCTGTCAAGCAGGCCCTTGAATGCCTTGCCGTGTCTCGCCTCGTCCTTCGCCATCTCGTGGACGGTGTCGTGGATCGCGTCGAGGTTCGCGGCCTTCGCCATCTTCGCCAACTCGAGCTTGCCGGCGGTAGCGCCGTTCTCAGCGGCTACACGCATCTCAAGATTCTTCTTGGTGCTCGGGGTAACGACCTCGCCGAGGATCTCAGCAAACTTCGCAGCGTGCTCAGCCTCTTCGTATGCGGCTTTCTCCCAGTACAGGCCGATCTCAGGATAACCTTCTCTGTGTGCGACTCTCGCCATAGCCAGGTACATACCAACCTCGGTGCACTCGCCCTCGAAGTTTGCTCTCAGGCCCGCGATGATCTCATCGCTGACGCCCTCGGTGATGCCAACCTCGTGCTCACAAGCCCAAGTGATGCCTTCCTGCATCAGCTCGAACTTCTCAGCCGGCGCCTTGCAGATCGGGCACTGCTCCGGAGCGGAGTCTCCCTCGTGAACGTAGCCACATACCTTACATACATACTTTGCCATAATGTACTCTCCTTTTCTTTGATTGTATTTATTTTAATTTTCATTAAAACCATAACGTTGCGGAAAGCTGGGGTCATGCGGAATCCTTCGAAGTACATTGTTCGCAGACGCCGTAAAAATTCACACGGCAGGTCTCGACTTCACCCGGGGAGGCATTTCGCGCTTTCTCCATCAGGGAATCGATCCCGTCAATCCGTATATCGTAGATCCTGTGGCAGCGGGAACAGATAAAATGCTGGTGCGGCGAGAGGTCGCCGTCGAAATGTTCTGCGCCGCCGTCGGAAGAGATCTTCTGAATCTCTCCGAGCTCCGCAAGAAGCGTGAGATTTCGGTAGACGGTACCGAGACTGATGTTCGGGAACTCTTCGCGCAAGCAGGTGTAAACCGTTTCCGCCGTGGGGTGATCCCTGCGGGTCATCAGAAAGTGCCTGACAGCTTCGCGTTGTCTGCTGTATTTCAATGCAGGCATGGCGCCCTCCTTTTGTCGAAATCAGTAATGGTTCTTATTTATAGTAAGAATATAGCAGACAAAAGAACGCTTGTCAAGATGTTCCGCGTAATGATATGCGATACGACCTGTACAAGATATACGTATCTGAAAATTCTCATAAAGTTTTTTTAAAAAGTTGCAAGACAAATATTTACAATTGAAAAATTTAGATGTATTATCTTATAAAAAAGGAAAGAGAAAAGGAGGAAACAACATGAGAAAGAGATACTTATCAATCCTGGTGGCATGCACAATGCTGCTCACATCCGTACCCACTGCGGCATTTGCGGAGGAAGCGGCGCCCGTGGACGCGGCGGCTGTGGAGGCAGTGGCAGTGGAGGAAGACGTTGACGCGGTGGACGCCGTGCCTGTCGAAGACGACAGCGTGACGGCAGAGGTGTCAGAGCCGGCCGAACAGGTACAGCAGGATGCGGAAGCTTCCGATGAGACGGCAGAGTATGCTGTGGACGAGATGATTGATGCCGAGGCAGAGCAGCCGGAAGAGAACGCTCTCGCGCCGGAGGTCGCCGGAGAAACCGATGAGGCGTTTGTGGACGAATCCGGGCTGATCGAGGACATCGAAGTCGTGGAGGAGGATTCTGTTGCGGAGGTAGTCGAGGCGGCAGAAGGCACACAGGGAACGCTCAAATTGGATGATCCGACGTCTGTTACCCTGAGTAAAGATAACGACAGTGTAACTTTTGAGGTGGCTCCGGGCTCATATATTATGGAAATAACTGAATACGAAGGATATGGTGATGTTTATTACAGCACATATAATACGACTGAAGGATGTATTAATGGTAACTTGGATGCTGTGATTTACTGCCCACAAGGGAATAGTACGATTAACTTTTATTTGGAATGGGGTAGTGAGACATCATTTACTGTTACAATTAAAAAAGTGAATGCTACACCGCTTGCGTTGAATGGTACTTATTCTATTGCGGCGATTGAAACAGGGGAATACAGGTTATATAGTTTTAAGCCAACTGTGAGCGGAAGATATACCATGTACATGGATGGACAGAATAAAGAGTCCGTAGAAATAAGGGTGTATGAGGAATCTTCCGATGGTGGTTATGATGGAAATTTGGCTACATATACAAAGTATCTGACAGCAGGCAAGACGTACTATTATTTTGTGTCTGGAAATTACAATCAGTATGTAAGCGCTTGCACGATACACTTCATTCAGACGCCTACCGTTGTCGGCGCGACACTGATTGCAATGCCGACTAAGCGTGAGTTCGTAAAGAAGGTTGATTCTTATGTTAACCCGAAGGGGATGAAAGTAAAACTGGTCTATTCGAATGGTAGTACAAAAGAAATAGAATGTGGTGAAGATTATGGTTATTATGATGAGGAGGTAGAGGACGATTACGGAAATCGTGTTTATTTTGAAGCATATGATAAAGATATAAAGGGCAATACCGATTATGGCACAGGGCTGTCTCTTGATGATGATGAGCAGCCTTCTTCCGGCGTATATGATATGGGCGCAGAGGTATATACGTACAGCGGAAACAGAAGAGTTCTTTTTACCCGTATCATAGTTCCCTTTACGATCGTCGATAAGGGCCAGCACATCCACATCTGGGGCGCATGGACGAATACGGCCACCGGGCAGACCAGGAAATGTGAACTGTGCGGTGCGGCAGAGACGAAGAGCAAGCCTGCGCAGCCGGCAAAGCCGGTGCTGGAGCTCACGGCGAACAAGCTAACCATGAAGAAAGGACAGACCACGAAGAAATTCAAGGTGACAAAGATGAACGCCGGGGATTCCGTCGTCTCTGTAAAATCAAGCGACAAGAAAGTACTGAAGGTCAGCAATGTCAAGGCGAACGGCACGTTTAAGCTGAAAGCGCTCAAGGTGACGGGCAAGAAGAAAGTGAAGCTGACGGTCACTCTGGCGAGCGGGCTGAGCAAGACGATCAATGTGACGATCCAGAACGCGAAAGTCAAGACGACGAAGGTCAAGACCGCCAAAAAGCTGACGTTGAAAGCAAAGAAGAAAGCGAAGTTGAAATCGGTAATTACGCCGGTGACGAGTCAGGATAAGGTGAAATACAAATCCTCAAATACGAAGGTCGCGACGGTGAGTGCGAAGGGCGTCGTCACGGCAAAGAAACCTGGCAAGGCGAAGATCACGGTTCAGGCGGGAAGCAAGAGAGCAACCTGCACGGTGACGGTCCAGAAGAAATAGGGCAAAGAACAGGGACATCTTTAGAAAAGGTGCCAGAGGGCGCTCCTCCGAATTTCGGGCGGAGCGCTTTCTTTATATTCGCAATTTCCTTGTTTGAAAAGCGAATTATCTGTGTTAAAATAGAAAAGCAGATGAGAAAATATTGGAAGGGTATAAGAGCGGAAAGCAAAGTGAATGATCAGAAAACGCTCATTTTTATTCTAAAATAAGGAGGCAAGCTATGATCTATGATCTGATTATCGTCGGTTCCGGTCCTGCCGGACTGGCGGCGGCGATTTACGCGCAGAGAGCCAGACTGTCTGCACTTGTACTCGAGAAAGAGTACATGAGCGGTGGGCAGGTCGTGAATACGTATGAGGTGGACAACTATCCGGGACTGCCGGAGATCGGCGGGTTCGAGCTCGGGATGAAGTTCAGGGAGCACGCGGAGAAGCTGGGAGCGAAGTTCCTTAATATTGAAGTAAGGCATATCGGACTGGAGGATGAGGGCCGGGTCAAGGTGGTCTATACGGACGGGGAGGAATATCGCGCCCGCACGCTTATCCTTGCGATGGGAGCAAGACACCGGATGCTCGGCCTACCAGGAGAGAAGCGGCTGATCGGAATGGGCGTCTCCTACTGCGCGACCTGCGACGGCGCATTCTTCAAGGGAAGGACGGTCGCGGTGGTCGGTGGCGGAGATGTCGCTGTGGAGGACGCGCTGTTTCTGGCGCGCGGATGTTCGAAGGTGTATCTGATCCACAGGAGGGATGAACTGCGTGCGGCGGCATCCCTGCAGGAGCAGCTTAAAAAGTGCGAGAATGTAGAGTTTCTCTGGGATACCGAGGTGGCGGGCATCGAGGGCGACGATCATCTGGAATGTCTGAAGCTTAAGGATAAGAAGAGCGGGGAGGAGCGGATGCTCGACGTGGATGGGCTGTTTATCGCAGTCGGTACTGTCCCAAACACAACAATCGTTACAAAAATATTACAGCTTGATGAAAACGGTTATATTATCGCCGGGGAAGACGGAAAGACAGAGGTTCCGGGAATCCTTGCAGCGGGCGATGTGAGAACCAAGCAATTGCGGCAGATCGTGACTGCGGTCTCCGACGGGGCCAACGCGGTCACCTCTGTTCAGGCATATCTGAACACACGGTAGACCTGCTGCTTTTTTGACATACATTATTTATTCCTTGCGAAAAAATTAAAAATTTATTTAAAATGCTTGACAGAGCAGGAAACATTTGTTATTATGTGGGAGTAAAACGTAACAAATTCGTAACAAATGTGAAAGAAATGTTTTGGAGGAAGGGATAAGTAATGAAAAAAGGAGTATGGAAAGTTACAGCTTGCGTTCTGGCGGCGGGGATGACGTTCTCGGGGATGAGCACCATTGCCTTCGCGGATCAGGATGCGGTGCTGGCAGGTTTCGGATACGTGCCGACAGCTGAGACAGAAGCTGCGGTGCAGACCGAGGCGGCACAGACAGAAACAGAAGTCCCGGAGGCTGCGGCTCTTGCACAGACCGAGGCAGTCGAGACGGAAGCTCCCGAGACGGAGCCGGTCGTGGACACGAGCATGAGCGGGGAGATGGCTTTTGCGCAGTGCGACGAGTATATCAATATCAGAAGTGAAGCCAATGCTGACAGCGAGGCGGTCGGTAAGGTTTACAACAACAACTCTGTCACGATCCTGAGTCAGGTCGGCGACTGGTATGAGATTCAGTCGGGCAACGCGACAGGTTATGTGAAGGCGGAGTATTTTGCGACGGGTCAGGCGGCACAGGAGATCGCCGAGGAAGTGGCGTACAATGTCGCTACCGTATATGCGGACGCGCTCACGGTTCGCGCGGAACCGAGCGAGGATGCGGCGGAGATCGGTACGGTCTACAGCACAGACGAGCTTGAAGTCGTGGATTATGACGGCGACTGGATGGAAGTTGCACTGGGCGACGGCGTGTACGGTTATGTCAATGCATATTATGTGGGCTATGACACCTACTATGCGACGGGCGAGACGCTTGAGGAAGAGGAAGAGAGACTGAATCAGGAGTGGCTCGATTATCTGGCGCAGCAGGAAGCAGAGCAGGCGGCGGCAGAGCAGGCTTATCTGGACGCGATCGCGGCAGAACAGGCGGCAGCTCAGCAGGCGGCATGGGATGCGGAATATCAGGCACAGGCAGCGGCTCAGGCGAGCGCGGATGCGCAGGCAACGGCGGACGCCCAGTATCAGGAGTACCTGAACGCGCAGGCAGCGGCGGACGCGGCGACGCAGACGACCGACGAACAGGCCGTGATCGATGCGGCGGCAGCGGCACAGGCGGCATATCAGGAATATCTGAACGCGCAGGCGACAGCAGATGCACAGGCGCAGGCTGAGGCTGAGGCCCAGTACACGGCGCAGGTGACAGCTGACACAGCGGCTCAGACCGATACATCCGCACAGACGTCGACGGATGAGAGCTACACGGATACCAGCTACACAGACACTTCTTCGTCAGTCGGACAGCAGATCGTAAACTACGCGACACAGTTTGTCGGCAACCCGTATGTATGGGGCGGTTCCAGCCTGACGAACGGCGCGGACTGTTCCGGGTTCACAATGTCTGTCATGGCGAACTTCGGGATCGGCCTTCCGCACAGCGCGGCGGCACAGTCCGGGTGCGGCACGCCGGTTGACCTGAGCGAGATTCAGGCGGGCGACCTCCTGTTCTACAGCAGCGGCGACGGGATCGGACATGTGTCGATCTACATGGGCAACGGTCAGGTCGTACACGCAAGCAGCTCGACCACAGGCATCATCATCTCTGATGTCGGATATCGTACACCGTGCTGCGCGAGAAGATTTGTATAAGAAATATCAGACCGAAAAGATCGGAAAAGAATAAAAAGGTTGAAACGGGAGTCCACTGGAAACAGTGGGCTCCCTTCCTTTGTGCGACTCATGTCGTACAAAGGAAGAGCCCCTATTATTTATTTTCTTGCGTGAATGGGGCGAAGGTGATATACTGAACCCAAATGATTTGAGGAGAGCGCGCTATGGAGAAGAACGACTGGTACGAGGCCGGGGAACAGATCGTAAAGCTTGTGCAGGACGCCGTGGACAGCAAGGATTTTTCGCAGTTGGGCACGACGATCTCCGACGTGGTGAACGATACGGTAAACGGACTCCAGTCGGCATTGAAAAAGAATATAAACGGGACGTTCCGGGACAGAGATCGGGAAGTCAATCAAGAGACGGGACACAGTGCTTACGAGTACACGAACCGCGCCGCAGCCGAGCAGATCCGCCGCAACATTGAAGAGAAGCGCAGGCAGCGGGAGGTGAAGCGGGCGAAAGAGAGCACGCAGCCGGTGAAACTTGTCCTGAGCGTGCCGGGGGAGTTTTCCGCGAAGCTGACGAAGTGGTTCGGTTACGGGATGACGGGAATTATGGGAATCTCGCTGGCAATCGTTCTTCTTGTTATGCCCACGACGGAGAGCCACCTGTTCGTTCCGGCTGCGATTCTGGCGCTGCTGACCGCCTTAAGCTATAAGATCGCTTTCAACGGAAAAGAGCGGGTTGGCATGACGCAGCGCTTCCGCCGGTACAGGGAACTGATCGGAGAGCGGAAGTTCTGCCTGATCGAAGAGCTGGCGTCCGCGACCGGCAAGAGCGACAAATTCGTGCGCAAGGATGTAAGGCGCATGATCGAACAGGGATTATTCAGGGAAGGGTACATGGACCGCGATCAGAAAATGTTCATCACGGATCGTGCCACCTACCAGCAGTATTTGACGACGCAGACAGAATTTGAGCGCAAAAAGCTGGAAGGCGGAGTGGAGAGTGAAGCCGGATCAACCGGGGACGCCGGACAGAAGAATGCTGCGGACACAGCAAAGCTTTCCCCGGAGTGCAGGGAACTGATCGCGGAGGGACAGCGCTACATTCAGCACGTTCACGAGTGCAATGAGAAGATCGAGGATGCGGAGATGTCGGCGAAGCTCGACCGCCTGGAGCTGGTGATCACGAGGATCTTCCGTGAGGCGGAGCAGAATCCCGATGTCGTCGGCGATCTGAAAAAGATGATGAGCTATTATCTCCCGACGACGCAGAAGCTGCTGGACGCGTACTGCGAGATGGACGAGCAGCCGATTCAGGGGCAGAATATCAAGAGCACGCGCAAGGAGATCGAGAGCGCTCTCGACACGATCAACACGGCGTTTGAAAATTTGTTGGACAGCTTTTTCAAGGATCAGGCGTGGGACATCTCGTCGGATATCACGGTTTTGAACACGATGCTTGCGCAGGAAGGGCTGACCGGGAGGGCATTTGAGCGCAGCGGTTCATCGAATCCAAAGGCATGACTGCCGGAGATCTGCCGGAATAAAAGGATCGGGAAGGTCAAACAGAGAAATCAAAACAGAAAAATCGGAACAGAATGATCCGGGAAATAAGAGAAGAAGGATCGCATCAGAAAATCGTACAAAAAATTATATCAAATAACCGTATCAAATAACCGTAACAGAAAAACAGGAGGAAAAGAAGATGAGCGACGAACTGAAAAATTTTGCCGAGGCACCGACGCCGGTCCTGACCTTCGGAGCGTCTGTGCCGGAAGAGCCAGAGCTGCCCGCAGCCGCGGACACGCAGGCTGAAGTTTCTGATGTACAGACGGCTGCTGCAGATCCGAAGGCGGGAGAGCAGGCGAAGCAGGAGCTGCCCCCGGTGGATCCGCAGCTGACGGAGGACATCCTCACGGAAGAAGAGCGCAAGATGGTGAACGAGTTCAGCAAACAGATCGATTTGCACGACTCCAACGGCATCATCCAGTATGGCGTCGGCACGCAGAAGAAGATGGCTGATTTCTCGGAGAACGCGCTGAAGACCGTCAAGACGAAAGATCTCGGCGAAGTGGGCGATATGATCTCCGGCCTTGTGACGGAGCTCAAGAGTTTTGACGTGGATGAGGATGAAAAGGGATTCCTTGGATTTTTCAAAAAGCAGGGGAATAAGCTCAGCGCGATGAAGGCAAAATATGACAAGGCAGAGGTGAACGTGGAGAAGATCTGCGATGTGCTCGAGGGGCATCAGATGCAGCTCATGAAGGATGTTGCGATGCTGGACAAAATGTACGAGCTGAACCTTGTGTACTTCAAAGAATTGTCGATGTACATTCTTGCGGGCAAAAAGCGCCTTGAGGAAGTGAAGGCGACCGAGCTGAAAGAGCTTGTCGACAAGGCGCAGAAGAGCAATCAGCCGGAGGATGCGCAGGCGGCGAAGGACATGGAAGAGCTCTGTATCCGCTTTGAGAAAAAGCTGCACGATCTGGAGCTGACCAGAATGATCTCGATTCAGACCGCGCCGCAGATCCGCCTCGTGCAGTCGAGTGATACGCTGATGATCGAGAAGATCCAGACGACGATCGTCAACACGATCCCGCTGTGGAAGAGCCAGATGGTGATCGCGCTCGGCGTGGAGCACGCGAACCAGGCGGCCGAGGCGCAGAGGGAAGTCACCGACATGACGAACGAGCTTCTGAAGAAGAACGCGGAGAAGCTGAAAATGGCGACCGTGGAGAGCGCGAAGGCTTCCGAGCGCGGCATCGTGGATCTTGAGACGCTCAAGACGACGAACGCGGCTCTGATCTCCACGTTCGACGAAGTGATCAGGATTCAGGAGGACGGACGCCAGAAGCGCCGTGCCGCAGAGGAAGAGCTGAATCGGATGGAGTTCGAGCTGAAGAACAAGCTGCTTGAGATCAAGGCATAAAATCGTCTCGAAAGGAGAAGGACATGGGAGTTTTTCTTGCAGTATTGATCTTGTTTGTCGTGATCGTCGCGGTGATCGTGGCCGTGAGCACCGTGAGCTCGGTGTCCGGCGTGATCGCGGAGGAGGAAGACGACGACGAGTAAATTCCGGCGTTCATTCTGTCAGAATCGGACGAGTGCCGGTGGATTGACAGCCGCAGTGTGCCGGGCGTCTGGTATGGCGACGCGCAGATTGGGCTTACAGGCTCAGGAGGCAGGGCAGCTATGAAGGAAGCGATATGACGTTTGAAGAGTTTGAGACGGCTACATACGAAATTGCAGAAACGTTCCCGGAGGACTTCTTCCGGGAACTGAGCGGAGGGGTTATGGTCAGAGAGGACTGCCGGGTACATCCGGCGGCTGCGGACCATGACCTTTTTGTTATGGGCGAATACCATCTCGACCGCTATCTGGGGCGGTTCGTGGTGTTGTACTACGGCTCTTTCTTACAGTGCTACGGGCAGTGCCCGGAGGATTTTCTGCAGGAACGTATCCGCAAGGTGCTCCTTCATGAGTTCCGGCATCATCTGGAGTCACTCGCCGGCGAGCGTGATCTGGAGATCGAGGACGCCGTAGAGCTCTCCCGTTACCTTGAAAGAAAAGGACGTCTGAGCAAAATTACTGTCGGCGCTGAACAGGAACACGGATAAAATTGTGATATGGTCTGGACAGGCAACGCCATAAAAAACTTGACGGAAGAGGAACCGGGCGCTAAAATAGAAAAAGTGAGTTTTTATATGCGGACAAATGTCCGCGATATAAAGACACAAAGGGCGAGGAGGAGACATTATGAAAAAGGCGTACAGGGAAATGACGAGAGAGGAGCTTCTGAGAGAGCAGGCCGCGCTGGAGGCCAAATTTCAGGAGGTCAAGGCAAAGGGACTGAAGCTTGACATGTCCAGGGGAAAGCCGTCGAAAGCGCAGCTTGATCTGGCGAACGGCATGATGGACGTGCTGAACAGCGATTCCGACATGAATTGCGAGGCGGGAGTCGACTGCAGGAACTACGGCATCATGGACGGGATCCCGGAGGCGCGGCGTCTGCTCGCGGACATGTCCGAGGTGCCGGAGAAGAACATTCTGATCTATGGGAACTCGAGCCTGAATGTGATGTTCGACACGGTGGCGCGCGCGATGTCGATGGGCGTGTGCGGGCATACGCCGTGGGGAAAGCTCGACAAGGTGAAATTTCTCTGTCCGGTGCCGGGGTATGACAGGCATTTCGGGATCACGCAGTTTTTCGGCATCGAGATGATCAACGTGCCGCTCCTTGAGACCGGCCCGGATATGGATATCGTGGAAAAGCTGGTATCTGAGGACGATGCGATCAAGGGAATCTGGTGTGTGCCGAAGTACTCCAATCCGACGGGTATCTCCTACTCGGACGAGACGGTGCAAAGATTCGCGCATCTGAAGCCGGCGGCCCCGGACTTCCGCATCTTCTGGGACAACGCCTACTCGATCCACCATCTCTACGACGACGATCAGGATGTGATCCTGGAGCTTCTGACCGAGTGCGAGAAGGCCGGGAATCCTGATATGGTTTACAAGTTTATTTCGACCTCGAAGGTGAGCTTCCCGGGGTCGGGTATTGCGGCGATGGCAGCCTCCGAGGCAAATCTTGCGGACGCGAGGAAGGCGATGTTTTACCAGACGATCGGCCATGATAAGCTGAACCAGCTGCGCCATGTGCGCTTTTTCAAGGATATGGACGGCGTACACGCACATATGAGAAAGCATGCGGCGATCCTGCGCCCGAAGTTCGAGGCGGTGCTCGATACGCTGGATCAGGAGCTGGGCGGTCTGGAGATCGGCAGCTGGGTGAGACCGAAGGGTGGTTACTTCATCGCGTTTGACTCCCTGGAAGGCTGCGCGAAGAAGATCGTGGAAAAGTGCAGGGAAGCCGGCGTCGTCATGACGGGCGCGGGCGCGACTTTCCCGTACGGAAAGGATCCGAAGGACAGCAACATCCGCATCGCGCCGTCGTTCCCGGAGCCGGACGAACTGAAGATGGCGGCTGAGATCTTTGTGCTCAGCGTAAAGCTGGTCAGTATTGAAAAATATTTAGAAGCGTAAAAACACGGAAATATGGTAATATTCGCAAAAAGAGACAGTTTTTCGCTTGCCCTCTCTTCGCGGACATGGTATGATGTCTGTGTAGTTTGTTTTACGATTTTGTGAAAGAGAAACAGCAAAAGGAGCGAGTTATAAGATGAAACGGTGCATTATTTGCGGAAATGTGGATGATGACAACAGCACAGTATGCAGTATGTGCGGGAATCCTTATGTTGATATGAGCAGACCGGGCCCGGAATCAGAGAAGACGACGGATCCCGCCGCAGAGTCTTCAGAAGCGACAGAGCCGGAGGAGACCGTGAAGGAGCAGTCGGAAGCGGAGGCGCCGCAGGAGAGTGCGCCGAAGCAGCCGGAGGCGGAAGTATCGCAGGAGAGCGCGGCAGAGCAGCCGGAGGCAGAAGTGCCGCAGGAGAGTGCGGCAGAGCAGCCGGAAGCGGAAGTACCGCAGGAGAGCGTAGCAGAGCAGCCGGAGGCAACCGTGCCGGGTCAGGTCGGACGTCCGGCAGCCGGGAACCGTCCCCGCAGGCCGAGAGGCGGCCCGCAGATCTACGGGCAGGAGGAGCTGATGGCCGCGAATCCTGAGTTGTATGCAAATCAGGGCGCGCTTCGCAGGGATGTTCCGCCGAGATCTGGTTCGATGCAGGATGGCATGGGGTATCCGATGAATCCGGCTTCGGCAGGAGGCGCAGGCCGTCCGGTGAATCGGATGCCGGCGGGCACAGGCCGTCCGATGGGGCAGATGCCGGGTGGGCCGGGGCGTCCTTCGGGACAGGATTTCCTCTCAAAGCGTGTGATGGAGATCGCCCGGAAGGCGCTGAGATCCCCGCTTTTCCTTTTGATCGCGCTCTTGAACACCGCGCATGTGGCGGCTTCGATCGCGGCGATCTTTCTGGGAGAGCTGAATTATTCGCAGGTCGTTCGCCTGCTGAACGAGTCGAATCTCCCGCGGCAGGCGTCCGGATATGTGAACACGGTGACGGCGTTTTTGCAGAAGCTGGATTCCAGCGCGGATCTTGGCATGATCATTACGAACATTGCGCTGCACATTCCGGCGATTCTGTTCTGCCTTGGCCTGTGGCTGATCTTTATCACAGCGATGGCCGCACGGGAGAGAATGTCCGGCGTGGGATTTGGGTTCGCGAAGGCGGCCATTATTATCCGCATGATCGTTGCCGGTCTCGCGATGCTGGCGGTCCTGGTCGCTATGGTGACGCTTGTGATCGCTGCCTGGGCGTCCGGGGATAAGACGATCGTCATCATGACGGTGATCATGCTCGTTCTCTCGATCGTCATCATTATGATGATCATTATGTACTATTTCTCGTACATCGGAACGCTGAAGACCTGCAGGCTGAACGCCGATACGGGTGAGAGCTACGGAAAGCCTTCGAAATATCTTGCGGTACTGCTCATCATACTGGCGCTGCCGGGCATTGTCGGGCTGCTCTCGGGCATCGTGAATATGGAGATCTCCAATATTGTCGGTTCCGTGGCAGAGATGGCCTGGATGATCCTCTTCGCGGTGTGGATCTTCCTGTACAGGGGAAAGATGGGCGAACTGGAGGAATAGGACTGCCAAGACTGTCACAGAAAAAAGTTTTTCGGATATGAAATGAACCATCGCGGTCGCTGTTTTCTTTCTTGACAGCGGCCGCTGTTTTTATGGTATTGACTTTAGTATGATAAACTGATAATATAGTGAAGCAGACTTGGAAAATTCACTTTGAGGAGGAACTATTATGAAAAAGAAACTGATTGCGCTTTTGGTGTCGGCGGCGATGCTTTCCCTGACGCTGTGCAGCGGCGTGCTTGCGGAGGACAGTGAGAGCGATCTCGCTTATGTGCAGGAAAAGGGAACGCTGGTGGTAGGTATCACGAACTTCGAGCCGATGGACTATCTGGACGAGAACGGCGAGTGGATCGGCTTTGACGCTGACATGGCGAAGGCGTTTGCCGAGTCTCTCGGCGTGGATGTGGAGTTTGTGGAGATCGACTGGGACAACAAGATCCTGGAGCTGGACGGCAAGACGATCGATTGTGTCTGGAACGGCATGACACTGACGGACGAAGTGACCAGCGCGATGGAGTGCTCGAATGCGTACTGCAAGAACGCGCAGATCGTAGTTATACCGGCTACTGTTTCTACCGATTATCAGAGCGCGGACGATCTTGCTGACCTCAGCTTTGCGGCGGAGGCAGGCAGCGCGGGTGAGGCGGTGCTGAATGATCTGGGACTGAACGTGACGCCGGTGAAGGCGCAGACGGACGCTCTGATGGAGGTTTCCGCAGGCACATCCGACGCGGCGGTGATCGATTCCCTGATGGCGGCGGCTATGGTCGGCGAGGGTACAAGCTATGAGGACCTGACGACGTCGATCGAGCTGAGTAGTGAGGAGTACGGCGTAGGCTTCCGCAAGGGTTCCGACCTTGCCGAAGAGCTGAACAAGTTCTTTGAGGAGAGCTTCCAGAGCGGCGAGACGATGAAGGTTGCGGAGACGTACGGTCTGCAGCTTGCGGTCATCGGAGACGACGCGGAAGCGGAGACCGAGAGCGAGACAGAGGCGCTTACCGAGTAATCCTGAGTAATATTCTTGTTGCGGAAAAAGGGCTGTTGGCATTGCAACGGCCCTTTTTATGCACAGACCCGCGAGAGGAAAAATTTGCTGCTGTCGCAGCACGCGGGTCGCGCAGCGAGTAGGGGAAATCCGCCCTACTCGATGCATATAGGATTTCGGAGATTTTCCGTGCCATAAAGTGCGCCGTGCAGAAGAGGAAGACGCGCGGTTCATGCAGTGGAAAAGGAGAGTATTATGGAACTATTTATGGAGCAGCTTCCTATCGTGGTCCGTTCTCTGAACGTGGGATTTCTGCAGACACTGAAACTGTTTTTTGTGACCCTCATCGGGGCGTTCCCTCTTGGGCTGATCATCGCGTTCGGCTCCATGTCGCGCTTCAAGCCCCTGAGCTTTTTCACGCGGATCATCGTCTGGGTCTTCCGCGGTACGCCGCTGATGATCCAGCTTCTGATCATCTATTATTTTCCGGGACTTGTCCTGCACAATCCCATCTGGGGCGGAGGCGAGAGCGGCAGATTTCTTGCCGCGTCCGTGTCGTTCATCCTGAATTACGCCTGCTATTTTTCCGAGATCTACCGCGGCGGCATTCAGGGCGTTCCGATCGGGCAGGAGGAAGCCGGGCTTGTGCTCGGCATGACAAAGAGCCAGATCTTTTTCAAGGTAACGCTTCTTCAGATGATCAAACGGATCGTTCCGCCGATGTCCAACGAGATCATTACGCTGGTAAAGGACACGTCGCTCGCGCGCATCATCGCGCTGCAGGAGATCATCTGGGCGGGTCAGGCGTTTATGAAGGGCTCCCAGGGAATCTCAGGCGCGATCTGGCCGCTGTTCTTTACCGCGATCTATTACCTTGTATGCAACGGTATTCTGACGCTGCTTCTGGGCGCGCTGGAAAAGAAACTGGACTATTTCAGATGAGGAGGAAGACATGCCAATCTTAGAGGTAGAGCATATTTGCAAATCGTTTGACCGCACCGAGGTGTTGAAGGATATCAATTTCTCACTGGAAAAAGGGCAGGTCTTATCCATCATCGGTTCCTCCGGAAGCGGAAAGACCACGCTTTTGCGATGCCTGAATTTTCTGGAGCAGCCTGACAAAGGCGTGATTCGCGTAGACGGAAAAACGCTGTTTGACGACAGCGATCCCGCTACGCTAAGCGAGAGCGCGATCCGCAAAAAGCGGCTGCATTTCGGGCTGGTGTTCCAGTCGTTTAACCTGTTTCCGCAGTACACGGCACTGAAAAACGTGATGCTCGCGCGCGAGTTGCTTGCAAAGGAGCAGCCGGACTACAAGGCGCGCAAAAAGGAGATCCACGAGGAGATCCAGGCGCAGGCGCAGGAGCTTTTGACGCAGATGGGTCTTGAGGACCGCATGAACAATTATCCGCATCAGCTTTCGGGCGGACAGTGTCAGCGTGTGGCGATCGCGCGCGCCCTGGCGCTGCAGCCGGATATCCTCTGCTTTGACGAGCCCACATCGGCCCTTGATCCGGAGCTGACCGGCGAGGTCATCAAGGTAATGAAGGAGCTCGCGAAGCAGAAAAAGACGATGGTGATCGTCACGCATGAGATGGCGTTTGCCCGTGACGTCTCCGACCAGGTCATCTTTATGGACGACGGCTGTGTGGCAGAGTGCGGCGCTCCGGAGGAAGTGTTTGAGCATCCAAAGGAAGAGCGGACGAGGCAGTTTCTCATGCGTTATACGAACGGGGCATAGACGACGAAGGACAGATGGTTTGCGGGCCATCTGTTTTTTTGTACAGTAGGAAATTCCTTCGGCATTTCCTACTGTACAAAAAAGCCCTCCAGGCAGGATCGCACTGCGGCGGAGCAGAAGATGTCGCTGACGCGGCCCGCCGCAGGCGGAGAATCTCGCAAGCGAGATTCTATTTAAAAAAATTTGCAAACTTTTCGATTTGGGTGTACTATCTTGTTTAGTTAATCATAGTTGGAAGGAAGGATTGCGATGACAAAGGTAGACATTATCTCTGGTTTTCTCGGAGCAGGCAAGACGACGCTGATCAAAAAGCTGATTCAGGACGTCTTCGCGGGACAGAAGATCGTGCTGATCGAGAATGAGTTTGGCGAGATCGGTATCGACGGAGGATTTTTGAAGGACGCCGGAATCAATATCACGGAGATGAATTCCGGCTGCATCTGCTGTTCTCTGGTCGGCGATTTCGGCAAGGCCTTGAAGGAGGTCACGGAGAAGTTCGCGCCGGATCGAATTATCATCGAGCCGTCCGGGGTCGGCAAGCTCTCCGATGTGCGCAAGGCGGTCGAGGACGCGGCGGAGGAAGCGGGGCTTGTGCTGAACGCGCTCACGACCGTGGCGGACGCGTCGAAGATCAAGATGTACATGAAGAACTTCGGCGAGTTTTACAACAATCAGATCGAGAGCGCGGCGACGGTCATCCTGAGCCGCACGCAGAAGCTTTCCGAGGAGAAGCAGCTTCAGGCGGCGGAAATGATCCGCGAGAAGAATCCGAAGGCGGTGATCGTCACGACGCCGTGGGACGAGCTGACCGGCGCGCAGATGCTGGGCGCGATGGAGGAGAATGACGTGCTGGCACAGATGCTGCTCGAGGAGGAGCATGAGCACCATCACCACGACCACGATGAGGAGTGCGGCTGCGGGCATCATCATGACCATGAGGATCACGAGCATCATCACCACGATCATGATGAGCACGATCACGAGCATCACCATCATGACCATGATGAAGAGTGTGGCTGTGAGCATCACCATGACCATGAGGATCACGAGCATCACCATCACGACCATGATGAACATGACCATGAGCACCACCATCACGATCACGACGGGGAGTGCGACTGCGGACATCATCATGACCATGACGGGCACCACCACCATCACCACGATGCGGATGAGGTGTTCACGTCCTGGGGACGCGAGACGCCGAAGAAGTATACGAGAGACGAGATTGAGAAGATCCTGAAGACGCTGGAGGAGTCGGAGAAGTACGGCGTAGTGCTGCGCGCGAAGGGAATGCTGCCGAGTCCGGAGGGCAAATGGCTGCACTTTGACTTTGTGCCGGGCGAGTACGAAATTCGCGAGGGCGCCGCGGACTACACGGGCAGGCTCTGCGTGATCGGCTCGAAGCTGGACGAGCAGGCGCTCGCAGAGCTGTTCGGATTATGATAAAAAAAGAAAAGAGTGAGTAGACATGGAACGAATCCCCATTTATCTGATTACCGGTTTTCTGGAGAGCGGCAAGACTTCGTTTCTGCGTGACGTGCTCGACGGGGGCGATTTTGACGACGGCAGGCGTGGTCTTCTGATCCTCTGCGAGGAGGGCGAGGAGGAGTACGACGAGAAGGCGTTGGCGAAGATGAATATCTCGGTGATCTCCGTGGAAGAGGAATCGGAGTTTAACGCGGAATTCTTAAAGACCTGTGAGAAGCATTACCGGCCGAAGCGTATCTTTATCGAGATGAACGGAATGTGGGATCCGAAGTGGCTGTTCGGGCCGCAGATGCCGTTCAGCATGGACATCGCGCAGGTCATCACGATCATAGACGGAAGCACGTTCCCGACATACCTGACAAACATGCGCAGTATCCTGAGCAACCTGTTTTTAAATACGGAGATGGCACTGTTCAACCGCTGCACGGAGGACATGGATCTGCATTCGTTTCGCCGCACGGTGCGCGGCCTGAACCCGCGCGCGATGGTCTATTTCGAGGACGATCAGGGCAATCCGATCGACCCGGGCATGGATCAGCCGCCGTACGACCTGAATGCTCCCGTGATCCAGATCGAGGACATTGACTACGGTCTGTGGTATCTGGACGTGTTCGAGTCGAAGGACCGCTATGAGAACAAGAAGGTTCGCTTCCGCGCAAAGGTGATGAAGTCGCGACATTTGCCGGACGGTACGTTCGTGCCGGGGCGCAACGCGATGACCTGTTGCGCCGATGACATCCGTTTCGTGGGCTGCGTCTGCAAGGCCGCGTTCACGGATCAGCTCAAGTCCAGACAGTGGATCTACGTGACAGCGAAGGTGCGCTATGAGTACTCGAAGGAGTACGGCGAGGAAGGGCCGGTGCTCTACGCCGAGAATTACGAGCTGACCGGGCCACCGGAGGAGGATCTGGTGTATTTCAACTAACGGTAAGAGATCAAAAGCGAATAACGACAAGGAACGCTCTGACGAGGACAATCGCTGGAGCGTTTTTATTTTAAGTTGACAATATTGCCGATCATACGGGTGGGAGCGACTCAATGCATATCCGGTAATAATGAACAAAAAAGCGGGGAATAATTAATGAAAGAACTCTTCTATTTATCAGAGAAAAAGGGACAAATTTTGATTGGGAATTTTATTGGAAAGCGTTATTACAAGAAAACTTTGGTGTAAATTTAACCGGAAGGGAGCGCATGGTATGCGAATTGCGTTTTTTGGGACAAAAGACTACGACAGGATCTGGTTCGAGCCTCTGTCGAAAGGGGAGGAACCGGATTCTTTTGCCTGCGACATTACTTTCTTTGAGGCAAATCTTAAGCCGGAGACGGCAGTGCTGGCGTCCGGCTACGACGCGGTGTGCGCGTTTGTGAATTCAGATTTGAGCCGTTCGGTGTTGGAGAAGCTGCGGGAGCTGGATGTGCGGCTGGTGTTGCTGCGCTGCGCCGGATACAACAACGTCGATTTGGAGGCGGCGAAGGAGTGTGGCATCACGATCCTGCGCGTGCCGGGCTACAGTCCGCAGGCGGTCGCAGAGCACGCGATGGGACTGGCGCTGATGTCGGTGCGGCGGCTGCACCGTGCCTACACGAAAGTGCGGATCAACGACTTTTCACTGACGGGACTCTTGGGGCGGAATTTCTATCAGGGGACGGCCGGGATCGTCGGCACCGGCAAGATCGGCAAGGCAATGGTGAATATCTGCAGGGGCTTTGGGATGGAGATCATCGCGTACGACAAGTATCAGGACCCGGCGCTGGAGGGAGCCGTCAGTTATGTGGAGCTGGAGGAGCTGCTGCGCAGGTCCGATCTCGTGTCACTGCACTGTCCGCTGTTTCACGAGACCTACCATATCATCAACCGGGACACGATCGCGCTGATGAAGGACACGGCGGTGCTTGTGAATACTTCGCGCGGCGGACTGATCGACACGGAGGCGCTTCTGGAGGCGCTGCGCGCCAAGAAGTTCGCGGGCGTCGGACTCGACGTGTACGAGCAGGAGACCGGAATGGTCTACGAGGACCTGTCGGACGACATTATCACGAACGAGACGGTGCCGCGGCTGCTGGCCTTCCCGAACGTCGTGATCACGTCGCATCAGGGTTTCTTCACGCGCGAGGCGCTGCAGGCGATCGCGGAGACGACGCTTGCGAACGCGCGGGCCTGGGAGCAGGGCTTGCCGCTGGAGAATGAAGTGCGGTAAAATGAAACCAAAAGGCAGCAAAAGTTAGATCAAAACGGAGTTGGCCGTTTATGACACAGACGTGCCTAAGAGAATGTTTTTCTGACGAGAAATGTTCTCGCGGGCATGTTTTTTTTATAAATTTTGTAATTGCCTGTGGAAAGCTGATAATCTTCCTTGTTTTTTTATGGAAAAGAAGGTAAGATATTCAGGAAAGCAATGTGCCGCGCCGAAGCACATCACAGGGCTTGGGTTGGATACAGCTCAATGAAAGGAACATACAGAAAGGAAGCGCATGGATATGGCTGCACGAAAGATCGTTGCATACAGCTACAGGGACTTTGATGAGGCGGTATATTTTGAGAAATTCGGAAAGGAATACGACACGGAGATTATCATCTGCCGGGAGGCGCCGGACACACAGAACGCGCATCTGGCGGAGGGTTGCGTGGGGGTGAGTGTGCTCACGACGGCGATCACCGAGGACATCATCAAGGTCTGGAAGGAGATGGGCGTGAAACACATCTCGACCCGTACGATCGGTTACGATCATGTGGACGTCGAGGCCGCGAAGCGCTGCGGGATTACGGTGAGCAATGTCGCTTACTCAACCGGGAGCGTGGCGGATTACACGGTGATGCTGATCCTCATGGCGCTGCGCAAGATGAAGATGATCATGAAGCGCGCGGACGGCATGGACTATTCGCTGAAGGACAGCATCGGGCGGCAGCTCGGGGATTTGACGGTCGGCGTCATCGGCACCGGGCGGATGGGAGAGCATGTGATCCGCAACCTGAGCGGCTTCGGCTGCCGCATCATGGCGAACGATCTGTATGAGAAGGACAGCGTGAAGCAGTACGCGACCTATGTGGACCGCGATACGCTGTTTGCTGAGAGCGACGTCATCACTTTCCACGTACCGGCGGTGGACGGCACGCACCACATCGTCTGCAGGGAGACGCTCGCGAAGATGAAGGACGGCGTCGTGCTTGTGAACACTTCGCGCGGCAGCGTGATCGACACACCGGTACTGATCGACGCGCTCGAACAGGGCAAGGTCAGCGCGGCGGCGCTGGATGTCATTGAGAATGAGCTTGGAATCTTCTACGGGGACTACAAGTACAAGCTGATCGGACACCACGAGATGTCGATTCTCAAGGATATGCCGAACGTGCTGATGCTCCCGCACATGGCGTTCTACACGGAGAACGCGGTCAGCGACATGGTGCAGCACTCGATCGAGAGCATCGTGACGGAGGCGGAAGGCGGAAAGAGCCGCTTCCGGGTCGGATAGGGTTTACAGAAACACGGGTTTATATGATTTGTGAAGGGGCTGCCGCAATACGGCAGCTCTTTTGTTTCCGTTTACGTTGTATTTTTACCATTCGTGTTACGGTTATTGACAAAGCAAAAAATTTTATGTTTACTAGCTAAAAACGGGCGTCTATTCTGTTCTATCGCGTAAAAAAGTCCCCGGGCGGATACTCGAGGACTTTTTTACGTAGCGGAGAGTGTGGGATTCGAACCCACGTGCCCAGTAAAGGACAACCGCATTTCGAGTGCGGCTCGTTATGACCACTTCGATAACTCTCCAAGTCAGTGCTTTTTCATTATAAGTCAAGGGATTTCTCCCGTCAACTGTTTTCTTAAACTTCCCCGCGAACTTGTGTTGTCTGTTTTTTCTCTTGCACCCTGATTCTCCGAATCGTTCGAGAACGAGATTACACTCTGCTGCGGTCAGCTTTTCTGCTCTTTCTTTTGCTCCCGCAGTTCGCGGAAAAACCCGGACAGCATCTCGCTGCATTCCTGCTCCAGCACGCCACGCTCGACGATCACCTGATGATTGAACTGCTCCATCTCCAGAAGATTGAGTACAGAACCTGCGCAGCCGGCCTTGGGGTTCATGCTGCCGATGACCGCGCGCGTGATGCGGGACTGGACGATCGCCCCGGCGCACATCTGACAGGGCTCCAGCGTGATGTAGATCGTGCATCCCTCCAGCCTCCAGTCGCCGAGCTTTTTGCTGGCGCGGCGGATCGCGTTGATCTCCGCGTGTGAGGTGGTGTTCTTATCGGTGTTGCGGCGGTTGTAGCCGCGCGCGACGACCTTTCCATCGCAGACGATCACGCAGCCGATCGGAACCTCCCGCAGCGCGTAGGCTTTGCGGGCCTGTCGCAGCGCCTCGCGCATAAATTTTTCATCGGTTTCCCGGGATACCGGGGGCAAGGACATCATGATAGAATCCTTTCATGGAGACTGGGCTTTTTAAATATAGGAAACAACAAAACATTGATTGTTTTGTTCGTTTCCTGCGCCGAATTTGCGCTGCGTAAGCAGCATACTTCTACTGCAAATTCGTGCGCATCCCCCGGAGGGTTATAGTAAACGGAAATTTATTTGACGTTTGCTATATAAAATCCGTGCGCCTCCCATCGAATGCATATCACGGACGTTACTCTGACAGTTAGCTCGGCCCAGGCACCCTCGCGGCACACAGAGAGTTCCGCTTAGTGCTGCTTTGTTCCCAACCTGACACGGTTCACGGGTCCCTGTTGCGCAAGACCCGGACGTCAACACCACTTATCAGAGGCTGCTCCGCAATCGTACACCCTCCGTTCGGCATCACCCCTGCTGTAGCGGATTGCAGGTACAGGGCACCGCTATCTCCCCGGCTGCACGGACTCCCTAACTATACAGGTTTTGCGGGGCTTTGTCAAGTCCGGCGGCGTGTACAGGAGAGCATGGGAGCGAGCAGGAATGCGCAGAAGAACGGACAAGAAAACTATTTTGCAGCATCCTGTCGATTCAGTCGGAAAAAATAGTAGATTATGAGGAAAAGGCCTTGACATTTTCTGCAAGAAACAGTATTATCTCTAATAACAGGAATAATTATTAATTTAGAAGGAGGACATATATAATGAAAGAATTAAAGGGAAGCAAGACCGAGAAGAATCTGTTGGCGGCGTTTGCCGGGGAGTCTCAGGCACGCAACAAATACACCTATTTCGCGAGCAAGGCGAAGAAGGACGGCTATGTGCAGATTGCGGCGATTTTTGAGGAGACGGCCGCGAACGAGAAGGAGCACGCGAAGATTTGGTACAAGCTGTTAAACGGCGGCGCGGTGGGCTCCACGATCGAGAATCTTGAGGACGCAGCGGCGGGAGAGAATTACGAGTGGACCGATATGTACGCGGGCTTCGCGAAGGACGCGAAAGAGGAAGGCTTCGACGACATCGCTTTCCTGTTCGAGGAAGTGGCGAAGATTGAGAAGGAGCATGAGGAGCGTTACCGCAAGCTGCTCGCGAACATCAAGGGCGACCTTGTGTTCTCCAAGGAAGGCGACGTGGTATGGCAGTGCTCGAACTGCGGTCATATCTGCGTGGGCAAGAAGGCCCCGGAGGTTTGCCCGGTTTGCGCGCATCCTCAGAGTTATTTCCAGGTGAGGGCGGAGAACTATTAATTTGTGATTATATGGAAAAAATGATCGGCTGATCTGCGCAGACAGACCAGCCGGTTCTGTATTTTCCTGAAGTTGTTAGTGCGGGCCGATTGCGGATCGGCCTGATCTGTGATGCGGCATAACTTGACTTTGAAATTGATATCATTACAACGTGGAGTTGGGAAAGGGAGAGGAATATGAAATACAGATGTTCAGTCTGCGGTTATATCTACGAGGGCGACAGCATCCCGGAGGATTTTAGCTGTCCGATCTGCCGCCAGTCGGCGGACAAGTTTGCCCCGCTGGAGGACACGGCGGTGCCTGAGGAGCCTGTGGCGTCTGATAAGCCGCTCGATCTGTCGTACGATCCGCTGTTCGCGCGGACGGATCCCGCGTGCCGTTATATGAAGGAGATCCACGAGATGGCGGTGAGCGGGCATTCCCTGCACAGCGCGATGAGTACACAGATGCCGATGCCGGGCTGGGACGATATCCTGCTCCTCGGCGCGCAGCTGAATCCGCCGCCGCTTGACGACGGCGAGGAAGTCGACACGACGACCGTGATCGGCAAACACGCGAAGAAGCCGATGGTGCTGGAAAGTCCGATCTATATTTCGCACATGTCGTTCGGCGCGCTCTCGAAGGAGGCGAAGGTGTCGCTGGCAAAGGGCAGCGCGATGGCGAAGACGGCGATGTGCAGCGGCGAGGGAGGCATACTTCCCGAGGAGAAGGCGGCGGCTTACAAGTATATTTTTGAGTATGTCCCGAACCGTTACAGCGTGACGCCGGAAAACCTCCAAACCTCGGACGCGATCGAGATTAAGATCGGCCAGGGCACAAAGCCCGGCATGGGCGGCCATCTGCCGGGGGACAAGGTGACGAAGGAGATTGCAAAGATCCGCGGCAAGGAGATGGGCAAGGACGTGCAGAGCCCGTCCAAATTCCCGGATATCAACACAAAAGACGATCTGAAAGAGTTGGTCTACATGCTGCGCGAGGCGTCCGACGGGCGTCCGGTCGGCATCAAGATCGCGGCAGGACGCATCGAGAAAGATCTGGAATTCTGCGTCTACGCGGAGCCGGATTTCATCACGATCGACGGGAGAGGCGGGGCGACCGGTTCCAGTCCGTTCTTCCTGCGCGAATCCACGAGTGTTCCGACGGTCTACGCGCTTTATCGGGCGAGGAAATATCTGGATTCTGTCAACTCGGATATCGCTCTTGTCATCACAGGCGGCCTGAGAGTATCCTCGGATTTTGCGAAGGCGATCGCGATGGGAGCGGACGCGGTGGCGGTGGCTTCGGCTCCGCTGATCGCGGCGGCGTGCCAGCAGTATCGCATCTGCGGCTCCGGCATGTGTCCGGCAGGAATCGCGACGCAGGATCCAGCGCTTCGGGCGCGCGTCAAGGTGGACGCGGCGGCGCAGCGCGTGGCAAACTACCTCAACGTATCGCTTGGGGAGTTAAAGACTTTCGCGCGCATCACAGGACATAAAAAGCTGCATGATCTGTCCGTGGATGATCTGGTCACGATTAGCAGCGAGATTTCGGAGCACACGAATATCCCGCATGCATAGGCAGCGGAAGAAATGATAAAAAAGGGCAACTGCTTTCATGAAAGAAATGCAGTTGCCTGTTTTTTACTGCGATCCGGTCAAACGGTTCATCAGGTCGTCAAAGGAGCTGGTGTCCGGCTGGACGGTATTATTTTGCGCCTGATTTTCTTCTGGAAAAGCATTGTTCGAGTTATCCTGCTTGCTTTCGGGAGAGTACATCGAGTCGGGTTCGTTTTCTGATTCCGTTTTGCTTTCGCCTCCGGAGTCTGATTCCGATTTATCCCCTGATTTATTCGTTGATTCCGCTTCCGGTTCACTTTTTGTATTGGATGAAGCTTCCGATTCCGACGCGCCTTTTGTTTCGGACATGGTCTCCGATTCACTTTCCGATTCAGACTCTGACTCGCTTTCGGATTTTGTCTTCTTTTTGAGGCGTCCGAGCAGATCCGAGTAGATCGTCTTTTTTTCGGTCTCGGGCGCGGGCTTGTGCAGGGAGCATTTTTTCTGCGGCTCGGTGCCGACGGCAAAATATTCCACGTAAGTTTCCTTGCAGCCGCCGGACACGGCGGGCAGGTGGGATTCACGGCACAGCGTCACCGGCTCGACGGTTTTGGGAATCGGGAAGTCGGAGCTGGCGATCCCTTCGTGGACGCGATTCATGACGGCGGACCAGAGGATCTTGTTGTACGTGTGGTACGTGGATTCCAGAGGCAGGTCTCGGTTGTTGTCGTAGCCGCCCCAGACGCAGCAGGTGTAGAACGGCGTGTAGCCGACGAACCAGATGTCCTTGTAGTTGGAGGTAGTCCCGGTCTTTCCGGCGACGGGCTGCATCCCCGCTTCGATCGTCCCGTAGGCTGTGCCGTCGGGGGCGTTGACGACGTCCTTCATCGCGTCGGTAAGGAGAAACGCTGTGCTTTCGGATAGGACGCGGGTGTTGTCTTTTTGCGTTTCTCCGGGAGCAAGACGGGCAGAGGAGGCTGTCTCTACGGCGCGCAGATTGTCCCGATTTCCGAACAAGGCTCGCTTCAGACGGTCTGCTCTGGCAGTTGTGATATTGTCTGCATCGTCCATCAGATCGTTTGTCCGGTCGATCAGGACATTCCCCTGTCGATCCAGAATCTTCGTAAAAAATTTCGGCGTGCGGTAGACGCCCCGGTTCGCGATCGCGGCGTAGGCGGCGCAGAGCTCCAGATTCGTGACGCCCTTCGTGATGCCGCCGAGTGCGAGCGGCTGTACGATATCCGAGGACTGGCTGCCGTCCGGGGCGGTGTAGGATTCCTGCAAGGTAGAGATTCCGAATCTGCGCGCGTACTCATAGCCGAGACGCGGGGAGATCTCAGTGATGCATTTCACCGCAATGACGTTGATCGAGCGTGTGATCGCCTCGCGGATCGTCGCCGTGCCGGAGTAATCCGTGAAGTCCCAGTTGCTGACTGGCGTGCCGTCCTCGTACTTGTAGCGCTCGTTTTTGTAGAGCGTGGCGAGTGTTTTGTCAAAAGCGTCGATCGCGGGGGCGTAGGCGGTCAGGATCTTGAAGGTGGAGCCGGGTTGGCGCGTCGTCTCGGTCGCGCGGTTCAGGGTGAGGCTGGCGGTCTTTTCGCCGCGGCCGCCGACCAGAGCGCGCACGAGGCCGGTCGCCTGGTCCATGAGCACGAGCGAAGCCTGCGGCTGGGGCGAGAGCGAGAGACGTTCTCCGAGTACGGTTGCACCACTGTTGCCAGAATCCTCGCCGGACTTCTCATCGGCCTCTTCTTTGGAAATTTTGTCGGAATCTCCATCGGTATCATCCTCGGAATCTTCGCTGGAATTCCCATGGAAGTCGTCTTCGGGGACATTTGCTGCGGTCATTTCCAACACATGCTCACGGAACGCATTGGCGTACCCCTGCGCCTCGTCCTCCGAGCCGCAGAGCAGGTCAAACGAGCCGTCGATGTTCTCTCGGATATAGCTGCGAAGGGCTTCCGAGCCGTAGTGCGTGACCTGTCCGGCCGCGTCGGAGACGCTCAGGGCATAGTCGATACCGAACTCAGTTCCTTCCGGGAAATTTGCGGGATTTGAGAATTCCTCGTCGCAGATCTGTTGAAGCGAGGTATCCTGCGCGGAGAAAATGCGCAGTCCTCCGCTGTACACGGCGCGGTACGCCTGCTCGGAGGAATAGTCTTTCTCCTCTACCAACGCGTCGATCGCCTGCTCAATTAATGCATCCTCATAGTAGGAGTAGACGTCGGAGTCTTCATGGGCCGCGTCGGTCTCCTGTACGCGGGCGTATACATCGTCGTTGAGCGCAGTCTCACGCTCTGATTCGGACAGATAACCCTGTTCGGTCATGTAGCGAAGCACAACCGCCCGGCGCTTGCTGTTCTCTTCAGGATTTACGATTGGATTGTAACGGCTCGGGTTTTGCGGAATGGCGGCGAGCACCGCTGACTCAGAGACCGTCAGCGCGGACACGTCCTTGCCGAAATAGCGCCGCGCGGCCGATTGCACGCCGTAGCACCCAGCACCCAGATTGATCGTGTTCAGATAGTCCTCGAGGATCTCGTCCTTGGAGATGCGCTTTTCGAGTTGCAGCGCGAGATACTGTTCCTGTATCTTCCGACGGAAGCGTTCGGCGAAGGAGGTTTCTTTTGTCCACTCGGTGAACACGCTGTTTTTGATGAGTTGCTGTGTGATCGTGCTCGCGCCCTCCGAGAAGGAGCCGCTTGTGAGCCCGCTCAGAAATGCGCGCATGATGCCGTGAAGGTCGATGCCGCCGTGTTCATAGAAACGCTCGTCCTCGATTGCGATCATCGCTTTTTGCAGGGAATCGGGGATCTCGTCCAGCGTGACGATGTCGCGGTTCGCGGTCGCAAGGGTGAGTTTGCGCAGATAATTGCCGTTTTGATCGCAGATATATGTGGCAGATTCCGATGGAGAGACGCTGATCGTGTCAATGTCCGGGGCGGTCGCCGCGAGACGCCAGACCAGTCCGAGAAACGCGAACAAAAAGACAGCCGCGGCAGCGCCGACCCCGATCAGGATGCGTTTCCAGGGAAGACGCCGGATCGCCTGTACCACCTCGGACAGGCGGTTTTCCTGATTCTTTCCGCCTGGTATTTGATTGTCGGACAATTGGTTTTTTTCATCAGCCTTTTGCGTGTTTTCCATAAAGCTTTGCTCCTTTGGGCATAAATCGTTCAATATAACAAATTATTCCACCAAAGGAAGCGGTTTATGCGTGGTCTTGCATCGCGTTTGGAGATGATATATAATGGGGACTGTAAAATGACCGTGCCATTACGAGTATGTGTGGGTACCATTTTGGAACGGAATTTATTCTGGACTGTTCCGGCGTTTGAGAGGAACAGGGAAATGGAGGTCTGTGATGATGAAAAGAATGTTGGGAAAAGGATTTGCGGCAGTGTTCTGCGCGGCCGGGTTCTGCGCGATTTCGGGCGCGGCGCTGGCGCAGGAGAATGTCGCTCTGCCGCTTGACGAGGCGGGCGCGGAGACAATTGCGCTTTCTGACGCGGGCGTCGCGGAGGCGGATGTTTCGCGGCTGCGCACGGTGCGGGAACGCGAGGACGGCGAGGACGTCGTCGAGGTGGAATTTTCCTATGGGGACAACAGTTATGAATATATGCTTCGGGAGACGGACGGCATGATCCTGGAGTGGAGCATCGAGGGCCGCGCGGTTGAGGAAGCGACGCCGGAGCTGACGCTGACGGGCGACGCGGCTTCTTCGGGTGCGCAGAAGACAGATGCCTCCGGAGAGGCGCAGACGGAGCAGGACGCTTCCGCGGAAGGGCAGACGGACGCGGGCGCGGCGGACGGAAATGCGGCCGGGGCGGCTGCCGGGAGCGCCGTGAAAGTTACGGTCGACGGCACGGAGCTGATCGGCTATGAGGAGGCCGTGCAGATCGCGCTGGACGATTCCGGTATCGCTGAGGCGGATGCGGAGCTTGCCAAGCTGAAGTTTGAGTACGACGGACGTTTCTATGATTATGAGCTGGAGCTGCGCGACGGCCGAGCGGAGTATGAGTACAAGATCGACGCGCAGACAGGCGAGATCGTCGAGGTCGAGAGAGACTGAGAAAATAAGAGGTGTCAATGAAGATCGTCTACAAGGGCGGCGAGGGCGAGATCGTCGAAAAAAAATCCCGCTTTATCGCCACGGTGCAGCCGGTGAACAGCGAGGAAGACGCGCTGGGATTTATCACCGCGATGAAGAAAAAATACTGGAACGCGACGCACAACTGCTCGGCGTTTGTCGTGGGGGAGCACTGTGAGATTCAGCGCTGCAGCGATGACGGGGAGCCGCAGGGAACCGCGGGACGCCCGATGCTGGACGTGTTGCTCGGCGAGGAGATCCACAACGCGGCGGTCGTCGTCACGCGCTATTTCGGCGGGACGCTGCTCGGCACGGGCGGCCTTGTGCGCGCGTACTCAAAGGCGGTGCAGGAGGGACTGCGCGGCAGCGCCGTGGTCGACAAGAGGGACGGCGTGCTGCTCTCGATCCGCACGGATTACAATGGGATCGGGAAGATCCAGTACCTGCTGGGTCAAAGAGGACTTTCTATCATCAGTTCGGAATATACTGACAGTGTGGCCGTGCAGACGCTGGTCCCGCAGGAGCAGATAAAGGAGCTTCGCGACGCGGTCACGGAAGCGACGAGCGGGCGGGCGGAATTTACGACGGAAGAGCCGGTGCGCTTTGCGTTTCTGGACGGAGAAGCGATACTCTTCGCGTAGAAAATGAGCCGTGCGTAGCTTTTTCGAGGTCGGCACGGCTCAAACATTCGGTTATAATGCATCGAAGAACAACATGGAGGGCAACACAGAAATGGCAGAACAGACAGAGCGCGCGATCTGCGCCGCGCCGATCGGCGTGTTTGACTCCGGCGTGGGCGGGCTGACCGTTGCGAGGGAGATCATGCGCAACCTTCCGAACGAGCGCATCGTATATTTCGGGGACACGGCCCGCGTGCCGTACGGGAGCAAGTCGCGGGAGACGATCCTGCGCTACTCGCGGCAGATCATCCGCTTCCTGCGCACCGAGCAGGTCAAGGCGATCGTCATTGCCTGCAATACGGCCAGCGCGCTGGCGCTCGACGAGGTGGAGAAGGAGCTGGATATTCCGATCATCGGCGTGATCAAGTCCGGCGCGCGCGTCGCGGCTGCATCCACCGTGAACAAAAAAGTCGGCGTGATCGGCACGGAGAGCACGATCAACAGCGGGATGTACGACCAGTTGATCCGTGCAGAGGACCCGGAGATCACGGTGTACGGGAAGGCCTGTCCGCTATTCGTGCCTCTTGTGGAGGAGGGCTGGCTGAAGGATCCGGTGACGGAGACGGTGGCGAGCCGATATCTGAAAGAATTGCTGGACGAGGGGATCGACAGCCTGATCCTTGGCTGCACACATTATCCGCTTTTGCGTTCACTGATCGGGGAGATCACAGGGCCTGAGGTGCATCTGGTGAATCCGGCCTACGAGACGGCGAAGGAGCTGGAACGTCTGCTGGCGCAGAAGAACCTTCTGAATACACAGGCGAAGCCTCCTGGTAACGAACCCTACAAGTTTTATGTCAGCGACGCCGCGGACAAATTCAAGCGCTTCGCGAATTCTATTCTTCCGTACGACATTGAGACGACGCAAAAGATCAATATTGAGGAATACTGATATCACGACATGCAAAGTATAATTTTGCATACTATGTCCTGCGGGAGAATACAGAAAAAGAAAACAGATCAAGGAGGGGATTCTCGGATGACGGAAGACGTTCTGGTCAGCGTAAAGGGACTCCACACACTGAATACCGCGCAGGACGAGGAGATCGAAGTCTTTTCCGCCGGGAAGTATTATTTTCGGAACGGGAAACATTACCTGCTGTACGACGAGCAGGTAGAGGAGAACGGGGACGTCGTCAGCAACCGCATCACGCTGAAAGACGGCGGCATGGAGATTGTGAAAAAGGGCGCCGTGAACGTGAAAATGACCTTCCTGCGCGAAGAAAAGACGGAGTGCTGGTATGAGACGCCATTCGGGGAAATGCTGGTGGGACTGGAAGTGACGGATATGAGGACGGTGGAAGAGGAGGATCTTCTCGAGATCCATGTCGCATACCGGCTCGAGCTCAACTATGAGCATGTCGCGGACTGTCAGATTCGGATCCGCGCGGTCGCGAAGGGAAGTCCGAGGTTTCACCTTCGGTGATTTCATAGAAGTTTTCGTCCGATTTCACTCGGGTGAGACAGGGCAAAAGAAAACAAAAGACGCAATTAAAAAACTGTTTGGATTGATCCGATCCGGCAGTTTTTTGTTTCTCTAAGGCGCAATTTCACAAACGTCAGGTTTGATTTCACAAACGTCAGGTCTGAGAACTTTGAAGAAACTTTTGTATATGGTAAAATACTTATAGAAATTTCTTCCTAACAAAAGCCATTGCCCCACGTATCAATTTATAAAAGCGGATAAAGCCGAAAGGCTACAGAAATCATAAAATATCATCGGAAAGCAGATCTGCCGAAGGCGGAATTGCAAATAAATAATTCAATCAATGTAAAGGAGAAAACAACTATGAAGAAATTCAACAACGCACTTTGGTGTGCCGTTCTCGCAGTGGTCGTATTTGTCTGCTACTTTTGCGTTCCGGTGCTCCATATGGATGGATTTGTCTACGCCGGCTGCATCCTGATCGGCGCGTTTGTGGCATACATGAAGGACGCGCTGACAAGCAAGGAGAGGAAAAAGAGAATGAGCAACGCGCTTTGGTGCGCTGTTTTCGCGGTGATCGTGTTCGCTTGCTACTTCCTCATTTCGGCGTTCCACTTTGACGGAATGCTCTACGCCGGCTGTATCCTGATCGGCGCGTTCGCGGCGTATCTGCAGGATGTGATGACCAAAGAGAAGGCCTGACAAAAGAAAAAATTTTTGACGGAAATGAGAGACAGCGTTACAAAGGGGCAAAAGAATTGGCGAGGACATTGCGTCCTCGCCCGTTATTTTATTTCTTTCCTTTTTTTCCGCTTGCCTTTTGAAGATTCTTGTTCTCTTCGTCGATCTTTTTGGAGAGCTTGTCGCGTGTCCTTGCCCAGAAGCCTTTTTTCTTCTGCACGGTCTCAAGCGGTCCGCGCACGCCTCTCACTTCCATAATGTAGATGCCGCTGACGACGGCTTTGACTTCCTTCTTGACCGGGATCGTGTCGAAAACGGCGGCGTCGCTGACGAGCGTCATGATACGGGGCCCGACCTTCGCCTTGACGATCGGGAGCTTGGAGCGCCGCATCAGCTTCGGCGTCTGGTCGATCACCATCTGCGGCAATCCCGAATCTTTGATCGGCATTCGTTTCTTGTCAATGATCAGCATCGATAGCGTCTGTTTGGCCGCTTCCATCTGTTCCTGCTGCGCGGCCTGCTTCTTCTGCATCTTGCGCCCGACGAAATAGAGGACGATCAGCGCGACGACAAGTACAAGCAGTATGATCAGTAAAACTTTGAGTGCTGTTGGCATATGTACCTCCGTGAATTTAGATTTGATCCATAAATTTTTTCTTCATTTTAGCATTCTAGCATTGTTTCTGGAAAAGTGCAATAATTCTTTGGGTTTTATTTTCAAAGCAAAGAACGAATTGTGGGCTTACAGGACGGCCGAGGCGGATATTGAGACAGGAATTTGAAATGATGGATGAGAGGCTATACAACAATTCATTCAAGAGATTTAAGGAACGAGGATGCAATGTGGAGAACATTGCGATACAGCGCGCAGAGTTGAGAAGCTGACAGAAAAGAAGAAAACCGCCTCCGGACTTTGGCAAGAGCGGGGCGGTGTCATTATGATTTGCAAGACATTATATGCCGAACAGATCAGCATGGGTGCCTGTTCGGTTAAGAAGCAGTTCCGTATCAGTCTGTTTGTAAATTAATAGCCAGTCCGGCTCAATATGGCATTCTCTGTACCCGGCATATTTTCCGATTAGATTATGATCCCTGTTTTTTGCTGGCAGAGGTGCAGGAATGCGGAGCGTATCAATCGCCTGTTGCAGTAATGCCATTTGGTTTCCACGTTTTACGCAGGTTTTGAAATCTTTCTTGAATCTGGTGGAGTATCTTACATTAAGCATAATTATTCCTCCATCAGTTCAGCAAAAAGATCCGCTGTGCTCCCGGTGAATACTGTACCGCCGCCGCGTTCGAGTTCTTCCATTGATGCCAGTGTTTCGGCATTCGGGATTTCATCCGGCACGGAGATTCCCTGCAAATAGGCAACGACATAGTACATTTTACTGTCTGGTATCTGATCGATAAGAATCTTGGCAAATTCACGGTTGCTCATAAATACACTTCCTTTCATGGTTATTATACTGCTGTCAGTGTGGATTATTCAATATATATTTTGAGTTCCTGTGAGCCAATTAATTACAAATCGGGCAATTCTGAATCTGTACGAAAACATTTTAATGATACTTAATTATACAAGGTTATTAAACAAAAATCAATATTAATAACCTTGACATAACAAATTCTGATGAAGATTTTATGTTTGCCGAGCTTGAAGTCTTTTACATGAGAGTAAAGGATACAATGCGATTTCTTTAAAGCCTTAAAAATCCCTTTATTTATCTTATTTTTGGATATTGACGAAATACGACGAAACGAATACTATATTAATTTCGGAGAAAGTGCAATAAAAATGGAAAAATAATATTTCCTAGTGCGAAACCGGGGCGTATATGGTATACTCAAAGTATCTTGGACGAGAGGAGTCAGTTATTATGAGAAGAAAGAATATATTTGCGGCCCTTCTTTGTTCCGTTTGTCTGGCCGTTTCCGCTGTGGCAGCCGCAGCGACGGCGGAGGAGAACGGGACGGAGGCGGTGTCCGAGGCGTCGCAGACGAAAGACGGCGCGCAGGAGAGCGCGGACGCTGATGAGGCCGATACAGAGCAGGAGTCCGTAGCCGACGCGATCAACGGGGCCGAGGAGAGTATCGAGGCCGAGACAGAGATGACCGTTCCGGAGAAGCCGGAGTATACGGCGTCGGACTATGTGACGTTGGGCGAATACAAGGGCTTGACCGTCGTGAGAGAGGCGGCTGAGGTCACGGAGGAGGAGATCGATCAGGAGATCCTGTTCGACCTTCAAAATTCGGATCAGCTGGAGACACTGACGGAGGGCTCCGTGCAGGACGGCGATACGGTCAATATCGATTATGAGGGCAAGAAGGAAGGAGTCGCCTTTGACGGCGGCACGGCCAAAGGATATGATCTGACGATCGGTTCCGGCACGTTTATCGACGGCTTTGAGGACGGACTGATCGGAGTGGCGGTCGGCGAGACGGTCGATCTTCCGCTGACATTTCCGGAGAACTACGGCAGCGAGGATTTGGCCGGAGCGGACGTCGTGTTCACAGTCACGGTCAACGAGATCAAACGTATCCCGGAACTAACCGATGAGGTGGCAAACGCCGTCACGGACGGAGCGTATCCGGATGTGGCTTCCTACCGGGAGAGTATCCGCGCGACACTCATGGAAGGGAAAGAGGAGCAGATCGAGAACAATCTCATGGGAGATCTCCTGACGCAGATTGCGAATGCGAGCGAGATCCACGGCTACCCGCAGGACGTTGTCGATTACTATGTCACCCTGCTCGAGCAGAATTACAGAAGCGCGGCGGAGATGTATTCGATGGAGTTTGAGGATTTCCTGTCAGCGTATCTGGAGATGACGCCGGAACAGTTCCAGGAGGAGGCTGTGATGACCAGCCAGGAGATGCTGCAGCAGGAGATGTATCTGAAGGCGATCGCCGAGGCTGAGGGTATAGAGCTCAGCGATGAGGAATACGAGGCCGGGACACAGCGATACGCCGAACAGTACGGATACGAGACGGCGGAGGAGCTGATCGCGGCGAACGACGAGGAAGAGATCCGCATCAGCCTGCTTCAGGAGAAGGTGCTTGATTTCCTGATGGAGAACGCGAATATCGTGGACGCGGAGGTCGAGACGGAGACAGAGACCGAGTTCACCGGCGCGGAGCTTGTCACGGAAGCGGCTGAGTCGGAGACCGGATCAGGGGAGACCGAGGCGGAATCCACGGAATCCGGGACAGCCGAGGCGGAGACAGAGCCTGAAAGCGAGACCGAAGCATAGGAAAAGAGAGGGATCCAGAATCTATGAAAGCGAAGTTGATCGTACTCCTCGGGGTGCTCGGGGTCTCTTTTTCCGCGATCTTTGTAAAATACACAACCGCTCCGGCGGTTGTGATCGCGTTTTACCGTATGTTTTTTGCCGCCGTGATTTTGCTTCCGGTCGCGTGGAAAAACTGCCGGGAGGAGTGGAAGGCGCTTGGGAAGCGGACCGTGCTGATGTGTGTCTTGAGCGGCGTATTCCTCGCCTGCCATTTTTCCTTCTATTTTCAGTCGATCGCATACACGTCAATCGCCTCGAGCACAGTGCTTGTGGACACAGAGGTATTCTTTGTCGCGATCGTGTCAATTCTGTTCCTGAAGGAAAAGCTCTCCCTGCTGGGAGCGTTCTGCATTGTGCTGACCTTTGCTGGTAGCGTCGTGTTGGCCTTGAGCGACCGCGGCGCGGGCAGCAACGCGGTCCGCGGCGATCTGCTGGCGGTGACGGGGGCGTTCTTCGTGGCGCTGTACACGCTGATCGGGCGGTTGGAGCGCAGGAAGATGTCGACGATGCTCTACACGTTTCTGGTGTACGGGACGGCCGCGCTGACGCTCGCGCTCTTCTGCGCGGCGACGCGTCTTCCGGTCGTCGGCTATGAGCCGAAGAACTACGCGCTCGGACTGGGGCTTGCGCTGTGCTGTACGCTGCTCGGACACAGTGTGTTCAGCTGGGGACTGAAATATCTGCCGGCGACGTTCATTTCGACGGCGAAGCTCGGGGAACCGGTGTTCGCGACGGTGCTTGGGATCTTCCTGTTCGGGCAGGTTCCGGCGCTGCAGCAGGTCGTCGGAGCGGTGATCATACTGGTGGGTCTGTATCTGTATACCACATCGCAGACGAGCGATGCAGGGGAACGAGACCATACAGATACGAGTGACGCGGGAAAATGAGATCATACAAATACGAGCGACACAGAAAAATGAGATCATATGAATATTGATTGACGAGAAATCAGAAAAAATGAGCGGGTCGGAATCGAAAGTACGGAGGGGATCGGTCCGGGAGGGGTGAAGGAACGATGAAAAAAGTGGGAATGATCCTGGAAGGCGGCGGACAGCGCGGTATTTTCACAAGCGGCGTGCTGGATTACTTTATGGAGCGTAAGCTTGTGGTTCCGTATGTGATCGGGGTATCCGCGGGCGCGTGCAACGCGGTGGATTACGTGTCGGGCCAGATCCTGCGCACGAAGGAGTGTATGCTCGACGCGCAGCTCGACTATGAGCTGTACGGGTTCCGCACGATGGTGAAGACAAGGCATTTCATGAATATGGACCTGCTCTTCGACCAGTTTCCGTACCACGACTATCCGTTTAACTTTAAGGCGTTTGCGAAGTCGCCGACGCGCTGTCTGCTCGCGGCGACGAACTGCCTGACGGGCAGGGCGCAGTTCTTCGAGGAATACCACGACAAGGCGCGGTTGATGGACATCTGCCGGGCGTCGTCGAGCCTGCCGTTCGCGGCGGCAATGGCGGAGATCGACGGGGTTCCGATGATGGACGGAGGGATCGCGGATTCGGTGCCGGTGCGCAAGGCGATCGCGGATGGCTTCGACTACAACATCGTGATCCTGACGAGGGGGCACGGCTACTACAAAAAGGAGGGCAACGCGTCGCTGATGAAGCTCGCGAAGCTCGTCTATCGGAAGTATCCGGGACTTGCCCGTGCGCTGATGATGCGCAACCACTCCTACAACCGGGAGATGGATCTGATCAACCGCCTGGAAAAACAGGGAAAGGTCTTCGCAATCCGGCCGACGGTTCCGTGCGTCAGCCGGACGGAGACGGATCTCGAGAAGCTCGAGGATTTCTACTGGCACGGCTACGAGCTCGCGAAAAAGATGTATCCGGAACTGAAGGAGTGGCTCGCAAAACGCGAGGAGTGCGTCAGCCGGAAACGGCTGCTGGTGAGATGACGAAAAGGCTGCCGCAGTTTGTGATCGCACGGTAACAATTCGATTACTTTCAAAACGAGTAGCGATGGGATAGATGAAAATGGATGAACGGACAGCAGCTTTGATCGAAAAACTGGAGACGCGACATTTTCTGACGCTTGCGGAGTACGAATCTCTGATCGGATATATGATTGAGAAGCCTGCGTCGGACAGAGCAAAGCGAACCTCAGAAGATGAATCTCCGACCGGACATCAGGCGGACGAGGCGGCGGCACTGCTGGCAGAGAAGGCATCCGCCGTGCGGCAGCGGGTCTATGGGAGAGACGTCTACATACGCGGACTGATCGAGATCAGTAACATCTGTAAAAACGACTGCTACTACTGCGGAATTCGCAGGAGCAATCACTTCTGTGAGCGCTACCGGCTCTCGGAGCAGGAGATCCTGGAATGCTGCGCGCAAGGGTATGAGCTCGGCTTTCGGACCTTCGTCCTGCAAGGCGGGGAGGACGCGCATTTTTCGGACGAGCTGGTCTGCCGTCTGGTTGGACAGATCAAGAGGAATCACCCGGACTGCGCGGTGACGCTGTCGCTCGGGGAGCGCAGCCGCGAGAGCTATCAGCGGATGTTCGACGCCGGGGCGGACCGTTATCTGCTGCGGCACGAGACCGCAGACAAAGCGCATTATGAGAAGCTGCACCCGCCGCAGATGTCGTTCGACAATCGGATGCGCTGCCTGCGCGATCTGCGGGAGATCGGCTATCAGGTGGGCTGTGGATTCATGGTCGGATCGCCTTACCAGACCGCGCGGACGCTCGCGGAGGACCTGAAGTTCATTGACGAGTTTCACCCGGACATGTGCGGCATCGGCCCGTTCATTCCGCATCAGGCGACGCCGTTCGCAAAGGAGCCGGCGGGGACCGTGGAGCTGACCTGCTATCTGCTGTCGATCATACGGCTGATCCATCCGAACGTGCTGCTCCCGTCGACGACGGCGCTCGGGACGATCGACCCGCAGGGGCGCGAGAAGGGGATTTTGGCGGGCGCGAACGTCGTGATGCCAAACCTGTCCCCGATTTCGGTGCGGAAGAAATACGAGCTGTACGACAACAAAATCTGCACCGGGGACGAGTCGGCGCAGTGCAGGCATTGCCTGGAGCAGCGCATGGAGTCGATCGGTTATCATGTCGTGACCGACCGGGGAGACGTCAGAGGATGGGAGGACTCAAAGCAAGTCGGATATGAGCGCAATGCATGATGAAAAAAGTAAGAAGATTCGGCTGTGGATGAGCGCAGTCCGGAAAATAGATAAGAGACAAAGAAAAGAGGTAAGCAAGATGGCAGTTTACAACCCGAAATCACTGAAAGCAGAAGAATTCATCAACCATGAGGAAATTCTCGAGACGATCGAGTATGCGGAGAAGAACAAGAACAACGTCGAGCTGATCGATCAGATCCTCGCGAAAGCGCGGCCGCAGAAGACGGCGACCGGGACGGTCTGTCAGGGTCTGACGCACCGGGAGGCATCCGTGCTTCTGGCGTGCGACATCCCGGAGAAGGTTGAGGAGATGTATCAGATCGCGAAGGAGATCAAGCTGGCGTTCTACGGAAACCGCATCGTGATGTTCGCGCCGCTGTACCTGTCGAACTACTGTGTGAATGGTTGTCTTTACTGTCCGTACCACCTGAAGAACAAGCACATCGCGCGCAAGAAGCTGACGCAGGAGGAAGTGCGTCAGGAGGTGATCGCGCTGCAGGATAT